>UREZ01000054.1 GCA_900547025.1 uncultured Collinsella sp.
GCCCGGTTCCCTTGCCGGGCGCACCTCCGTTGCGATTTCGAAAGGTTGGGTTCACGAGCCATGCCAAGTGCTCAGGAGCTACAACATCAATTTGGTGAATATCGAGGCGCCATGCCCCGTCCATCAGATTTCGATCTCTTTTGGAAGGATCGCATGGCCGAGGCCGACGCTGTCGGGCTTGACTATGCGATCGACACGGCATCGGTCACCGATGCCGCGACCTGCCAACTTTTCGACCTCTGGTATACCGGCATGTGTGGCGCTCGCCTGCATGCCAAGTACCTTAAACCCGTCTCGGACGAGCCCGTGCCATTGGTGCTTCAGTTCCATGGGTATCCGGGTGCAAGCCGCAGCTGGTTTGAGCAGGCGTCGTTTGCGGGCATGGGCATGGCACTCATCGCCCTCGACTGCCCCGGCCAAGGAGGTCCCTCCGAGGACATTGGTGGATTTGAGGGCACAACGGTTGCCGGGCATATCGTCGCCGGCATCGACGGCGACCCGGCCAACCTCTACTATGTCCGCTTGCACCAAGATATTCGCATCCTGTGCCGTATTGTTCGCGAGCTCGAGGGCATCGATCTTTCCCGTGTGTTTGTGAACGGCGCGTCGCAGGGTGGTGGTTTGGGCATTGCGACCTGTGCGCTTAACAGCGAGCTTATCAATCGTGCCGCCATCCTCTATCCCTTCCTGTCAGATTTCCGCCTAGTCTGGGATTTGGATGCAGACGACATTGCCTACGAGGGCCTGCGCTATTGGTCTCGCTGGTTTGACGAGGACTCGACTCGTATTGACGAAGCCTATGCCAAGCTGGCGTACTTCGATTCCAAGAACTTTGCCCCTATGGTCAAATGCCCCGTGCTGTTTGGCACCGGCACAGCCGATATCGTCTGCCCGCCAGCGACGCAGTTTGCGGTCTATAACAACCTGACCTGCGAAAAGCGTCATGAGTTCTTTGAAGGCTTTGGCCACGAGCAGATTCAGGATTTTGACGATCTGATCATTCCGTTTTTCTGCAAGGGAGGGGAGGCTCATGTCTAAGTGCGAGAGCAATGTTAATGAGCTGATTGTCCCCGGGCTCGTGGGAATTCCTGGAACGGTTTCGTCAAGGCTCGCAGAATATCGGGACTGGCGCGGTGATGTCCAAGCAGATGTTTCTGATTTAGAGACATGCGCTTCGAATCTTGAGATTCAAGGCCTGGCCATTACGGCGATTGACTTTGTTAACCCCTGCGCCCGTTACTCGGAGGTCTCCTTTGAGCTCGGTGACGATGCGATTCACGCTCGTTTGATCGAGCCTGTCGGTCGTGCCCGAGTGTCTGAGCGCGTGCCGCTGTGCCTGATGTTCCACGATATCGATCGGCCTGTGCGCGGCTGGCATCACATGACGAGATTTGCCGCCATGGGGTATGCCGTCCTCGCGCTGGATGACGATGTTGCTGGTGCGGACGACCTGCAGCGGGGGATTTCTTCGCCCGCTTTTGTCGAGCGCGTCCGTTGGGGTTGCGCGCTGGCGAAGGTGGCGCGCAATCTTGATGGCATGGACCCCGACCGCATCTTTGCATGGGGCGAGGGTCTAGGCGGCGGAGTCGCGCTGGCGGTTTCTGCTCTGGACGAGCGGGGTCTCGCCTGCACGGCGGTTGCCAATCCGCTTCCTGGCGGCCTCGAGGCGCTGTCGTCTCGGGTGCGCGGATCGGTGCTCATGGGCACATCGCTCATGGATACCGTGAGCGATCCCAAGGATCAGTTTGCCGTATTCAACGGTCTTGAGTGTGACCGGAGACATATCATCTATGCCAAATACGCTCACGAGCGCATCAATGCGTTCGAAAACGAAGTCGTCGACTTTTTTAACCAAACGTTCTACTCGTGTTCTTTGGCCTAGACGGCCTGGACACTGCCAACAAGAGTGGGCGGCATAGGGCTGCCCACCAGACAACTAAGGAGATTCTTGTGGCAACTCAGAAATTCACCGGCGTTATCCCTCCCGTCGTTGTTCCCGATACCGAAGACCACCAGCTCGATGTTGCCTCCTTTGAGCGCAGCATCAACCGCATGATCGATGCCGGCGTCGATGGCTTGTTCTTCCTGGGCTCCTCGGGCGAGGTCGTCTTCTCCACCGACGAGCGTCGCCGTCAGATCATCTCCGAGGCCGTCCGTATCGTCGACCACCGCGTTCCCGTTCTGGTCGGCATCATCGACACCGAGACCGAGCGCATGATCGAGCACGGTAAGGTCGCTCAGGAGCTGGGCGCCGATGCGCTTGTCGCCACCTGCCCGTTCTATGCCCTGCAGGGCATGACCGAGGTCGAGGAGCACTTCCGCATCCTGCATGAGGAACTCGACCTGCCCATCTTCGCCTATGACATCCCCGTGTGTGTCCACACCAAGCTCCCGTGGAAGCTCCTTGCCAAGCTCGGTGCCGAGGGCGTTCTGGCCGGCGTCAAGGATTCCTCGGGTGATGACATCTCGTTCCGCTACCTCGTTCAGGAGAACGAGAAGAACGGCCATCCGATGAGCATCCTCACCGGTCACGAGGTTGTTGTCGACGGCGCCTACCTCGGTGGCGCCGACGGTTCCGTTCCGGGTCTCGCCAACGTTGAGCCCGAGGGCTACGTGCGTCAGTGGAAGGCCGCTCAGGCTGGTGACTGGGCTACCGTCAAGGCCGAGCAGGATCGCCTCAATGAGATTTCGCACATCTGGGATGTCACCTCGGGCGTCCAGGGTTATGCCGGTGGCGTCGGCGCCTTCAAGACCGCTATGAACCTCATGGGTATCTTCGACAGCCCGACCATGCCGCGCCCGGTGAAGGCCATGACCGGCGAGAACGTCGAGGCGATCAAGAAGGTCCTCCAGGACAACGGTCTCCTGTAAAGCTTCCCCGGGCACCCGACCTCGCCGTTCAACCGTGCGGCCATGACCCATTAGATCAATGGTCACACGGTTTCTTGGCGATCTCGGGCACCTGGAAAACCTTTTCCGCGCTGTGACGGCTAGCCTGACGGCGCATTTCCTGTAGTTGTTTTTTATCTCCTAAGGAGAGCGACATGGAGAACAAGTACGTCTGCTCTGTCGATATCGGCGGAACTAAGATCGCGACCGCCATCATGGAGTACCCGGCTGACGGTAGTGTGCCCCATCCTGTTTTTGAGGCCGAGGTTCCCACCGAGGCCCAAGAGGGCGGCGAGGCCGTCTTCCAGCGTATCGAGGCGTCCATCAAGGCTGCTCTCGAGGCGAATCCCGATGTCGAGGTCCTTGGCGTCGGTATCGGTGCTGCCGGCGTCGTCGATCCCAAGACGGGCGCCATCGCGTATGCCAACGAGATCATGCCCGGCTGGTCCGGTGTTCAGTTGGGGCCGCGCCTGCGCGAGGACCTCGGTCTTCCCGTTGCCGTTGTAGGCGACGTGCAGGCTCATGCTCTGGGCGAGGCCCACTGGGGCGTCGGCAAGGGCAAGTTCTCCGTCTTGTGTCTTGGCATCGGTACGGGCATCGGTGGCGCATATGTCGAGAACGGCCGCGTGATGCAGGGCTTCCATGGTGCTGCTGGCCATATGGGCCACATCGAGTGCTCGGCTGCCGCCGGTATTCCCTGCGCCTGCGGGCGTTCCGGCCATCTGGAGTCGGTTGCTTCGGGCACTTCCATTGGTCGTATGTACGATGAGCGCTTTGGTCGCGTCGACCCCAGCCGTCCTTCGGTCGGTCGCGATGTGAACGACCTGTGCCGTGCGGGCGACGCAAAGGCGACCGAGGTCATCCATGACGCCGGCTTTGCGCTGGGTGCCAGCTTGGGCTCGCTCGCTAACATCCTGGACCCTGAGGTCATCGTGCTTTCGGGTGGCGTGATTCACCAAGGTCCCGATTGGCGTTCACAGACGTGGAAGGATTCGGTACACGAGGGCTATGCCAGCCAGGCGCTCGATCCGCTTCAGGACACGCCGATCCTCATCGGTTCTCTGGAGGGCGATGCTCCGCTCATCGGTGCCGCTGAGCATCTTCTTGCCTCGTTGAAGTAAACGTATCTTCTGTAGGAGCCTCCCGAGACAACACGCCTCGGGAGGCTGTTCTGAGAAAGGTTACAGCCTTATGACCGTCGATCCTTTGATTCAATCCCTGAAGGGCAAGCTCGTCGTGAGCGTTCAGGCGTATATGGGCGAGCCGCTTCGTACGCCCGAGACCATGGCTCAAATGTCTCGAGCTTGTGAGCTCGGCGGCGCCGCCGCCATTCGCTGCCAGGGTCTTGCCGACATTGCCGCCATTAAGGGTCGCTGTGAGGTTCCCGTCATCGGCCTGTGGAAAGATGGGCACGAGGGCGTTTACATCACGCCGACGCTGCGTCACGCTCGCGCCTGCGTTGCTGCCGGTGCCGATATCGTGGCGATCGACGCCACCGATCGTCCGCGCCCCGATGGCAAGACGGTCGAGGATACTTTCCGCCCGCTGCACGAGGAGGGTGTGCTCCTGATGGCGGATTGTGCCACCATCGAGGATATTCGCCGTGCTGTTGACATGGGCTTCGACCTGGTGTCCACCACGCTGTCTCATGGTGTTGCCGCTATCGATTGCACCATGGCCGACGGTCCCGATCTGCCGCTCCTGCGCCAGGCGACTGAGGAATTCCCCGGCCTTCCTATCATTTGCGAGGGTCGCGTGCATACGCCCGAGGAGGCTCGCGCCGCGATCGATGCTGGCGCCTGGGCCGTTGTCGTCGGCACCGCCATCACGCACCCCACGAGTATTACGAGTTGGTTCAAGGCTGCACTTGAGGCGTAAGACAGGCCTCGTATCCGCTCGGGGCGGTATACTCAATATAGGCAATTGACCGCGCGGGATCCGGGTTGCTGGGTCCCGCGCTTGTTTTCGGGAGGCAGCACATGCAAAAGGGAGATGCCATGGATGCGGCGGAGCGCTCGGAGCGCATCCCCGATATCGTCATCATCACCGGAATGTCCGGATCGGGCCGCACACAGGCCATGCACGTGTTCGAGGACATGGGCTATTTTTGCATCGATAACCTGCCTCCGCGTCTCATCGCCCAGCTTGCCGAGCTCGTCGGCATCAATACGGGCGTGGGCAGGCATCTCGCCGTCACCTGTGACCTGCGCAGCCAGGGCTTGTTCGATGAGCTGCTCGATGCCGTTGCCGCACTCGAGGAGCGCGAGATGAGCTGTGACATCGTGTTTCTCGAGGCCTCTGACGAGGTGCTGATCCGTCGTTATAGCGAAAACCGCCGCCGCCATCCCATTGCCAAGCCGGGGGAGACTACGGCCGATGCGATTCAGCGCGAGCGCCTGCAGCTGCAGGGTGTGCGCGACCGAGCCGATATGATCATCGACACGAGCCGCCTGCGTACCTCTGCCCTGCGCAACAAATTGCGCATGGCGTTCTCCGAGTTGTCCGACCAGCAGCTCATGGACGTTCACGTGTTCTCGTTTGGCTTTAAGCACGGTATGCCCGTTGAGGCGGACATTATGATCGACGTTCGCTTCCTGCCCAATCCGTTCTACGATCCCGAGATGCGCACGATGACCGGTCTCGATAAGAAGGTCTCCGACTTTGTTCTGGACCATCCCAAGACCCAGGAGTTCTGGAAAGCTTGGACGCAGCTGCTCGATACGGTGATGCCGGGCTATATCGCGGAGGGCAAGCCACAGCTTTCTATTGCCATCGGCTGCACGGGCGGTCAACACCGCAGCGTTGCCATCGCCGAGGCCACGGCACGTTATTTGGAAGGCGCTCAATATCACGTGAGCATTTCCCACCGCGACCTGTCGCGCGCCAACACGAAAGCATAGGCCTGCATGTCGTTTACCGCCGAGGTGCGTGACGAACTCGCGCGCTGCGAACCCGAATGTGAATACTGCGATTTGTCGACGCTTGCCGCCCTGACGCGTGTGAGCGGTACACTTTCGCTGGCCGGCTCCGGGCGGTATCGTTTGACGGTTGCGACTGAGACGGGAGCCGTCGCGCGCACGATGATCACGCTGACGCATCGTATCCTTAAGCTCAAAACGGAGTTCACCGTCCGTAAATCTGTATTGCATAAGGTTCGAAACTACCTCATCACCTTGCCTGATCAGCCAGACCTGGATAAGGCCTTGGTTCTGCTGGGTATCCTCGACCGTAGGGGAGGACTTGTCGCCGGCGTACCCCGACATATCGTTGCCCGTCCTTGCTGTAGACTTGCCTATATCCGCGGCGCGCTCATCGCGGGCGGCTTCGTGGCCGATCCACGCGGCGATTTTCATTTGGAGATCGCTGTGCAGGGCGAGCAATATGCCAAGGGGCTTTGCGATCTGTTGGAGCAGATTGGGGTCCATGCTCGTGTTAATGCACGGCGGGGGTCATATGCCGTGTACATTAAGAGCGCCGAGGAAATCGAGCATCTATTAAAGCTGATTGGCGCCAAGCGCAGCGTTGCCGAGATTGAGGAGGCGCGCGCGGTCAAGTTGGTTAAGAACGATGTGAACCGTCGCGTGAACGCCGAGCTCGCCAACCAGACCAGAAGTGCGGGTGCCGCCCAGCATCAGCTTGCGCTTATCGATGAGCTCGAGCAGCGAGGCCTTCGCGATGCGCTTCCGGATGCCTTGGCGGTCTTTTGCGACCTGCGCGAGCGCTATCCCGATCTTTCGCTGCGTGATTTAGGGGAGATGGCTGACCCTCCCTTGTCGAAGTCGGCCCTCTACCATCGTGTTTTACGGCTTGAAAAGCTCATTGAAGCAAACAGGTAGGTTAAAGTATCGACTTATATACGGATTTAGCTGCTATTTTATTCTTTAAAGCGTTTTAACGCAAATTTGATTTTCAATTTCGAGCATTCTCGTGAAATTCAAGTCAAAAAAAAGGTATATTAGGCGAGTGGTTAGTTTGTGGGCCTCAACGGCAGGCGCTGTAGCTTGCGGGGGCCTTACGAAAGGAGACACAATGGCAGTAAAGGTTGCTATTAACGGCTTCGGTCGCATCGGTCGTCTGGCCTTCCGTCAGATGTTCGGTCATGAGGGCTCCGAGATCGTCGCTATCAACGACCTCACCTCTCCCGATATGCTCGCTTACCTGCTGAAGTACGACTCCACGCAGGGCAACTACGCTCGCGATCACGAGGTCGTTGCTGGCGAGGATTCCATCACCGTTGACGGCAAGGAGATCAAGATCTACAAGGAGGCCGACGCCAACAACCTGCCTTGGGGCGACCTCGACGTCGACGTCGTTCTCGAGTGCACCGGCTTCTACACCAGCAAGGCTAAGGCTCAGGCCCACATCAACGCTGGCGCCAAGAAGGTCGTCATCTCCGCTCCGGCCGGCAGCGATCTGCCCACCATCGTGTACAACGTCAACCATGAGACGCTGACCGCTGAGGACAACATCATCTCCGCTGCTTCCTGCACCACCAACTGCCTCGCCCCGATGGCCAAGGGTCTGAACGACTTCGCTCCCATCGTGTCCGGCATCATGACCACCATTCACGCCTGGACTGGCGACCAGATGCCGCTCGACGGCCCGCAGCGCAAGGGCAACAAGCGTCGTAGCCGCGCCTGCGCCGTCAACATCGTCCCCAACACCACCGGTGCTGCCAAGGCTATCGGCCTGGTTCTCCCCGAGCTCAACGGTAAGCTCATCGGTGCCGCCCAGCGCGTCCCGACGCCGACCGGCTCCATCACCAACCTCTACGCTGTCGTTGACAAGAAGGTCACCGTCGACGAGGTCAACGCTGCTATGAAGGCCTACGCTGCCACCATCTCCGAGACCTTCGGTTACAACGAGGACGACATCGTCTCCACCGACATCATCGGCGAGACCCACGGCTCCATCTTCGACGCCACTCAGACCATGTGCTCTGACCTCGGCAACGGCCAGACCCTCGTTCAGGTCACCTCTTGGTACGACAACGAGAACTCCTACACCTCTCAGATGGTCCGCACCATCAAGTACTTCGAGAAGTTCGTTGCTTAATTTAGCTTTTAACGAATAGCTCGTTGAGCGTCTAAAGAAGGGCGCGGCCTTATAGGGCTTACACCCTAGGGTCGCGCCCTTTTTATAAGAAATCGTCTGCCGTAATGGGAGGCAGACACGTACGAAAGGTAGAAGCAAACATGGCCTTTACCAAGAAGACCGTCCGCGACATCGATGTCGACGGCAAGCGCGTTCTCGTCCGCGTTGACTTTAACGTGCCTATCAAGGATGGCGTCGTTGGCGACACCACCCGTATCAAGGCTGCCCTGCCCACCATCAACTATCTCGTTGAGCACAACGCTCGCGTCATCCTCATGAGCCACCTCGGCCGTCCCGAGGGCACCGGCTTCCAGCCCGAGCTGTCTCTCGAGCCCGTCGCCAAGAAGCTCGCTGAGCTCTCTGGTCTCGACGTTGCCTTTGTCGCCGACACCTACGGCGAGAAGGCTGCTGAGGCTGTCGCTGCCGTCGAGCCGGGCAAGGTCCTCGTTCTCGAGAACGTCCGTTTTGACAAGCGTGAGAAGAAGAACGATCCCGAGATCGCCAAGAAGCTCGCTTCCTATGGTGACGTCTTCGTTCTCGATGCCTTCGGTACCGCTCATCGCGCCCAGGGTTCCGTCGTGGGCCCCGCCGCTTACCTGCCCGCAGTCGCTGGCTTCCTGCTCGAGAAGGAGGTCGACACGCTGACCGGCATCTTCGCCGAGCCCGAGCGTCCCTTCGTCGCTATCGTCGGCGGTTCCAAGGTTTCCTCCAAGATCGGTGTTCTCGATCACCTCATCGACTCTGCTGATACCCTGATCATCGGTGGCGGCATGGCCTACACCTTCTTCCTGGCTCAGGGCCTGTCCGTTGGTCAGTCCCTCAAGGAAGAGGACTGGGTCGAGCGCGCTGGCGAGATGCTCAAGAAGGCCGAGGAGAAGGGCGTCAAGATCCTGCTCCCCATCGACAACCGTGTTGCCGATCACTTTGGCGAGGACGCTGTCCCCGAGGTTGTCGCTTCCGACGCTATCCCCGACGATCGTGAGGGTATGGACATCGGCCCCAAGACCGAGGAACTCTACGCCGAGGCCGTCAAGGGCGCCAAGACCGTGTTCTGGAATGGCCCCATGGGCGTTTTCGAGTTCGATAACTTCGCTCACGGCACCCAGGCTATCGCCGAGGCTGTCGCCGAGGCCGACTGCACCTCGATCATCGGTGGTGGCGATTCCGTCGCGGCCGTCAACAAGTTTAACCTGGCCGACAAGATGAGCTGGATTTCCACCGGCGGTGGCGCTTCCATGGAGCTCGTCGAGGGTAAGGCCCTGCCCGGAGTGGAGGCGCTTCTCGATGCCTAAACGCACCCTTCTTATCGCTGGTAACTGGAAGATGAACAACGACGTCGCCGAGGCTGCCAAGCTCGCCGACGAGCTGGCTCAGGCTCTGCCCGAGGTTCCGGCTGGCGTCGAGGTACTCGTCTGCCCTCCGACCATCGACATCACCACGGTTCATGACCGCATTCAGGCTGCCCCCATCGCCCTCGGTGCACAGAACGTGTACTGGGAGGCCAAGGGTGCCTTCACCGGTGAGTCCTCTTGCGACATGCTCAAGTCCGCTGGCTGCACCTACTGCATCATCGGTCACTCCGAGCGTCGCGACTACTTCCACGAGACCGACGAGGACCAGAACAAGAAGGCTAAGGCTCTCGTTGCCGCCGGCCTTGTTCCCGTCTTCTGCTGCGGCGAGTCCCTCGAGGTCCGCGAGGCTGGCACCTATGTCGAGCACGTCGTGAACCAGGTCAAGGCTGGCCTTGCTGGTCTTGAAATCACCTGCCCCAAGCAGGTCGTCGTCGCCTACGAGCCCATCTGGGCCATCGGCACCGGCAAGACCGCTACCGCCGAGGACGCTCAGGAGGTCTGCGGTGCTATCCGTGAGACCCTCAAGGAGATGTTCGGCGAGGAGCTCGCTAACGGCATCCGCGTGCTGTATGGCGGTTCCGCCAAGCCCGGCAACATCGCCGAGCTCGTCGCCAAGCCCGACGTTGACGGCGCCCTCGTGGGCGGCGCTTCGCTCAAGGCTGCCGACTTCGCCTCTATGGTCGTCAAGGCAGGCGAGTAGGACATATGGCACAACGTCATCTTCCTGCACTCCTGATTATCATGGATGGCTGCGGCCTTGCTCCGGCCGATGGCGAGAACGCCGTCGCCGCTGCCAAGACGCCCTTCCTTGATGGCCTGTACGAGAAGTACCCCCACACCACGCTCGGTGCTTCGGGCGAGGACGTGGGCCTTCCCGACGGCCAGATGGGTAACTCCGAGGTGGGTCACCTCAACATCGGTGCCGGCCGCATCGTGTTCCAGGAGCTTTCGCGCATCAACAATGCCATCAAGGACGGCTCCATCGCCAAGAACGAGGTTTTCGTCAAGGCTATGGACGATGTCAAGGCTGACGGTAAGACTCTCCACCTCATGGGCCTTATGAGCCCTGGCGGTGTTCATTCTCACATGAACCACGTCGAGGCTCTGGTCAAGATGGCTGCCGAGCACGGTGTCAAGACCGTTCGCGTCCACGCCTTCATGGATGGTCGCGACGTTGACCCGCAGTCCGGTGCCGGTTACATGAGTGAGTTCTGCGCCTTCCTGGCTAAGATCTCCGAGGAGACCGGTTGCGACGCTCGCGTTGCCACCGTCTCGGGCCGTTATTGGGCCATGGACCGCGATAATCGTTGGGAGCGCATCCAGCGCGCCTACGACGTCATGGTCAACGCGTCCGATGCTGATACCGACCCCGTTGCCGGTATCAAGGCCTACTACGAGAAGGACCCGCGCGGCGACGAGTTCGTCGAGCCCTTCGCTGCCCACAACGAGGGCATTCACGAGGGCGACGCGGCCATCTTCTTCAACTTCCGTCCCGACCGCGCTCGTCAGATGACCCGCGTGTTCACGGACAAGGAGTTCGACGGCTTTGAGCGCGAGCAGATCAAGCTTTCGCACTTTGTGACGATGACCGAGTATGATCCGACGTTTGACGTCGAGGTCGCCTTCCCCAAGACGTTCCCCGAGAACGTCCTGGCCGACGTCATCGCCGCCAATGGCCTGAAGCAGCTGCACACTGCCGAGACCGAGAAGTACGCCCACGTGACGTTCTTCCTCAACGGTGGCATCGAGGAGCCCAAGGAGGGCGAGGAGCGTGTGCTCGTCGCTTCCCCCAAGGTCGCTACCTACGATTTGCAGCCCGAGATGAGCGCTCCCGAGGTTACCGAGAAGCTCGTCGCCGCCATCAACGAGGATCGCGCTGATTTCTACATCGTGAACTTCGCGAACTGCGACATGGTTGGTCACACCGGTGTCTTCGACGCTGCCGTTAAGGCCGTTGAGGCTGTTGACGATGCCCTGTCCAAGGTTGTCCCGGCGATTCTCACCAAGGGCGGCTTTGCACTGATTACCGCCGATCACGGCAACGCCGATCACATGTTTGACGTTGCTTCCGACGGTTCCAAGCATCCGTTTACGGCGCACACCACCAATCGCGTGCCGTTCATCATCGTTGATGACAAGGCCAAGCTCACCGGTATCGAGGACGGCCGTCTTTCCGATATCGCTCCGACCATGCTCACCATGGCTGGTATTGAGCCTTCCGCCGAGATGACGGGCCGCGTGCTCGCTACCGAGGCCTAATAGAAAACAAATACCGTTTTCTAGCAAGGGGGTTGTCCACAACCGGACAACCCCCTTTTTGGTATTTCTGCCATTTCCACCCCGTCCTTGAGTGGCAGGTAGGGGAGAGCGGGGGATTGTGGTACAGTACTGGAGTTTGAACTGTTCTATTAAGGAGCTTATCTATGGGTCCGTTCCAGATTCTTCTGTTTGTCGTTTGGGCTGTTTCTGCCGTGGCGCTGACGATTCTCGTCCTGATGCATTCCGGTAAGGGTACCGGCGTTTCGGATATGATTGCCAGCTCGCTGTATAACTCCAGCTCTGCCACGGGCGTTATGGAGCAGAACCTTGACCGCCTGACCGTCATCATGGCTGTCGTGTTTGCCGTGTGCGTCGTGCTGTGCATGTTCTTCTTCCCGCAGGGCATCGTGGGCTACTAATCACGAACCGCATAAATACTTGAAAAGG
>UREZ01000055.1 GCA_900547025.1 uncultured Collinsella sp.
GGCTGACGCGCGCCTAGCGCTCAAGCTGGGCCAGCAGCTCCTCGACGACCTCGACGGCGTCCCCAACAACCTTGTACTGGGCAGCACCGAAAATAGGGGCATCCGGGTCCTCGTTGATGGCGATAATGCACTCCGCCCCACCGATGCCGGCAAGATGCTGGATGGCGCCCGAAACACCGATACTCACGAGAAGCTTGGGCGAAACCGATACGCCCGTCTGGCCAATCTGGTGGCGATACCCCAGCCAACCCGCCTCCACGACGGGACGCGTGCAACCAAGCTCGGCACCCAGGGCATCGGCGAGTTTTCGCATCAGGGGCAGATTCTTCTTGGAGCCAATGCCGCGGCCCACCACGACCAAGCGCTCGGCATCGGCGATCGAGGCCTGCTGCCCCCACTCCTCGGCGGGAATCGAGATCTCGACACGGGCCTTAGCATCATCCGCAAGTGATATCTGGGTGATCGTGCCGGAGCGGCCGTAGTCAAAGTCGGGCGCCTTAAAGATGCCGGGACGAACCGTTGCCATCTGGGGACGATGATTGGGGCAGACGATGGTGGCCATCAGGTTGCCGCCAAACGCCGGACGCGTCTGTTGCAGCAGTCCCGTCTCCGTATCCATCGAAAGTACGGTGCAGTCAGCCGTAAGGCCCGTCTGCAAGCGCACGGCAACGCCGGGTGCCAGTTCGCGGCCAAACGCGGTCGCGCCGTACAGAATTGCCTCGGGCTTGCGCTCGGCCACCAGATCGCAGATCAGCCGGGCGTAGACCTCCGCATCGTTCTGGCGCAGGCGCTCGTCACGACAGACCAGAACTTCGTCCGCACCGGCGCAAATCAGATGTTCCAGGTCCCCGAGCGAGCCCTCGGAGCCCATGCCAACCAGTGCCACCAGACGGCAGCCGCGGGCATCGGCAAGCTCGCGCCCCTTGCCCATAAGCTCGTAGGCCACGGGAGCCACGGCATCGTGCTCGTCAGTCTGCACGAAGACCCAAATGTCTCGATACGCGTCAAGGTCTACCGCACCGGTGGCCCCATCGCGCTCGATCGAGATGGCGTTGACGGGGCAGGCGTCGACGCACCCACCGCACAGGACACAGCCGTCGGTTACGTGGGCACAGCGATTGGGGTGCTCGCCCTCCACCACAATGCCGCCCGAGGCGCAGGCGCGAACGCAGCGACCGCAGCCGATACAGGCTTCGCTATCGATAATCAGCCCGCTCATCTATGCCATCCCCTCAATAATCCTGGCAAGTTTTACCGCCTGCTCGGACGCCGTCCCCTCAACGGCCTCGCACGTTTGGTCACGGTCGGGCACAAACGAGCGCACGACCTGTGTCGGAGACCCGGCAAGGCCGCAACGCGCGGGGTCGGCGTTCACGTCGGCGGCACTGACCACGCGCACGTCTGCATCCTCGGCCGCGCGAATACCGGCAATACTCGGCATACGCAGCTGGCCAATCTCCTTGGCGGTCGTCATCGCGCACGGCATCTCCAGGTACACCGTCTCCTCGCCGGCATCGCATCCGTGAACGAGCGCCAGCGAGCCACACGTCGTAAAGCCCGCGCTTTGCACGCAGCTCACGTCGGTCACGCAGGGGATCTCAAAGGCACCGGCAAGCTCGGGGCCGATCTGGGCCGTATCGCCATCCACCGCCATCTTGCCGCAGATGAGCAGGTCGAAGTCCTCGTCGAGCGCTTCGATGCCACACTTGAGGGCATAGGTGGTTGCCAGAGTATCGGCGCCCGCAAAGGCTCGGTCGGTCAGCAGCAGCGCATCATCGGCGCCGCGGGCGATGCAGTCGCGCAGCAGCGACTCGGTCGCGGGGATGCCCATCGACACCACTGTCACACGCACGTCCATGCCAAAGCCGATAAAGTCGTCCTTCAGCGCCAGCGCGCATTCCAAAGCACTCGCGTCAAAGGGATTAATGACCGCCTGCTTGCCATCGCGCACGATGGTATTGGTCTTGGGGTCCATCTTGACCTCGGTGCTGCCCGGCACCGCCTTGACGCACACTACCATATGGAAATCGCTCATCTTCACGCGCCCCCTTTCTGGACGAGCTCATCCAAGAGCTTCTCCGAAAACAGGTTGCCGCGACCCAGCTGCCCGTCGGGATCGAGCTGGAGCTTGAGCCGCGCCGACTCGACCATGGCCTCGTGACCGTACATCGTCTCTAAGAAGCCCGCCTTGATCTTGCCGACGCCGTGCTCGGCAGAAACGGCACCGCCCATAGCCGTTACCTCCGCAGCCCACTGGGCAAACAGCTCGCCACCGCGACGGTAGTCCTGCGCATCGCGCGGCAGGATGTTCACATGCAGATGGTTGTTACCGATGTGCCCCCAGGCAGCAGATTCAAGCCCGCTTTCGGCCAGTGTGCGGCGATAGAGGGCCACGACATCGGCAAGGCGTGCGTTGGGCACCGACATGTCCGAGCCCAGCTTGGTGATGGTGGGGTCCGTGCGGCGACGTTCATCGATAAGCATGTTGACGCTCTCGGGTACCGCATGGCGGAAGAACCGCTGGCACTCGCGATCGACTTCGGTGCGCGCAACCCATGTCGCATCGTCACGACCGCCTGCAAGCTCCAGCACCCATCCCAGGTGGTACAGCTCCTCGGTCGCCTGGGCCTCGTCATCGCAGTCGAGCTCAACATAGACACAGACCTTAGCCTCTTTGTCGAGCGCCGGCAGCGAGGCAAATGCCGTCGACTGCTCGCGCTGGCGACGTAGGATATCCAGGGCGCCCGCATCGAAATACTCGATGGCGGCCGCGTGGGACAGGACGGGGCGCACGGAATCGGTGAAGGACACGGCCTTGTCTTCGCTATCGAAGAAGCAACTGACGCCCCATACGACCGCCGGTGCCGGCTGCAGGGCAATCTCGAGCTCAGTGATGACGCCGAGCGTGCCGCAGGCGCCGATAAAGAGGTCGATGGCATCCATGTCGTCCGCAACAAAATAGCCCGAAGCATTTTTGGTCTTGGGCATGGTGTAGGCGGGAAGATCAAGCTCGAGCGTGCGGCCCTGCACCGTGACGAGCGAAAGGCGACGACCCTGCGCAAAAACCTCGCCGCGCTGAAGTTCGACCAGGTCGCCATCGGTCAGCGCGACATGAAGACCCGTGATGTGGGGGCGCATGGGACCGTAAGCGTAGCTACGTGCGCCAGAGGCGTTGCATGCCGCCATACCGCCCAAGCAGGCAGATGCCTCGGTGGGATCGGTGGGAAAGAACTGCTCGGGGGCCTCTTGGAACTCCTCGTAGGCCTCAAGCGATGCCTGGTCCCAACCAGCAGTCGGCAGCACCTTCTTGCTCAGCTGCTTGCGCAGCTCCGAGAGCACAACGCCCGGCTCCACGCGCAGCAGAAATTGGCCTTGTTCATCGCGGCGAAGGCCCAAGTAGCGATTCATACGGGAAGTATTGAGGATATGCCCGCCGTGGGGCACGGCACCGGCGGCAAGGCCGGTTCGGGCGCCCTGAACCGTTACCGGGACACGCTCGGCATGGAGCTTTTCCAAAATGGCACGGACCTCGTCTTCCGTTGTCGGAAACGAGATGCTCGAGGCCTCGCCCGATGCGCGAGACTCATCGCGACCATACTCTTCAAACTCGTCGGTGAAGGGTTTGATGGTTGCAGACACGCGAACTCCCACTTTAGCTAACTACAGTGTTTGCAGGGAGATGTTACCGCATCGTTTCGTCGACGTGTTCGAGACCGTCTCCATAATTGGCGATTTTTACGTTCGTGCAATTCGGCGAGCGGCTTGATTTCCTCGGCAGGCGATGCTTTTGACACATATGGCCCCGCCGTCGCCGACCGCGCGATTGTCGCTCGAAAAAAGTTGGAGTATTTTTTGCCGCCTTTTACCTGCGGAGACGCCAATCCGTCAAGCATTTGGTCAGCAATTGGTCAAGTAACGGCTGATACGGTCGGCATCGACAGCCAAAACCGACAGAAGTTTTGGCCCCAGAAGCAGGGAGGTTCCCATGGCATATTACTGGCCCCAGTACGGCATCGCCATCGAAGTCGACGACGATCCCCATCTCCTGCCTTTCGACGAAGAGGCATTCCCCGATACGACGGTCTACCACGTTACCACCGATGTGATCTGCGACCCCGAGTCGTTCTCGGCGCTCGCCCACCGCATCGCGCATATCCACGACATCGAGCTCCCTCCCGACTTCGACGAGCTTGTCTACTCACGCCGCCTGATGCTTCACATGCTCTTTGGAGCGAACCCGTCCACCTTTGCGCGCATCTATACCGCCAAGGATGCCGCATGAGCGCGAAGAAGCCACCCCACTTTGCAGGCCTGGGTCGTCGCAAGAAGCTCATCGTTGCCTGCTTGGCCATCGTCTGTGCCCTTGTCGCCGTAGGACTATACGCTTGGCAGTCGCAGCCCGTACCCGAGGCGGGCGCTTCGGTTACGACGGCCGAGGGCAAAACGCGTCAGGAAATCCAAGATGAGCTCGACGCCATAGTCCGCGACAACATGATGACGATTTCGGTCGCACCGGTCGCTCAGCTGCAGGAGGACGGCAAGCTGCGCGTCAACGTGCAAAACGTCCAGGACAATAAATTTCCCCAGCGATTCCGCGTCATCCAAAACGACGAGACCATGTACGAATCCGGTGTGGTCGAGACCGGCAAGACAATCGAGACGTGCCCCGCCGGCGACATCAAAGAAGGCGAGGCGTACATCGAGATCCAGGCACTCGATGCCAAGACCCTCGACAGCCACGGCAATCCGACACGTGTCAAGGTGCGGGTTGAGCAAACCGAGAACTAGCTTTTCCGGTCGACGCGACACCGCACGCAATTCACCAGCATTCGTCCAATCATCGCGGGGACGGCCCGCGGCGAATAGAAAGGAACGACCATGGACATCACCAGGAACATGAACGGAGCCAGAGCGCTCGTCGTGGGCGCAGGGCTCGCGCTCGCGCTCGCAATGGGCGCCGTCCCGACGCCAGCTATGGCAGCCGGGCGCGTTGGAACCACGAAAGTAATGGTCAGGACCGAGATCGACAACGTTGAGTTCAAAGTTCCGACGGTTATTCCCTTCGTCGCCAAGGCCGACGGCACGCTTCAGGGCCCCTCAGAAGACGCGACCACCATCGACAATCATTCGGCCTACGGCATCCATGTCACCAACATGAAGATCGACGCCATGAACACCTGGACCATTGCCGCCGACGCCAAGGCCGGAACCGCGCAGAACTCCATCGACTTTAAGGTCGGCCCCGACGGCGCGCTCCAGAACGCCAGCGCCGCAATGCAGGGAACGGGCCTCGATCTTTCCAAGAATGCAGCCTTCGACATGGGCTACCAGGGCATTGCCGGTGGCACGGACAAAAATAAGCTCAAGACAAGCGGAAACGTCGCCCGCGTCACGCGCGACATCTTCCGCGTAACCGGCGAAGGCGATCAGGTTGCAACGATCACCTGGACGGTCGAGCCCGGTGCGCACACGGCATAAGGCCGTCGCCCTGGCCGCCGCCGTCAGCATCCTAGCGTTTGGGCCAGCCATGGCCTTTGCCCAGCAAGAACAGGCGCAGGCCGCCACGCAAGTGACGGTCGACCTCTCGGAGCTCGACCGCGGCGACCGCGAGGAACCGTTGGCGCAGACAGGCGACAGACGATGGCTCTTGGCAGCAGGCGCCACAGCAGCAGGCGCGGGGACCGCCGGCCTCGGTCTGCACATCAAACGCAGCCAGAAACAAAACACGGACAGGCCACACTAAATTAGCTAAGGAGACCCTATGGCATCGAAGAACCTTTTGCCCGTCGTCGCACTCTGCGGCGCGCTCGCAACCGGAACGCCTGTCGCCGCTTGGGCGACTCCTGTCATGGCAGACTCCTTACCAGCGGCCCTAAGCTCCGCACCAAATCCGTCGAGCGCCATTGCGTGCAAGCGTTTTTCGATCGCACAGGCCGCAATCTCGACCTCGGGATGTCTTCGTCGTAATACGGACGGCTCGATAGTCGTGGATATCGATCGTTCGAACAAGGCAAACGGCTCCCGGGCGGGGTGCGCCGTCTGCACGTGGCGCTCGGCTGTGCTCGATGCAGATGGCGATCCATGCAATTTAGAGCTGCGCATCGACATCGCTTCGGTCGATGACTCGGCGAACGGAGCGAAGGTCGCCTTCGACGGTACGTTTTTTGAGAAAGGAGGCGGTATATGTCTGGGCTGCGCCGCCGCGAATGCAGACGATGCGCAGCCCACCCTCTCATTCACGGCATCATTGCGGCTGACCAAAGCCGGCACCGATGCCATCGCGGCGGGAGAAGCGTCCCTGCTGTTCTACGCCGTCAGTACCAAAGACACAGACGCTCATTTCGAGAAGCCAGCCGGATCACTCAGCCTTACACGAGGGATAGAGGCAGGTCCTTTTGAAATCGATTCCCACGCGCAAAGCAGGCAACGCATTCTTGCCGACCCGGCGCTTCTCGAAATGGAGTGGAACGGATCCGGAGCTATCGGAATTCTCCTCTCCGCGTTTGACGCCAAGACGCTCCCCCCAAACGACGAACCCATCAACGCAACCATACAAGAAGAGAGCGCGGACAAAGAAGCAGGTGCGGGCGACACGCCGTCGCCGACAAACAGCGTCCCAGCTTCTCTCGAAGCACCGAATGAACCCGCTACCGATCCAAACGATTCCGAACTCGCGGACAGTCTGGGGCTTGCTGATCCTCAAGAGATCGATGAAGGTAACTGCTGCGTGCTTGCCGCGCTCGACCACACAGAGGTCATCGACGCTGCGAACATCGAAGTTGCCGCCGCCAATCAACCCGTCCGCAAGTCGGCCATCATCGCATTTCCCGAATCCATCGAAGTCGTCTTTTTGCCATCGGGCGAGGTCGTGGCCCCAACACTGCTCACCTTGTTGGGCGCCAAGAATACTCGAAACGAAATTAAAAAGGTCACGGTTGTCGACCCTGCAACCACCGCCAAGCTGCGTCTATACGCCGTTGCTCCAGATGGAGGCAAGACCTTGGAATTCGATGGCGACACACTCCTAGCCTGGCGGCGTCTGGACATTATGCAAGACGTCTCGTATCAGATCGAACTCGAAGGGTTTGATCGTGCCCGCGATGCCAATATCATCGCCGCGGCTATTGAATTCCCGCAGCGGCTTATGACACTGCGCTTTGAATACTATCCCTATGTCCCGACAACCACCTGAGGCTTAAATGCTGCGCATCATTCCTAACACCACTTATATAACGTATTAGATGAGTCGCGATGTGCCTCGCATTTCGTTCTGCTACGATTGCCACGTTGGCATCAATACAGGAGGGCTCATGCCGGGCTTGGGAACAATCATCAACGTTGTGCTTTTAGTTGCGGGCGGTCTTTTGGGATTAGCGGGCGGCCGCTTCATTACACCGCGCATCCAAGACACGCTCATGAAAGCATCGGGGCTGTGCGTCCTGTTTATCGGCCTGGGCGGCACCATGCAAAAGATGCTCATCATCGATGGAAAGGCACTAGCGACCACCGGTACCACCATGCTCATCGTCTCATTTGCGCTCGGTTCGCTCATCGGCGAGGCCATCAACTTGGAGGCCGCCATCGAGAACCTTGGCGAATGGCTCAAGCGCAAGACTGGCAGTGAGGGCGATAACGAGTTCACCAACGCTTTTGTCTCGACATCGCTGACCGTCTGCATCGGTGCCATGGCTATCGTGGGATCGATCCAGGACGGTCTGCTCGGTGACTGGTCAACGCTTGCCTTGAAAGGCGCATTGGACTGCATCATCGTCTGCACCATGACGGCGTCGCTTGGCCGCGGCTGCATTTTCTCCGCCCTGCCCGTCGCCGTGTTCCAGGGGACGATCACGTTGTTTGCCGGCGCGCTCTCCCCCATCATGACCACGGCAGCCCTCGACAGCCTTTCGCTCGTAGGCTCCATGCTCATCTTCTGCGTCGGCGTCAACCTCATCCGTCCTCAGACCTTCCGCACGGCCAATATGCTCCCCTCCGTCGTCATCGCCGTCATCTACGCCCTCCTGTTCTAAATCTATCAACGCAGCGGTATCTCGAACATCTGTTTGATGCTGTGCTATGATATGAGGTCACCGTAGCTGCGTTAGGAGAGGAGAAGCGGTGGCCGACCAGGACATCAAGATGCTCATCGAGCGCATTATGGCCGAGGCCCGGACCCATCAGTCCACCCGCTTCTCAAACGAAATCTACGCAGACGAGCCGATTCTCAAAACCGGCCGACAGATGCAGAATTTCCTCCCCGACCAGTACCGTAAAATGCGCGAGATATCGCGCTGGCAGGATGACCCCAAGGGCGGTGCGGGCCGCTGGCTTTCGGAAGCCGAGCTTTTTTACCGCCAGGGCCTGCTGATGGCCGACTTTGAGGACGACTGTCCCTACAACGGCACCTTTAAGTCGTACTTTCCCACCTACAACGCCATGAGCGACCGGCAGCTGCGCGGCTACTTTACCTGGCGTGCCCAAGTGCGCCGCGGAACCGTCGAGGAAACGTCTACGTCCTTTGCCTTTCTGTATCTCTATGAGCTGATTTGCGGCATTGGCGTAGATGACCCGCTCGACGGTTTTAACAAGATCAAGGCCTTTTGGGATGTCTATCGCGCCTTCGAGCCCGGCATTGATCGGTTTGCACGCGTGTGGTTGCAGGATTACGCCGTATTCCATGGGCTCGACCCCAAGCTGCTCCGCGACTCTAAAACCGTCATGTTCGATAACGCCCTTATCGAGCTGCGGCGCGCGGCACGAGACCTTGTACCGGCACCGGCACCGTCCGACCAGACCCCCAAACGTCGCAAAACCTCCGAGCCCACGCTCCCCCTTCCGCCCGATGAGGTGCGCGAGGAGCGACTCATGGCCGCCATCAACGCCCTCTCCACGTACAACCTAAGTAACTCGCGGCTCGACCGCAGCCACCACCGCGATCTGCGCCACGTGGCATGCGCCGCGTATGTCCGCATGGCGCGCTACTATGACACGCATCGAAAGACCGGCATCGTAGCGAGCTTGTTTGGGGAGGAGACGGCCATGCCCTACACCATGTTTGCCTCGGCCGTATTCTTTGCGCCCGAGCGCCACGAGAACTGCGAATACCGCCTGGATCCCATCCATATCTACCGTTGCCAAAACGGCTTTTGGGAATGTATGCGTATCCATGGTAGTAGGCAAAAGAGCAGCAAGCTCGGTGAAATGATGCGCGCCTGCGACCAACGCCTGCGCCTGGCGCTGGACCCCGCCCATCCCCTTAAGGAAGAAAAGGTCCCCAAATATCTGGCCAAGATTATCGATGACGAGATTGTGGCATGGCTTTCGTGGGACGCCGCACACCAGCCCGTCAAGATCGATATCGACCTGACTCAGCTGGGGCACATTCGGAGCGCCGCTGCGCAAACGCGCGAAGCACTTTTAATCGACGAAGAGCGCGAGGACGGCGCACCTGTGGAAGCCGAGGCAGCGGACTCAGGGCAACCGGAAGCCGAGCCCGTAGCCGACGCGATTGTCGAGGCGGTCGCGGCACCCATTCGGCAGGACGAGACCGACGAGCCAACCATATCCACCGAACAGTTTGGTGTCGTGGCACCGCTTCTCGCGCCGACGCCCGCGTTCGCAGCTGTTGCGCCCGCTGACGCCACGAACGAACTCACGCCTGCCGCAGACGCCTATCTCCGCGCGCTGCTCGAGCACAACGCAGTACAGGCGGAATCGGCGGTAGTGCAATCGGGGCAGAGCGAGGACATGCTCGTCGACAGCATCAACGAGGCGCTCTTTGACCTGGTGGGCGACACCGTAATTGAATTTAGCGCGGCAGGGCCGCAGATTATCGAGGACTACGAAGCAGACGTGAGAGGATACCTAGACCATGAGTGATACCGCATCCGCAGCGCCCCGTGTACCCAAACGCGTCGCTGCCGTTATCCTTAACTCGCTCAAGGGCGGCGTGGTCCCGCGCATCGGCCTTCCCTATATCACCGTGGGACGCGAGGTCGAGATTCGCGCCCTGCTCACCGATTTGAGTCTCATCGCCGATGGCGGCGCGAGCTTCCGCTTTTTAGTCGGTCGCTACGGAGCCGGCAAGAGCTTTTTGCTCCAGACCATCCGCACGCACGCCATGGGCGAGGGATTCGTCGTCGCCGATGCCGACCTATCCCCTGAGCGCCGCCTGCAGGGCGGCCAGGGACAGGGCCTTGCCACCTACCGTGAGCTCATCCGCAACATATCGACTAAAACGCGCCCCGAGGGCGGTGCACTCAACCTTATCCTGGATCGCTGGGTCGCCTCGTGTGCCGATGCCGATGAGTCTGCCGTCAATGCCCAACTGGCCCCGCTCGAGGAAATGGTCCACGGCTTCGACTTCTCCCGTATGCTCCGCCGCTACCGCGCGGCCGTATCCGAGGGCGACGAAGAAGCTATGAGCCGCGTGACCAAATGGATTCGCGGCGAGTACCGCACCAAGAGTGAGGCACGCGCCGAGCTGGGCTCCTCGACCATCATCAGCGATGACGACTGGTACGACTACGTTAAGCTCATCGCGCGTTTTTTGGTCTGCAGCGGCTACAAGGGTATGTTGGTGCTCATCGACGAGCTCGTGAATCTGTATAAGATTCCCAACGCGATCACGCGCCAGTACAACTACGAGAAGATCCTGACCATGTACAACGACACACTCCAGGGCAAGGCGCAGTACCTGGGCATGATCATGGGCGGCACGCCAACCTCCATCGAAGACCGCCGCCGCGGCGTGTTCTCCTACGAGGCTCTGCGTAGCCGACTCGCTCAGGGTCGCTTTGCGCGCGAGGACCTTAAGGACATGCTCGCGCCCATCATCCGTCTGCAGCCACTCACCTACGAGGAGCTGCTGGTGCTGATCGAAAAACTCATGCAAATTCACGCCGGCTACTTTGGCTGGACGCCCACGCTTACCGAGAACGACTTGGTGGACTTCCTCAAGATCGAGTTCGGTCGTGTGGGAGCCGACACACATCTGACGCCGCGTGAAGTCATTCGCGACTTTATCGAGCTGCTCGACATCCTATGCCAGAACCCCGACGCCAACGTAGCCGAGCTGCTGCAAAGCGTCGGCGGCGACGCGCTGGTGCCGGCAGCAGCAACAGGCGACACCGGCACCGCAGGCGGCGACCGTAACTTCGCCGAATTCACCATCTAACCTGCCAAAAAGGGACAGGTTTATTTTGGCAGGTTTTATCTGGGCGAACGTTGAGACTGTAATGCAGCAAGCCGTTGCCAGCCGCGTTGAGAGATTCGTTTTTGAGAGGAGGCCCCGTGAACGCCTTTGACCGCTACGCCCCGTTTATCCAAGACTTCATCTACTCCCACGATTGGGAGAGCCTGCGCTCTATCCAGGTTGCGGCGGCAGACGCCATCTTTAACACACAAGACAATGTGCTCCTAACGGCATCCACAGCTTCCGGCAAAACCGAAGCGGCCTTCTTTCCCATCCTGACCGAGTTTTGGGAGAACCCGCCCGCAAGCGTTGGTGCCCTCTACATTGGCCCCCTCAAGGCACTCATCAATGATCAGTTCGTCCGTCTCAATGACCTGTGCGAAGAGGCCGATATCCCTGTCTGGCACTGGCATGGCGATGTCTCGCAGTCGCACAAGGCTAAGCTCATCAAAAAACCGAGCGGTATCTTGCAGATTACGCCCGAGTCGCTCGAGGCGCTCCTGATCCATAAGCACATGGCAATCCCTCGTATGTTCTGCGACCTGCGCTATGTGGTTATCGACGAGGTTCATTCGCTCATGCGCGGCGACCGCGGCGGTCAGACGCTCTGCCTTATCGAGCGCCTCTCGCGCATGGCGGGC
>UREZ01000056.1 GCA_900547025.1 uncultured Collinsella sp.
CCTCACGCCGGTTCGTTTGCGCCGCCTGCTCGAGGAACTCGGCCCCATGTTCGTCAAGATGGGGCAGATTCTGGCCAACCGGTCCGAGATTCTGCCGCAACGCTTTTGCGACGAGTTGCGTCGTCTGCGCTCCGACGTGGAGCCGGTGCCGTACGAGGTAGTGCTCCGCTGCTTGGAAGAGGAATACGGCCTGCGCCTGGGGGAGATGTTCGATGCGATCGACCCCAATCCGCTTGGTAGCGCATCGCTCGCGCAGGTACACCGCGCTCGTCTGGTGACGGGCGAGGACGTAGCCGTCAAGGTGCAGCGCCCCGGTGCGCAGCAGGTTATGGCGCAGGACATCGATATCATCCGCTCGGTGGTGCGCATTGTTTCCAAGTTCGTTAACACCGATCAATTCGTTGACCTGCACGGCGTAGTCGAGGAGTTGTGGACCTCGTTTCGCGAGGAGACCAACTTTTTGGCCGAGGCCAAAAACCTCAACGACTTCTACGAGTTCCATGAGAGCGTTCATGGCGTGACGTGCCCTAAATCCTATCTGGACCTGTGCACCGAGCACGTGGTGGTTATGGACTACGTCGACGGCATTTCGATCGCCGATCCTGAACACTTGGTGGCCGAGGGCTATGACTTGGAAAAGATCGGTGCTGCAATCGTCGAGGACTACTCGACGCAGGTGCTCGACGACGGCTTTTTCCATGCCGACCCGCATGCGGGAAACATCATCCTCAAGGACGGCATTGTCTACTTTATCGACTTGGGCATGGTCGGACGCATGTCGAGCCACGATCGCGGTATCGTCAAGGACATGATTTTCGCCGTGGCCGAGGGTGACGTGCCCAAGCTCAAGGATTCGCTCATGCGCTTCGCCGTGACGCGTGGCGACTCGGCTGAGCTCGATCATTCGGCCTTTTTGTCCGATCTTGACTTTATCGTCGCCGACTTTGCGGGTCTTGACCTTAAGGATCTTGATATCGGCGAGTTTTTGACCTCGCTGCTAAACTTGGCGCGCAAAAACGACGTTGAGCTGCCGAGCGTGGTGACAATGTTCGCGCGCGGCATGGTGACGCTCGAGGGTCTGCTGACCGAGTACATGCCCAACGTCAACATGATCCAGATCATTCAGGCTCATATCAAAAACGAGAAGAGCATCTATGCCCGCATGCGCGAGATGAGCCGCGACTTTGCCGCGAGCAGCTATCGCGCGGCAAAAGGCTCGCTCGAGGCGGCCGAGTATCTGGGCTTGGCTTCGCGTATGCTCACGCGCGGCCAGCTTAAGGTGAACACGCAGATCATGAGCAGCGATAAGGCGCTGCGACAGCTGGGCGGAATCATCGACCGCATGTCGATGGCGATTGTGATCGCCGGTCTGTTTATCGGTTCGTCGGTGGTGTACTATGCACGCATCGAGCCGGTTGTGTTTGGTATCCCAGTCATTGGCTTTATGGGCTACGTGAGCGCGCTGGTGCTGGCGCTTATGCTGGGTCGCAATATCTGGCTCAACAGCCACGGCGGCAAGCACTAGAGGCTGTGACCGTCACCACATTCTCCTATCGCAAACAATAGCTTTTACCTTGGGCTTCGCCTGCGTGCGAGGCCCTTTTGCGTGATAGCATATTGACGGTTTTAATCGATGGCCTAGATGGTGGTGCGGAGACGCACGAATGCGCGGTTTTCCTGCGCGTTTGGGAGAATCGGGGTGCAAGTCCCCGGCTGTACCAGTAACCGTAATTCCTCTTGGCTCGGGATGTTCGCGTCGCAGATCGGACGGCGCGCCCGAGTCGTTAAGGTTAAGTCGGATCGCCTCCCATCTTGCATGCGGCTGCGGCGTATGCCGCCGGTGTGCATAGGGCTCTGGAGGGAAGGGGGACCCCGATGGGGGAACTCGAGCGCAACATGCGCGATGACGTGGGGCAGCTTCAAGGCAACGCTCCAAGTACAGACAGTAGGAGACAAATGGATATGTTTGAGGACGAGTGCCAGCGTGCCTCGCTTCGTCGCCGTGGCGTAATCGCGCGCGGCGTGGCAAAGCGCTGCCTGGTGGCATTCCTGGCCTTCGCGATGGCCTTCAGCACCACGCCGGCTCAGCTGTGGGCCGAGGGTGCCGAGGGCATTACCGACGCTGTGGCTCAGGCTACGACGCCAGGCGAGGACGCAGCGCTTGCGGGCGGTACCGCTGAGCAGAGCGGCGCCGAGGTTTCGGATTCCGGGAGCGCGCCTGCAGCTAGTGCCGCCACTACAGAGGCAGCAACTGGCGACGAAGGCTCGGCGACGGGGGAGAGCCCTGCCACGAGCGAGCAGTCTTCGACGGCATCCGCTGGCCAAGCAGGATCTGCCGCCGCGGCTGCCGTCCAGACAGAGAACCCGACAGAAACTGGCGATGTCGTCAAGAAGCAAATCGAGGTCTCGTTCTCGATTATCGGCACCGATGCCGACGGCAAGGCTCAGACCTGGGTGGCGCCTACGCAGCTCAAGCTCGACGAGGGCGCGACGGCTGCGGATGCCTTCATTAAGCTGCAGGAGAAGACGGGCTTCAAGGCGAAGTACGATCCGAACACGGCATACGGTTTCTACCTCGAAAGCATCACCTCCCCGAGCGATGGCCGCACGCTTGCCTACGATCCGACGACTCATGCCTACTGGCAGCTGTTCGTCGACGGCGCGTCTTCCTCGGTTGGCGCGAGCAGCGTCAAACTCACCCAGGGGCAGAAGATTGAGTTTGCCTTTACGGGTGGTAGCGCGTCCCCTGTCGTTAAGGACCAGCTTGCTGCGAATGTGACCGTCATTGGTCGCGATGCCCAGGGCAAGACTCAGGCCTGGGTCGACAACGCGCAGTATGTGGTGACGTCCGGTTCGAGCGCGCTTGATCTTACGAAGGTCGCGCTTGAGGCGAATGATATTGACGCCGTTGCTGCGGGCTCCTTCATTCTGAGCCTTAAGTACAACGGTGTTGAGCTGGGTACGCCCCAAGATTATTCGACCTATTGGCAGCTGTTTATCAACGGCAAGTCGAGTGACTATACGGCGGACAATGTCACCATCCATGCTGGCGATACCGTCACGTGGTTCTACGGTGGCTGGGGCGACCAGTTGCCGTCCGATTCTGTCCATGCTTCCGTTCAGGTGCTTGGCAAGGACAAGGACGGCAAGCAGCAGGTTTGGGCTTCGACGGGCCAGACGAGTCTCAAGGCGGGCTCTACTGCTAAGGACCTGTTGGAGCAGACTGGTCTTAAACTCAAAGCTACAGAAGAGTCTTGGGGTTGGTACCTTAGGGGCATTACCTCGCCGCTTGACGGTAAGACCTATTGTGGCTCTGATGCTGCGACCAATAGCTATTGGCGCTTCTACGTAAAGGGCAAGTCCGACGCAAAGTACAAGTTCGCCGACGTTGGCGCTGGTGCCTACGAGCTCCATGAGGGTGACGCCGTCACCTTTATGTATGCTGGCGACAGCGATGCCCTCCCTGGTCAGGTGCTTGGATCCGCCGATATCATCGGCCCCGATGTCAACGGCAACAATACTCGCTGGGGCTCGTCAAGCAATGTTTCCCTGCCCGAAGGCTCTACGGCCCAGGACCTTATTGAGACGGTTCTGAAGGCGAAGGGCATTGATTACAAGGCCTCCCAGAGTGGTGCATACTGGTCCATTACTTCGCCGTTCGAAGACAACTCTTACGGCTATGATGGTGCGACCGGTAAATACTGGCATCTGTATATCAACGGAGAGTCCTCATCTCTCTGTGCCAACCAGGTCACGCTCAAGAGCGGCGACAAGGTTACATTTGCCTACACCACCGAAAAATCGCCCATGCCCGATCCCGACAAGATTGTCGTGGACCCGAGTGCGACGACTCCTAATTGGGATGCCGAGTGGGCCGGCTACGGCAACAGTGGCAACGGTTCGACCGTAACGGATGCCAAGACGCCTGCGCAGGCCGCCGGTCTTAAGTGGGCCTTCGATTGGAAGGCCGAGTCTGGCCAGCAGTATGCCAACTGCAGCGAGCCTGTCATCGCTAACGGCTTTGTGTACATCGCGACCGAGAACGAGCTCATTAAGATCGATTCGTCCACGGGCAAAAAGGTTGCCTCTGCGCCGCTTGCCTCTAAGGTGAGCTATACCTCTCGTCCGATCTATACCAATGGCCTTATCATCGTTCCGCTCAACGGCGGTGCGGTCCAGGCGATTACTGCAGACAAGCTGATCTGCAAGTGGCTGTCGCCTGGTTTGACGGACTTGACGCAGAGCTCCTGCACCGTCGTTTCGGACGGCGAGTACGTCTATGTAGGCTCGGTCGATATTTCGTATGACGAGAATTACAACGCGACCTACGGCAACGGCTCCTTTATGCGCATTAAGATTGCCACGGGCGAAGTTTCTTGGCAGAACATTGACGCTTCCGAGGGTTATTACTGGACTGGTGCGGCTTTGACGGATAAGTATGCCATCGTTCCTACGAGCGCGGGTACGCTTAAGTGCATTGATAAGACGACGGGCGATGTCGTTTCGACCATGGAGCTCGGCGCTGTCGCAAATGCCGATTGCATTGCCGATCCGTCCAATGGTTCGACCTTCTATCAGATGACGCACGACGGAAAGCTCCATGTGATTTCGCTTTCGGCGAAGGGCGTGCTGAGTGAACAGAAGACGGTTGATCTGGGCCTTACGAATAATCTGAGCGCCCCTGCGGTGTCTGGTGACAATCTGATTGTCGGCGGACAGACGGCTACTGGCTCTGCTCTGGCTCTCTATAATCTGAAGACCGGTAAGACCACGATGGTCACCGCTGCTGACGGTAAAGAACTTCCGGCCGGATTTAACGGTATTGCTGCTACTCCGCTGGTGAGTGTTCAGGGCGGCAAAACCTATGTGTACTTCACCGTTAACAGCGCGGATAGCAAGGATTACGTCAACTACTCTGCTGGTGGTGGCGTGTATCGCTATACGCTCGGTGATGCAGAGGCGACGCAGATTTATGATGCGGCTGGCCATTACCAGTACTGTGACTCTCCGGTCATTGCCGATGCATCTGGCAGCCTGTACTACATCAATGATTCGGGCACGCTGTTCAAGCTCGGGGCCGTTGAGTCTTGGACGGTTGCCTTTAATTCCAACGGCGGGTCTGCTTGCGACACTAAGTTTGTTGCTACGGCCGACGGCAAGCTGGTCAAGCCAGCCGATCCGACGCGCGATGGCTACACTTTCGGCGGTTGGTTCACCGATGAGGCTTGCACGCAGGCGTATGACTTCAGTACGCCGGTGACGGCCGATCTGACGCTGTATGCCAAGTGGACCAAGAATGCTGTTAACCCTGGCGGCAATGGCGGTTCTGGCTCCAATGGCGGCAATGGTGGCGCTGGCAACGGTTCCGGTGCTGGCGCTGGCACGGGCACGGGTTCCGGCTCCGGCACGAAGGGCCAGCAGGCTGGCGGCGCTGTCGCTCCGGGTCATAAGCCGATGACCAAGACGACGGTGTCGACCAAGACCGAGACCAAGGACAACAAGCCCAGCAAGAAGGACTCCGATAAGTCCGATAAGAAGGACGAGAAGAAGTCTGACAAGAAGTCTGACAGGAAGGACGGCAAGTCCGACAAGAAGTCCGATTCCAAGTCCGATACGGGTGCTGTTTCCACGACCACTGCTAAGAAGTCCTCTAGTGCTTCCGAGCAGGAGACTGGCACCAATCCGCTCGCCATCGTTGGCGTTGCCGCCGGCGTCATCGGACTCGCCATCGTCGGCGTGTTCGTGTTCACCAAACGTCGGTAGGTGAGGGCTGTGTCCAATAAATCCAAGGACGCTGACCCCAAGCAACCAGATTCCTCGTTCATTCAGTTCGACGATGCAAAGCAACAGGGCGCCGCTTCGGCGGCGTCCGCCTCTCGTCGCAAGGCGCTTACTGGCGTCCTGACCGCCGCGTGCGTTGCGCTGATTGTCATATCGCTGGGCTTCGTCCATCCTTCCGAGAGCGGCGCCTGGTCCATTGACTGGATCGTTCAGACCGTGACGGGGGAGAGCGTCGTCGCGAAGGACGCCAAGGGGTCTGACTCGACCGCCGCTTCGGGTAAAGCTGGCTCCAAGGATTCCAAATCTTCGGATGGTGCGAACGACGAGTCTAAGGGTTCGGATGAATCTGACTCTAAGAAGGAGTCCGAGTCTTCGGACAAGGAATCAAACAAGGGCTCGGATGGCAAAAAGTCCGAAGACAAGGATGGCAAGAAGTCTGGAGAGAAGAACAGCAATAAAAAGACCGACGGCAATCAGTCGACTTCTCAGAACTCGACTTCTTCTGGCGGGGCCGGCTCTACGCCTGGCGCCTCCTCCTCATCCAGCGGGGCATCTTCTGCCCCCGATAACGGCAACGCCTCTACTGGCGACCAGGGCAGCTCGCAGCAGCCTAGCTACGTTACGGTGACGGTTTCGGTCACATCGAGCTCTGTGGGCAATCCTGTGTCCTCTGGTGGCACCTTTACCTTTAACGAAGGCGCTACCGTCTACGATGCCCTGTGCGCGCTGGGCCTTTCTGTCAACGCACATGGCTCGTCGTACGGTACGTATGTCTCCGCGATTGGTGGTTTGGCCGAGAAACAGTACGGCGGCACGAGCGGCTGGATGTACTCCGTCAACGGCACAACGCCCATGACGGCCTGCAGTAACTACGTTCTCTCCAATGGCGACAACGTTGTTTGGTATTACGTAACGGGCTAGAGGCCTCGACATAGCGCGCCAGACGGGCGGTTCGGACCAACATCCGGACCGCCCGTTTTTCATGCGAATGGGACTGGGTCGCCGGGTCTCTCTGCAAACAAAAAAACCGGTTGGAATGGGAATTCCAACCGGTTATACATTCAAGCAAATAGTGAATCGACTACGACCGTGCGCCCTCGAGGAAGAAGCGGCGGCTGAAGTAGTTGTACCAGGTGACGAGGAACGTGGCGATGGCCTTCATGGCCTGGTAGCCGATGCTCAAAAACGTGACGCCCACAAACATGTACAGGTCGTTGAGGCCCAGGCCGATCACCGACAGGATGGTGAAGATCGTGAACTCGCGCTTGCGGCTCATGCCCTCGCGGTGGTCGAACACGTACTTCATGCTGAGCCAGTAGTTGACCACGACGGACGTGATAAACGAAACCGTGGTGCTCATCAAAAAGTCGAGGTGGAACAGCTCGACGAGCGCAATGAGCATGCCCCAGTCGATGCCAAAGGAGATAAGACCCACGACGGCAAACTTGAGGAACTGCTTGGTATGAGGTTGTGCCAGCGCCTTGCGCACGTAATCACATCCAATGCGTTGATGAATCGAGCAACGAGATACTTTAGAGCTTTTGCATGGGAAACGTAAGGTCTTTGGCAAGAACTATACGAACTCGCCAAATTTTCAAGAGCTAATCCGCAAACGTTGAAAATTTGCCCGTAAACGAGCGACACCCACGGACGATGCTGCGCTGAGTGCGCGTCGTCCGTGGGCGCCGTAATGCTGCAGGGGTTTCGAGCTATTTTGTCTCGTCGCCCTCCAGGAAGATCTTTCGGGTCACAAAGTTGTAGACCATGACAAGCGCGGTGGCGCAGATCTTGGCGATATTGGCCTCGAGTCCCAGGCCGGCGTTGAGGGCCAGCACGATACCGTCGTTGAGTGCCAGACCGATCACGGACAGCACGACAAAGATGATGAACTCGCGGCGGCGGCTCATGCCTTCCTTGTGCGCAAACACGTACTTCATGCTTGCGAGGTAGTTAAAGATGAGTGAGATGATAAAGCCGCTGGTGTTGGCGATTAGGATGTTGAGGCCCAGACCGTAGTGGAGCAGATTCATAATGCCAAAGTCGATAACCGTGGCAATGACACCGACGATGCCAAATTTCATGATCTGCGCAAGGAGCTTTTGCATGGTACCTGCCTTAAGCTGGCGCCGAAGCGCCGCGGGGATGACAAACTCAGCAAGTTTAGCCAATCCCCGCGGGTGGTGCTAGGCGCGCTCCTCGATAGCACCGTTTCTATATGCATCGAGCAGCTGGCGCAGGTCCTGGATTTGGCTGCGAATCTTGGCGCCAGTATCGGTGTCGCTCACCATGCGGCGACGGTCTGCTTGGTCAAAACGGTTGGTCTCGCTTTCGATGTCCACGTTGCGCGTAAGTGCCTCGGCAACCGTCGTAAAGGCCCGGTGCGACTTGAGGCGGCAGCCGCGCGAGCTCGAGATGAGCGTATAGCCGGCGATGCCCGTCTTGGGATGGTAAGCGCGGCAGAAGCCGCCATCGATGACCAGCAGCTTGCCCTCGGCGCGGATGGGCTGCTCGCCCTTGGTGGTTTTAACGGGCGTGTGGCCGTTGATGATGTGTCCGGTCGGCGAACATGCCATGGGCGCGACGCCAAACTCGCGCATGATGTCATCGCAGACCGAGGGCGACTTGGTAAGCGTAAAGTACGGGTCCATCGGCTCGACCCAGGTGCTCTTATCGGCGATATAGGCGCGCTCAAAGGTACGCACCAGGCGTCCGCTGGCGGGTGAATTGAAGCCAATCCACAGGTACCACATCCAGTCGAGGGCATCGCGGTCGCCCACGCGCCACGCGCGGCGGGCGATGTGGTCGCAAAAATCGAGATAATCGCGGCCAGCGTGCCAGGTGCCCAGGCAGTTCATGCTGCTAAAGGTGCCGTCTTCGTTGAGCGGAACGCAGCCATGGAACAGCAGGTTGCCGTTGGCGACCTTGTACATCGAGCCGTGGGAATAGAGGAAATCGATATGGCGATGCAGGTGATCGGCGGTGACAAACTCTGACACGAGCTTGTCGATGATGTGCTGCTCCTGAGACGTGAGCGTGTAGGGGTCCGCCGGGTCGACGGTGGGGAAGTCGTTGGTCGTGAGCGGCCATACGCTGGCGTCGGCGAGCGTGACCGTGCCGTTGTCGCGTTCGATCTTGTCGAGTAACAGGCGGTCGGTCATATCGAACTCGGGGTGGCGCTGGATAATCTGGCCCTCGAGCTTAAAGAGCAGCACGTTGATGGCCTTGATCAGCGGGGTGATGGACTCACCGGCGGTGTAGGTGGCATCGGCAAAGGCGACAAGCTCACGCAGCGAGATGCCGTAATCGTTCTCGAGGATCTCGTAATTGTCGTAGCGCAGGTTGTTGCGCAACACCGTGGCGATGCAGGCGGGCTCACCGGCCGCAGCGCCCATCCACAGCAGGTCGTGGTTGCCCCACTGGATGTCGAGTGAATGGTAGGTGAGCAGACGGTCCATAATCTTGGCCGCGCCGCCGCCGCGGTCGAAGATGTCGCCCACCAGGTGCAGGTGGTCGACGGCCAGGCGCTTGATGAGCGAGGCGAGCGACTCGATAAAGTCGTCGGCGCTGGCGGTCTCCAGGATGGACTCCACGATGCGCTCGTGATAGCGCACGCGATAGTTGTTCTCGTCCGGGTGCGTGTGCAACAACTCGTCGATGATGTAGGCGTAGTCGCGCGGGATGGCCTTACGCACCTTGGAGCGCGTGTAGCGGCTTGAAAGTGAGCGCGCGACCATGATGAGCTGGTCAAGCATCGTCTTGTACCAGGTTGGCGAGTCCTCGCGCCGGCTGCGGACCAGGTCGATCTTCTCGCGCGGGTAGTAGATGAGCGTACACAGCTCGCCCTTTTCGTCAAAGGAGAGCGTGTCGCCAAAGATCTCGTCGACATGTTCGCGCACGACGCCCGAGCAGTTGTTGAGGATGTGCATAAAGGCTTCGTACTCACCATGCACGTCGCTCATAAAATGCTCGGTGCCCTTGGGTAGGTTGAGGATTGCCGAGAGGTTGATAATTTCGGTAAATGCGGATTGTTCGGTGGGGAACTGTCTCGACAGCAGGCGCAGATACTTGAAGTCTTGCGGGTTGCGATCGAATGCGACCATGAAACACCTTCCGATATGGTTGGTAAAACTGATAAACAGCGTCAAACGTTTATCAGTATGCGCCGCTTTTGTTTCGATTTTGCGCCAGCGGCTGAATTGTCGGCTGAATGGTTTGGTAAATCGATTTAGTGAAGGTAGATGTGTTGGTCGGGTGGAGACGACAGAGGGTGTTTTCTCAGATATTTATGCGTCGGGTCGGTGGAGACGATGGTGGTAAAGATGTTCACTATTTTTGGTTCGATTTGGTAAATAGTGGACATATGTACCGCATGTAGGCTCACTGTGCGATAATTTGCGCAGCAATGAGTAAGGAGCCTCATATGAGTGATTTTGTCCTGACCTGTGAATCCGCCGCCGATCGAACCCGTGAGTTCTTTGCGTCGCGCAATATCCCTGTCGTGTGTTTTCATTACGAGATCGACGATGTTGTCTATACGGACGATCTGTATCAGTCGATTACGCCGGACGAGTTTTTTGCCCAGATTGCCGCGGGCGCCATGCCCAAGACGTCTCAGGTGAGCGTGGGTGAGTACGAGGAGTTTTGGGAGCCGTTTGTTGCCGAGGGTAAAGACGTGCTGCACCTGACGTTGTCGTCGGGTATTTCGGGCACGTATGGATCGGCCTGCGTCGCGGCGCAGATGCTTGCGGATCGCTATCCCGAGGGCGGCAAGGTGCGCGTCATCGATTCGCTGGCGGCGTCTTCGGGCTTTGGCCTGTTGCTGGAATATGCCGCCGATGTGCGCGATAGCGGGGCTTCACTCGACGAGACGGCTGCCTGGATCGAGGAGCACAAGCTCAACCTGCACCACTGGTTCTTCTCGACCGATCTGTCGAGCTACCTGCGCGGCGGTCGCATTTCGGCCGCGAGCGCGATCATCGGCACGGCGCTTAAGATTTGCCCGCTTATGACGGTCGATTGCGAAGGTAAGCTGTCGCCACGTGAGAAGATTCGCACTAAGAAGCGCGCGATTTCCGAGATGGCTAAGACCATGATGGCACACGTACAGGACGGTGCAGATTATTCGGGTAAGTGCATCATGTCGCAGTCGGCGTGCCGCGAGGATGCCGAGGCCGTTGCGGCGCTGATTGAGGAACAGGTTCCGCAGCTTAAAGGCAAGATTGAGATCAATGACATCGGTACTCTGATTGGCTCGCATACCGGACCTGGTACGGTGGCGCTCTTCTTTATGGGCGACAAGCGCGTGGATTAATTTGCCCCATCACGTCGCTGCATGATTGCTCAAACGAAAACGGCCCGCCTCACGTTTGTGGGGCGGGCCTTGCTGTTGCGGCTAGCGTTTCTTTCCGCGGAAGAAAAAGCCGTGCAGTGACGGCTTGAGGCCGCGGTTGGCGCGATGCTCCTCGACGCGCTCGTGGATCGAAGCGACGCGCTCGATGACTTCGTCGGGAATCGGCACATCGGGATTCATGTTCTCGACTTGGCTGACCTCGGCGGCGGCGACCTGGTCGATAATGGGCACGTCGTCGCGCGAGATGACAGGTGTGGCGTCTTCCTTCATCTTGCGATAACGCTGCATCATGTCGGTCTGTAGCTGCTGGGCCGAAGGCGGTGTCCAGATGATGGCGTTGGCGCCGGCGGCGATGGTCTCGCGAATGCTCTCGGGCGTCTTGCCGCCCGGCGCGATAAGCGGCAGGTTGGGATAGTGCTCGCGCAGCTCGCGTAGGACCTGGGGCGTGTTCTTGCCGGCGGCGATGTTGAGAATCTTGGCTCCAGCGCGCACCTTGGCGTGGGCATCGTCGTCGCAGCGAACGACCGTGGCGATGACGGGGATGTCGGCGATGTT
>UREZ01000057.1 GCA_900547025.1 uncultured Collinsella sp.
CGTTCGCCCCCGCTTATGTGTCGACCGCTTTTCTAGCGCGTCCTCCGTCACGACAAGTAAGAGCGAAGGATGGCGAGCCAGCGTGGGGTTTCGAGGTGAATGATATCGGTGGGGACTCCGGCGGGCGCATGGCCGCCAAAGAGCAGGCCCGCGTCTGCCGGGTTGATAAGGCGCACGATCCATACGGCAACGACCAGCACGCACAGAACAACAACCGCAATGTCGATGCCGCGCTTTAGCTTGCTCAATGCCACCTCCTCGCGCACGAACGCGAGCGCAAACGCAATCGGCACCACCCAAAACAGCGGATGATAAGCGAAGGCCGCCGCAAAATCGAGTCGCAGCGCCGCCAACCAGGCTCTCGTCATGCCGCATCCCGGACAGGGAATACCCGTCATCAGGCGAAACACGCAGCCGATATCGAGCAGGTAGAGTGCGAGCCAGGCGACAAAGAGCGCGCCGATGCAAGAAAGGGCGCGGCGAATGAGTTCCGCCGCGCCCTTATGTCCCTGGGAGCTGTTCACGCCGCTCTTATCGTTAGGCACGAGCGCCAAGACGGACGTTGTAAGCCGTTGCCATGGCATTGGTATTCTTGATGATGATGTTCATGGCAAAGATGGGGCCAAGGCAGCACAGCAGCGCGCCGACGATCTGCCACATAAGAACGGTGGTACCGTTCTCCTGGAACATCAGGCCATAGCGAGGAGCATTAGCCTGCAGGCGGTTACCGATCTTGTAGTACCAGTAGAGTGCGTAGAAGCCGCAGGTCACGAACGACAGCAGGATAAATGCTGCCAGACCCGGCGTGGAATCGCCGTCGTCCTGGCACATGACATTGATGTCGCGGGCGAGGCAATAGAGGAAGTAATATGAATAGATGCCGCAGGTCACGATGGAAAGCAGGAGCCAGCCGATCACGCCACGGTCGGTTTTAATCGGAGTATAGCCCATCGGGGCAGGTGCAGGCTGCTGAGCATACTGCTGCTGCCCGGCGTACTGTTGCTGCCCGGCGTACTGTTGCTGCCCGGCGTACTGTTGCTGGGGCTGAGGCGCAGGCTGAACTGCCTGAACCGGAGCGGGCTGAATCTGCGTGGGCTGCGGAGCAGGTTGGGGCTGAGGTGCAGGCTGCGGCGCGGGCTGCGGAGCAGGAGCAGCGGAAGCCGCACCGACGGCAGAACCGCAGACGGGGCAGAATTTGGCATCATCCGAAATGGGAGAACCACAAGTGGGACAGAACATAAGCTTCTCCTTTTCCTAAGGCGTTGCACGCCTTCAAACCTTACATGACTATGTTCTCAACAATAGCCGCGACGTTGTTGCGCAACATTGACCAATTTCCGAGAAATTTTGCTGCAACCGTTTTCCCGGGCATTTTCTTGCTTTCGCAGTAGAAAAAGGCACCCCGGGCTCAGTTGCCCAGGGCGCCTCGACCGACTATTCGGTTTGATTGTTTTCGGCAGCAGGATTATCGCCCGGCTCATCCGCCGGCGTGGCAACGGCATTCCAATCGGGTTCCGCAGGCGTCGCCTCGGGCGCCGGTACGGGTTCAGGGGCAGGTGCCGGAGCAGGTGCAGGCGCGGGTGCCGGGGCAGGGGCAGGCGCAGGTGCCGGGGCAGGGGCAGGCGCAGGGGCAGCACCAGTGGCGGCCGTGGGATTGAATCCCGCAGGAGCAGGCTTCTTCTCACCCGGAAGCACAAACGTCAGAACATCGTCGGCATCCTCATCGGCCCACTCGCTGGCATAGCGCGCGGCCCAGTAGCCAACGGCGCGATACTTGAGCATCTTGCCAAACACAGTCAGGAACACCGTGACAAAGGCAACGATCATCAAGAACAGGATGAGCGTAATGCCGCCGCCCTCGATGATTGCCTCAAGACCCGTGGGGCGATAGTAATAGCTATACATACCAAACGTAGCAATGGCGCCAAAGATGGCGGTGAAGATCCACGTGATGATGTGCGACACGATGCCCGTCAAAAACTCGGGAAGAATCGAGGCGCAGAATAGCTTGCCCAGGTTGGCCTTATAAGACTTCCAGACCTTCTCGAGCGAAAACGCGCTTTCCACGCGCCCCGCGACGGCAAAGTGCATCACGGCGGCATCACCAAACATCTTAAAGAAGATGCCCAGTACCACCGACACGATCATGGCAAAGACAAGCAGCCCCATCGAACCGATGAGGGCACCCTCAAGACCGCTCCAACCATTGAAATAATATGAACCGACGGCACCGATCACGACGCTCTCGATAGCCGAGAACACCACGCCAATCACCGGAATAATGGCCACGAACTCGAGCACACCGGTAATGACAGACGAGAAAATGCCCAATCCAAACGAGGTCGAGCGCAGCAGCGGACGCTCCATGCCGTTATCATCCTTGAGCGACAGGTCACGACCCCACTCGATGGCAAAGCCCGCGCCGCACACGCTTGCCACGTACGCGAGCAAAAAGCCAATGGCCGCTGCGATACCGCCGATAACGGGGATAAACAGCACCAGCACCGAGACAACACAGATCAGCGCCGGCAAAAAGGCGATTTGGCATACGCGAACCAAGGCGCCGGGAACCTTAAGCATGTCGTTGAAGGCCTGAGCCATACAACCCTTGGGCGCGTTCATAGCCGGCTGGGGCGCAACGAACGGCTGCGGCTGCGGCTGGGCAAACGGCTGACCCTGCGGCTGAGGTTGAGCTTGCGGAGCGGGACCGGCGGCCTTAACCTCGGTATTAGGGGCACCGCACACGCCGCAGAACTTGTCGTTATCGCCCATGGGGGCGCCACACTGCGAACAGAACATCGAAATCATCCCTTCGTATCTAGAGCGAATCACCTGGATCGCAAACGATGTCTTTGGCATCATTATCGCCCAATGTGGGGACAAATACCGCAAGATGACCGATTTGCAACGTAGCCGGTTTGTTCAATGATTCGAAGGGTACGACCGGGCTAGTTCGTGCCGCGGAAGCCCTTGCCGACGATTTCGGAGCTATCGACGATGGTGATGAAGGCGCCAGGGTCAATCTCGCGGGCATAGCGGCGCAGTTGCACTGCCTCGCGACGGCTCAGCACGCTCATGATCACCGTGACGCACTTGCCCGAGAAAGCGCCGTAGCCACGGCTGATCGTTGCCGTGCGGTTGAGATGCTTGACGATAAACTCCTCGACTTTAAGGGGCTCGGAGCAAATGATCGTGCAGACCTTACGAAGGTGAATGCTCTCGATAGCCTTGTCGACCACAAGCGTCTTGGCAAACAGACCGAGCACGCAGTACAGACCGACGCGCGGGCCATACAGGAAAGCCGCGATGGTCACGATGCCGATATCGACCAGCAACAGGGCACGGCCGATCTCAAGCGTCGTGCGGCGTTTGAGAATCATGGCAAGGATGTCGGTGCCGCCCGTCGAGGCGCCAATGTCAAAGACAATGGCACTGCCCAGCGCCGGCAAGATGACGGCAAAACACAGGTCGAGCCACATATCGCCCGTCATCGAAACATCCGTCGGAATGAAGAGCTCAAACAGCGAGACGTAGGCCGAAAGCGCAAACGAGGCAAAGACACTCCAAAGGATTGCCTTGCGCTCCAAAAAGATAAAACCCAGGATGACCAGGACCGCGTTGATAATCCACATAAAGACGCCGACGGGCAGAGTCGGGAACAGCGTGGAAAGAATGACCGACACGCCCGAGGTGCCGCCGAAGGCAAAGTGATTGGGGGTTTTAAAGGCCACGATGGCAAAGGCCGTGAGGACCAGGCCCAGATTGAGCTCGGCAAAAAAGCGCGGAAAGCCTGGTTCCTGGCTGCGCTTGCGGCCGGCGCGCTCGCCACGTTCGATATCCTCGCGACCGACAACGCGCTCCATCGGCACCACCGGAGGACGATGCATCTCCTCGGCGGCACGCGACGCCGCCTCTGCCGCAGCGGCTTCAATCGCCCATGCCTTGCTTTCGGTCTCGTGTTCGTCGGCCATTACGGCAACCCCTCGTTAACAATTTGGAAACAATGCGCCCATTAGGGTAACGCGGAACGCGAAGATTGCAACCCTTAGTTAGACGAGCGGTATGCCTGCATCGGGGGCATATAGAAAACGGTCGACCGCACTTTTGCTTGCGCGGTCGACCGTTTAGCGTTTTCGCAGGTAAAACCTGCCAAAATAAACATCCCTTTTTGGTAGGTTACTCGTGCTGGCTGGTGCGGTGCTCGTACTCCTCGGGGGTGATGACATCCTCGATGCGCAGGTTGACGCCTGCCACCTCAAGGCCGGTCATCGCGGCCAGACGCTCGGTGACGCGCGCCTTAACGTCGTCAAAGATCGCAGGCGCATAGGCGCCGTACTCGATGATGACCGAGATGTTGACGACCACGCGGTTGTCATCGGTGACCTCAACCGTCACGCCCTTGGTCAGGTTCTCGGCACCAAACTGCTCCTGCACAAAGTGCATGAGGTTGCCCTTCATGCCCAGGACGTGCGGCACCTCGCGGGTGGCCATGGCGACGATCTTCTCGATCACGCCGTTGGAATAGGTCAGCGAGTCCTCGGACTCGTCCGCCTCCTCGTCCATCTCCTCGTTGTCCTCGTCCGCATCGGACTCGGCCTCGACGAGCGCCTCGTCCTCGAGCGTCACGTCCCCGGCATCGGCGACGGCCTCATTCGCCTCGAGCTCGGTATCGGCCACATCGACCTTCGTGTTAAAAGCCATGGTTCCTCCTTATGCCTGCCGCGGATGCGACAGTCGAATACGTATTAGCGGCCGCTAAACAAGCGGCCGAAGAAGTTGACGATACCGTTCTCGCCGTCGCGAATCTGGCCGATCACGGCGCCGATCAGCACAAAGAATGCGATGACGAGCGTGTCCCACAGGCCCAACGTAAGTACCAGCACGGCGAGGATAAAGCCAGCCACGGCGCCGAGCGTAGTGTTGGGGTGGCGCACGGCGTAGCTCCAGATAGCAGCGCCCGTACCTTTGATGAGACCCATGGCCTCGTCAAAGTCGTTGACGGCGCTGTCGTGCTGCTCGCCGGCCTCGGGCTTGGTGTCGGCGGACTCGCCTGCTGGCGTAGCGTTCTGGTCGATCGTCAGGCGCGGCGTGCGGGCGGTCTTGTCTTGGTTGGTATCACTCACCGGAAACCTCCACGGTCTGGACGGTAGTCTTGGACGGCAAAAAACGGACGCGCGCGGTCGTGCCCGGCGTGCCGAGCATGGTGTCGCAGGCCTTCTCGATGCGCTGCTGCATCGAGGTGGCAAGAGCGGCAACGTCCTTGTCATCGAGCGCGATGGCTTCGACCTTAAAACGAACGCGCGACTCGTCGGAGCCTTGAACGCGCGCCTCGATATGCTCAACCATCACGCGATTATCGCACTCTGCCGCGGCACGGGCGCACGAGGAAAGCGCTGCGAGCGTGACCTCGATATTGCGCTCCCCCGCCGGATGCACGCAGGACGGCTCGCGACGCGCGAACATCAGGCGGAAAAAACCGATGAGCACGCCAAGCGCCACGATAGCGGCGCACACCGTAACGACGACGCGAGGCATGGTGTCACGCAACAGCAGCATAAAGCGATACGTATACGGTCCCCAGAACTGGCAGACAAGCGTACCCAGCGCCACGATGGAGGCGGCAAGATACACGATCGCTAGGGCTCGTTTGAGTACGCGCACGCGCGCTCCCTTCAGGTTTCGGTCCACAGAATGCAAAACGATTCGCATCATTATAAAAGAGCCGGGTCCGGTGCCATACGCACGCGGATCCGGCTCATCTATTCTACGAGGCTTGCATGCTCGCTTCATTATGCCCAGATATGCACGGCTTAACCCGTGCAGGCGCTACTCCTCCTCGAGGGCAGCGATGACCTCGTCGGTCATGTCCATGGTGCTGTAGACGTCCTGGACGTCGTCGAGCTCCTCGAGACGGTCGATAAGGCGCTGGACCTTCTTGGCGTCGGCGCCGGAGACCTCGGTCGGGGTAGTCGGGACCATGGTGGTCTCGGAACCCTTGACCTGGACGCCCTGCTCCTCGAGCGCCTTGGAGACAGCCATGACCTCGTTGGCAGTAGTCCAGACGATCCACTCCTCGCCGGCGTCCTCGTAGTCCTCGCCACCGGCCTCGGCGATGGCCATCATGAACTCATCCTCGTCACCGGCAGGACCGTTGGCGATCATGGTCTCCTTCTTGGCGTTCTCGTCCAGGATCTCCTTGGCGACGACGATCTGGCCCTTGCGCTCAAACTGGAAGGCGACGGAGCCCGAGGTGCCCAGGTTACCACCAGCGTGGGAGAAGGCGGAACGGACATCAGCGGCGGTACGGTTGCGGTTGTCGGTCAGGCAGTCAACGTACACGGCGACACCGGCGGGACCGTAGCCCTCGTACACGATGTTCTCGTAGACAGCGGCGTCGGCACCCGAACCGAAGGCCTTGTCGATAGCGGACTTGATCTTGTCCTTGGGCATGGACTGAGCCTTGGCCTTAGCAACGGCAGCGGCGAGGCTGGCGTTGTTCTCGGGCAGCGGGTCGCCGCCGAGACGGGCAGCAACGGTGATGTTGCGGCTCAGCTTGGAGAAGAGGGCGGAACGCTTGGCGTCCTGCGCGCCCTTACGATGCTTGGTTGTGGCCCACTTAGAGTGTCCGGACATACGTGTCTCCTATCGGTTTCGACCTAAAGCCCAGCGCAGATGCTCGGGCAATATAAACAAACGTCGTTATGATATACCTACTGGCCTGCGAGATAAACCCCAAAATGAAGGCGTCGTGATGATGCCGCCCTTTGGTGCAAAGTAACCTGTCCCCTTTGCACCAAATTAGGACCAGAGGAGGTCGCTGCGGGTGATGGTGGCGCCGATGGCAAAGGGCATGCAGGCGATGACCGGATACAGGTAGCGCATGTAGGTCGAGCCGTTGCAGGGACCGATCAGGCACACGGCGAGCACGCCCAGCAGCGGCACCCAAATGGCCAGCCCGCGCCACGAATGACGACGTAGCAGATAGACCACCACGGCGATCATGATCCACACATAGGTGGCCGAGCTCATGGTGAGCGAGATAAACGGGATGCGCTGCACCGCCACGCGGTACAGGTTGATCAGGTGGTCGCACCAGCGCACAACCTTGCTATCGACCGGATGGAAGTCGAAGTACTTGAGGTTATCGGGCTTTGCCATAATCTCGGCACTGCGCGCCGTGCTGTAAACCCACGCATCGCGGGCACTCGGATAAAAGTAGCCGTAGTAGTTATTGATGAGCGCCGAGATATAGCACTCGGGATCCTTTTTGAACATCTGGGCCCACACCTCAAAATAGGCCTTGATGTCCTCCTGCGAGACGTACTCGTTAAAGCAATTTTTGACGGCGTCCGACTTATCCGGGTTGTAACGGCGGCCCAGATTCTCGTACTTGAGCACACGGTCGATCGCGGCACGCTCTTCGTCGGTCACCAAGCCGTCGCAAGGAGCCTCCACGATGGTGCCGTCCTCCTTAACCGTGGGGTTGACGCCCGAGTTGAGGCCGTCGTGCTTTTGGACGAAACGAGCCGTCTGCTGGAACGGAATCGAGAGGATTTCGCGCTTGGAACCAGGCGTGATGTCGTGCGCCGGCATAAAGACCTTGGTGAAGTACATGTTAGAGGCAAGGCAGAGTGCAAGCACCGCAAGAACTCCCACCCAGCGGAAACGCGGGATGGCGCCCGAAGGCGCAGCACTAGCCTGCTTGGCCGCACGGCGAGCCACATGTGCGTCCCATGCGCAAAACGCCGTCGCGATTACGCATGCCGCCAAGGGAAACACCAGGCCGCCGTTGCGGAGAAACGTGGAACCCATGGCGCCCAGAGCGAGCAGCAGCCAGTCGTGGCGCGCAAAGAGCACAGGCCTCTGTTCGCCTGCACGCTCGACATTGGCATCGCGACGGGGCAGGCCGCAGGCCACGAGCTTCACGGTCTGCACCAACAGCACCAAAAACGCGTCGGCAAACAGCACGTCTTTGGTAAGCAAGGCCGCGTAGTTGGAGAACATGGGCATAAACACAAAGAACAGCAGGATTACGCCGCGGACCGGCAGGCTCACGCCCAGCTTGCGCAGCGACGAGATGGAATAGGCCATGCAGGCGGCCGTAATGACGAACTGAGCGCAGGTGTAGATGGCAAGACCTGCGTTGGCGCTGTTGAACAGTGAAAGCCCCAGCTGGACGCACGAACCGATGATAGCCGTATGCACCACGGGGTGATGTCCGTTGAGCAGCACATTGGGATTGAGCAGACGCAGGTAGTCACTCGTGCCGTTGGGGTAGTTGAACCACTGGCGAATCTGCGCACCCGTATCTCCCATAAAAAGGCCGGGCAGCGAAGCGATGAGCGTGGGCGCCCAGGCGACCATAAGCACCAGGAAGGGCCCGGCAAAGGGATGGACCGAGAGCACGGCGTGAGCCACACGCCATACGCGGCCAAAGTGCGCTTCAGAAAACGGAATGCGCCGAGAGCTCAGCCAATCTAGACACTCAAAAGCCAGATAGAAGGCAACGACCGCCAAGAGCATCCAGCCCGCACCGCCTATCCAGGCACAGATAATGCGGGCCTTGTCGCCGAGCACGATCTCGGCCGAATCGGTGAGGTCGTAGCTGCGGCCAAACACCATGCAGACGGCAAAGAACAGCGACGGAAGGATCACCGAGGGACGCCAGGCGTCGCCGCGGCCAAAGAATACGTAGCGAAACGGCAGCGTGAGCAGGCAGGCAAGCGCAAGCAGCATGACCGCGTCGGTATGGCCGGCAAACGAGAGGAGCACCTCGTAGCACACGTACAGCATGCCCGAGGCTTTGGGGTCAATTGCCAAGACTGCGTTGCTCGACACCGGGGCGGGATCGATGGAAAACGCCGTGGTCGCCAACAGCGCGAGCAAAAATGCGATGAGCGTCTGCTTGGCGGGGTAGCGCTTAAACCAGACGATGCGGGCAGCGTCGCGCGCAGCCGTTGTGGAGAGGTCGGAATCCTTCACAGTCCGAAAGCCTTTCTAGAAACCTATCAAACTCGGCAAGACCACCACAAAGGTGCCTGTCCCCTTTGTGGTGGTTTTGGTGGTTAGGCGTCGAGGTAGATGCGCTGGGGCTGGTTGCGGCGACGGGCGAAGATGATGAGCGCCAGACCGGCGATCACGAGCGGCAGGCTCAGTAGCTGACCCATGGTGATGACGCCGCCCAGCAGATAACCCAACTGGGCATCGGGCACGCGCACGAACTCAACGAGAAAGCGGACGATGCCGTACCCCATCACGAACACGCCCATAAACGTACCCTGGGGCAGCAGCGGCTTTTTGCGGCTGAGCACCTGCAAAATACAGAAGAGCACGACGCCCTCAAGAAACGCCTCGTAGAGCTGGGAGGGATGGCGCGGCATATCGCCCGCAGTGCCGCCAAAGACCACGCCCCAGGGCAGATCGGTCGGCTTACCCCACAGCTCGCCGTTGACGAAATTGGCGCAACGTCCCAGGCACAGCGCCAGCGGAGCACCGATCACAGCAAGGTCGGCGATGGTCCAGGCGTCGAGCTTATACATGCGGCACACGATGATGCCGCCCAAGATGCCGCCCACCAGGCCACCGTGGAAGCTCATGCCTCCCTCGTTGGTGGCAAAGATCTCGAGCGGGTGGGCCAAATAGTAGCCATCACCGTAAAAGACGACGTAAAACAGGCGCGCGCCGATAATAAGGCCAAAGACCGCGCCGACCACGACGCTCGTCAGGTCATCAATCGTAATGTCGAAGCCCCAACGACGTTGCGTGCGGTACATAACGACCGCCGTGAGCAGAGCGCCGACCACGTAGGCCAGACCGTACCAGTAGATGGTGATGGGGCCCGCCGAGATCGCGACGGGATCAAGCATATGGTAGAGGTCGTTGAGCATATCGATCCCCCTGCTCCCTACATACAAATGCGGCCGCGGGCCTTGCGCTCGCAGCCGCATATTTGGACGTAACGTCTATGCGGAGCGTACCGTCCGCAGCTTTCGCATCTTAGAACGGCGCGTACTCGTCGTACAGGTCCTCGGCCTCGCCGGAAGCATTGACCTGCTCGACGCGGGTAACGCCGGGCACGTGCTCCTTCAGGATGCGCTCGATACCCATGGAAAGGGTCAGCGAGCTCATGGGACAGCCGGCGCAAGCGCCCTGCAGTTCCAGCTTAACGACGCCCTCGTCGTCGACGCCCACATACTCCATATCGCCGCCGTCGGCCTGCAGGTTGGGGCGAATCTCTTCAAGAACCTTCTTAAGCAGCTCTTCGTTAACAGCCACAGGGGCTCCTTTCTCACAATAACGCGGGCACGCCCGCGGACAGAAGCTATGTTACTACAGCCATGTACCCGCTCACGAGCCGTCCATGCGCGCAGACGCGACTTTCACGAGTAGTCAATTTGGGACGGGGCTCTTTGAGCTGCGTTCGTCGCCAGATAGCGACAACGCATATTACTGCTGAGCTTGTCCCCCGGTACCAATCTGGACATCGACGATAACCTGGCGGTAGCTGATGCCGCAGGAATCGAGAATGCGGCGGCTGATACGACCGTCATCGGTGTCGGCATACTTATTGTCCAGGTAGACGACCTCGCCCACGCCCGCCTGCGCCAAGATCTTGGCGCAGTCGTGGCACGGGAATAGCGTGACATAGACTGTGGAACCCTCGAGGTCTTTGAGCGAGCCGCGGTAGTTAAGCACGGCGTTTGCCTCGGCATGCACCACGTAGTTGTGCTTGTCCTGCAGCGGGTCGTCGCTCGTACCCCACGGGAAAAAGTCGTCGTTGAGCGCCGAGGGCGTACCGTTGTAGCCCACCGAAAGGATGCGGTGGTTGGTGTTGGCGATGCACGCGCCCACCTGCGTGTTGGGGTCCTTACTGCGGCGCTGCGCGGCGATGGCCACGCTCATAAAGAACTCATCCCAGCTAATAACGTCGCGGCGCTTGCCCGACGCAGTTTGATGAAGATCGTCCGACATGGCAGACACCTCCGAAATCGCAATAGTTTGACCCATTGTAGCAGGTGGAAGGTAGGGGCGCTTATCCCACCAGCCCCTCGCCCTACGCGCGGCGGGGCTTTTGATTGATGTGGTAGAGCTCGGCGAGACCCCGCAGCGTCAGCGCATCGTCGACCGTCAGGCTATGGCCGACCAGCGCCGCAAGCGCCTCGGCATCGTCGCCAGTAATGACGATGGGCACGCTGCCTTCCCCCGCGGCCTTGGTCGCACGCATCTCGGCAAGCACCATGTCGAGCATGCCGTCGATGCGCGCCACCTCGCCCAAAACCACACCCGAGCGCATGGCCTCGCGCGTGTTGCGGCCGATGACGTGCGTCGGCGCCGAGGGCTCAACCTGGGGTAGGCGCGCTGCTGCCGCCGAGAGCGAGCGGGCGCCGAGGGCCAGCCCCGGCGCGATAACGCCGCCGACAAAGGTGCCGCGCGCGTCGATGACCTCGATATTGGTCGTCGTGCCCAGGTCGATCACGATGCACGGCGAGCCGTAGACGGCGCGGG
>UREZ01000058.1 GCA_900547025.1 uncultured Collinsella sp.
CTTGCCGTGTGCCACGCCCACGCGCGCCTCGGGCGCGGCCTCATGCACGCGCGCCACGGCGTCATCGATGGTCTTAACGCGGTTGGACACGTAGTACACCTGGCCGCCGCGGCCCACCTCCAGGCGAATCGCCGCACTCACCACGTCGGGGTCGTACTCCCCCACGTGCACGATCACGGGACGACGCCCGGTCGGCGGTGTGGTGATCAGGCTCATGTCGCGCACGCCACTCGTGGCCATTTGCATGGTTCGCGGAATCGGCGTTGCCGAGAGCGTGAGCACGTCGATTTGCTCGCGCAGGTTTTTGAGCTGCTCCTTGTGCTGCACACCAAAGCGCTGCTCCTCGTCGATGATCACCATGCCCAGGTTCTTGGGGTTCACATCGGCAGAAAGCAAGCGGTGCGTGCCGATGAGCACATCAATCGTGCCCTCGGCAAACGCCTTGAGCGCGCGCTTTTGCTGCGCCGGGGTACGGAAGCGGCTGAGCACCTCGACCTCCAGGCCAAACGGGGCAAAGCGCTCAAAGAATGTCTCGTAGTGCTGTTGGGCCAGAATGGTCGTGGGGCAGAGCACCATGACCTGGCGGCCGGAGTCAACGCACTTAAACGCCGCGCGCAGGGCGACCTCGGTCTTGCCGAAACCCACGTCGCCGCACAGCAGGCGGTCCATGGGCTTGGGCGCCTCCATGTCGGCCTTGATGTCGGCGATGGCCTCCAGCTGGTCGCGCGTCTCGTCGTAGGGGAAGCTCTGCTCCATCTCGATCTGCTCGGGCGTATCGGGCGGACAGGCGATACCGGTAATCGACGAGCGGCGCGTATACAGGTCGACCAGGTCAAACGCCAGCTTTTTGGCATTCTTGCGCGCCTTGTTGGTAGCCCGCGTCCAGTCGGCGGTGTTGAGCCTGGTCAAGCGCGGTTTATCGCCGTCGGGACCAACGTAGCGCGTAATGCGGTCAACCTGCTCCAGCGGCACATAGAGTTTGTCGCCATCGGCGTATTCCAGCAAAAAGTAGTCGCGTTCCTTGCCGCCCACTTCCTGGCGCGCGATCTCGCTAAAGAGCGCGATGCCGTGGGTAGCGTGCACCACGTAGTCTCCCGGCTTAAACGGGAAGGTGACCTGCGTAATGTCAACCTTGCGGCGGCTGCGCGCGCGGTTGGCATCCATGCGGGCGTTGAGGTCGGCGATCGAGAACACGGCCAAATTGGCGTCGGGCACCACCACGCCCTGCGGCAGGGCAGCGTCCACAAAGGTCACGCGCCCGCGCGAGATGGTGGGCACGGCGGCGCCCGCCTCGAGCGAGCGGGCGTTGAGCGCATCTGCCTTACGCTCGCGAATGGAAGCATGGGCCTCCTGGCGGGCGGCACGGTCGGCAGAATCCGCCGCCGCCACGCGTACGCGCTCGCCAATGACGCCGGCGTTTTCGGGCGCGGCAGTCAGCGATTCCTCAAAGGTAATGCCCTCGTCGCCAAAGGTGAGCTCCATCGACTCGCGCGCGCCGCGGTCGGGAATGGCAAACACGCAGGCGTAGCGCTTGCCTACGACTTCCTGAATGCGCGTCATAAAGCGGTTGTCCGAGCCCGCGATGGCCGGCTGCTCAATCTTGAGCTCGGCCGTAACCGCACCGCCGGCACGGATGAGGCTCACATAGTTCAGGCGCTGCTGAGCACCAAAATCGAGCTGCTGGGCACGTACATACAGGCCATCCAGTCGGTCAATCCCCGCCTCGCCGGCACGCGCCTCGATATCCTCGTAGGCGCGCAGGCAGTCGTCGAACAGCGAGCGCGGCTCGGATAGAACCACGAGCGCCTTGCCGCCCACGTGTGCCAGTGGGCTTACGGTCTGGCCGTACATCACCGGCAAAAAGCGGTCGAGCTCGGGCGTGACGATGCGTGCATCCACCATCTCGAGCAGCGCCGCCAGCTTGCTATCGTCCTGGCTGGCGCGATAGAGCGCCACATGCATGTTGTGGACGGCGTCGTCGGTGAGTGCGAGCTCGCGACAGGGGAAGATCTCGATGCTGTCCTCGTTGCCGATGGTCTGGCCCGTGGAGCTCACCATGCGGCGGATGCGGTCGATCTCGTCGCCAAAGAACTCAATGCGCACGGGCGCTTTCTCTTGTGCGGGGAATACCTCGACGGTGTCGCCGTGCACACGGAACAGGCCGGGCGCGTCGGCGGCGCCGGCATTGGTGTAGCCCATGCCCACCAGGCGCTGCGGCACCTCGTCAAAAGGAATCTCCTCGCCCACCGCAAAAGTGGTGGACTCCCAATAGCGACTCTCGACCGGCGGCACGCAGCGCAGCAGCGCGCGGGCCGAGGCGACCATGATGCAGTTGTCCCCGCGCACGATGCGCCCGAGCGCCTCGCAGCGTTGGGCCACCACGGCATCGTCGGGCGCCTGTTCGCGCCAAGGGTAGTCCTTGCGCTCGGGAAAGCGGCACACGTGCGCCAGGCCCACATAGGCGGCCAGACTACGTGCGGCACGATCGGCCGCATCCTCGCCACTCACGATGTAGACCGTGGGGCGCGGACGACGCGCAAACTGGGCGGCAGCCATAAGCGTTCGGCCCGACTGAGACACGGCCAGCGTCACGTCCTCGCCAGAATCGAGCCCGGCCTCGACGGTCTGCAGTGCCTCGGCAGTGTAGAGCTGCGCGGCTATACGGTGAATGAGCATGCTGTTCCTCCGGCATTGCAACGCCAAAAGCCCGCAGAGGCAAGCTCGGCGGGTCGTTCGTCAAATTCGTTGCTTGTCATGGTAGCGCATGGAGAGGACTCCGGCTCAAGCGTACGCCCAGCCCCGCAACAAAAACGCCAGATAGAACTGGATTCACCGGCTTCGCCAAAATCTCCCCGTCACGTCGAACGCCGCAACCACGGAAGGTGTCCCGAGAAACGGCTATTCCTCAAAAAAGCTTGCGACGTTCAAGCGACTCGTCCACTCACCTATGGTGTTGGCAAAACCGACGCGTGTGTACACGCCCGCAAAACGGCCGCGATACAGGTACAGGCCTTCCATATTAGAAGCGGGCGCAAAACCAAGATCATCCACAAGTCCTTTGGGCGCCTCTCCTCGATGCGGCCCATCGACAAGCGTCCCGCGCAAGCAGGGCGTCTGATACTGCTGAGCATACTCCTGTACAATCGCCCCAGCGGCCGCAGCGCGAGCAAGCACCTGAGGCCATTCCCGTTCCGCGACATCCAAACCAGCGACAACGCCAACCGCATTGTAGCCGCCGCACGGCTTGACAATCCACCGATCCTTTTCGGCAAATCGCGACAACTGGGTGCTTTCATCCAGAATCTCGGTATAGGGCACATGCTCCCGTACAAACGATTGCTCCTCCGGGCTCAACAAGGACTGACCGGCCCGAGACCACAAAAACGCAAATACGGTCTTAGTCGCACACGGCCACGTTCTAAAACCACCGACGATGCATGCAAGCCCTTCTTGGGCAGCCTCGATTAAGGCCGAGCGTCCATCGCACGGCTTATCCCACAACTCGCCGGTCACCGCGCGCCGCCAAACGCAATCAATAGGACCAGCGGCATCGCACAGGCGCCTAGCACCGCTCTCGTCTTCGCCAATCCACAGGTCGCGTACATCCACAAAGCGTGCGACTACGCCCCGCCGCCTCATAAGGTCGACAAAATGAGCCGCATCTTCCAAGTCGATGCTTTCCGAATAGTCGACGATTGCCACCGAAGCGGGATATATCTTTGATTGTGGTGCATAGAGCCCCTCGTCAACGCGGGCCCCGTCGTCCGACCGTGCACCATCCTCGGTGCGGCGAGGATGGGCCAGCTTCCACTCTGCATAGGTCTCAAACAATGCATCTATCCAGCTACCGCACAAATCGTACTGCCGAAAGCCGGGGTGGTCGGATGCAAACTCCTCAAAGGAAGGCGTCATTCGCACTGCCTGGCAGACCTCATCGGTTACCACCATTCCAGCACTGCCGTCGGTATTGAGCTCGCAAAACGTATACGAACCGGTGTCCTCGTCAAGAAAGATATCAACACGCGCAAGGGGAATTTGGCAATCACAGCCGGCATCCATAGCACACAGGTCAGCAAAAGCTGGATCCATGCGAAACCACGCACGCACAGAGGCATCGGAACAAAACGCCCGCGTCACCTTGTCCATAATGCCGTACATGCGTTCGGCGGCCTCCTTAAGAATCGCCGTCATATCCTTGTCGAATATCTTTGGCGTCAGAGCCCAGGGCGCAGGGTCGCCATGGTAGAGCGCATGGGTTTGAGACAAGTATTCGTCGCCTTTACGCCGACCAGGTAGGTCGCCTTCGCGCGTGCGCACGATGCGATCAAAGTCATCCTCGAGCTCTCGCGTCTTCAATGTTGCCACGTTGTCCTCCATTGCTTGATTTTTTGCTCATGCTACGCCAGCGCGCCACGACTTCAGCGCGCTTGAATAGGCTTCTAAATTAGCAACACATTTTTGCATGGGGCGGCATGAGGCAACATATACTCCTGCTCAAGCGTACGCCCAGCCCCGCAACAAAAACGCCAGACGGGCAAGCCGTCTGGCGCTATCAGAGTGAGCTATACGCCGAGTCTAATCGTAGACGCCCATTTTAAGCAGTGTGAAGGTCGGAGCGCCGTCGCCCTGCGCGACGCGGACCGTGCAAGTCTCGGTACGGCCCATGGATGCGTCCGCTTGAATTGCGGCGATGAACTGGTTCTTTGGCAGGCCGTAAGTGCTCTCGGGGATGTCGGAAGGAAGTAACATGCCGCCAGCACTGTAGACCTCATAGGTGAGCTCGTAGATGTTGTCGCCAAGGTCAGTCGCGCCCGTAACGATGGCACACGGTGGGTTGTAATTTCCCTGGCCATATTCCTGTTTCAGATACAAGTACCCACCATGCGCTTCGGCCGAATCGGCAAGCATCTGCCCACCCGACCCTTTATCAAAGGTCATGTCAGCATCCGAGAGCGTCAGACCCGTCAGGCGATTGAGTTCCCTATTGATCACATCGGTCGCCATGCGCTGATAGTGACCGTTGTCATAGTCGCCTTTCTCGATTCGATACGGCGCGTTGTCAATAAAATGGCACCAGATAAACTTAACCAGCTTGTATTTCTCGTCATCAGAAAGGCCGTCAGTCGAATCGAAGCCGCCCGTCTGATACCAGTCCCGATCGAAGTGCTCCTCCGTAAAGTTCGACAGGAACAGATTCGCGGCGGCATAGGTTGCCTGGTCATTGAGGTCGACCTTTACGCTGCTGCCCGTCTGCTCGGTCTCTTCCGGCTCTTCTTGCTCATCGGCAGGCTTCTCCTTGGCGCTTCCCTTGTCCTTGTGCTCGGCTGAACCCTCGTCGGACCCCAGTACCGTAATCTGCGATGAGTTGCCCTGCCCAAGCGGACCCAGCACGCCGGTCAGCGCCAGAGCGGCACCGCCGGCAACGAGCACGCCCACCACGCACATGCCGACAATCACCGCGCGCTTATGTGACTTCTTCTGCACGGGAGGCATCCCTGCCGCCGGCATCGATGCGGGCTCAGCAGGCGCGGCCGCCGGAGAGGCAGCGCCCATGCGCGCCCCGCAGTTCGTGCAAAAATCGGTTCCGTCGGGCATCTCGGAGCCACACTTGGTGCAAAACATATTCGGGCATCCCCTCACAACAAACGGCATCTGTCGCCATCATATTGAGCCCTCGCGGCTCAAATGTGTTGCACAACATTGACCACAGCCTTCGGACGCCGGCAAAGCGTGCCGGACCCTACCCCGTCACCCGTACGCTGGGGCAAAGGTCTGCCAGTGGGCACTCGTCGCACTTGGGTTTGCGGGCGTCGCAGATTTCGCGGCCAAAGGTGATCCACTGGTGATTGACCGACTCCCAATACTCGTGCGGCAAGATCTTGAGCAGATCCTGCTCGGTCTTGAGCGGCTCTTTGGCGTGCGTCTTGGGACTCAGCATCAGGCGATGCGCGATACGGTTGACGTGCGTATCCACCGCGATGCCTTCCACAATGCCATACCCCACGTTGAGCACGATGTTCGCCGTCTTGCGCCCCACACCCGGCAGTTTGACGAGCTCCTTCATATCCGCCGGCACTACACCGCCGTAATCGGCAACGATCATCTGCGCCGCTTCCACGGCGTGTTTGGCCTTGCTCTTGTAGAAGCCAAGCGACTTGATCGTGTCCGCCACGTCGGCAACACTCGCCCCGGCCATGGCCTCGGGCGTGGGCCACTGGGCAAACAGCCGCGGCGTCACCTTGTTGACTTGCGCGTCGGTCGTTTGCGCCGAGAGCAGCACCGCGATGAGCAGCCTAAAGGGATTCTCGTGGTCCAAAAAGCACTCGACCGGGCCATAGCGACGGTTGAGGCGCTCGCACACCTCAACGGCGCGCTCGCGTTTGGCAGCATTGGTCTCGCGTGGCATAACGACTCCTCGGCTCAACGGCACAATAAACTTATGGGCACAATTGTCCCACGTCCGAGACGCTTACACCTCCAAGAATGCGCCGGTCTGACGGCTCCACAGGCTCGCGTACTCGCCACCCGCCTCGACAAGCTGCGCATGCGTGCCGTCCTCGACAATCTCGCCATCGGCCAGCACCACAATGCGGTCGAGCGCCGCCACGGTGGACAGGCGATGTGCCACCACAATGGAGGTGCGGCCGCGCATCAGGTTCTCGAGCGCCTCCTGCACCAGCGCCTCGGACTCGCTGTCGAGGGCAGAGGTCGCCTCGTCGAGCACTAGAATCGGCGCGTCGGTTAGGATGGCGCGAGCGATAGCCACGCGCTGACGCTGGCCGCCCGAGAGCTTGACGCCGCGCTCACCCACCATGGTGTCAAAGCCACGAGGCAAGCGGTCGATAAACTCCAGGGCGTTGGCCAGGCGCGCGGCCTCGCGAATCTGCTCATCAGTGGCGTCGGGACGACCGTAGGCAATGTTTTCGCGAATGGAGCGATGGAACAGCAGCGCCTCCTGCGGCACGTAGGCAACCTGGCGGCGCAGGCTCTGCTGCGTGCAGCGCGAGACATCCTGACCGTCCACGAGCACGCGGCCGCCCTGAACATCGTCCAGGCGCAGCAGCAGCTTGGTAAGCGTCGTCTTACCCGAGCCCGATTTGCCCACCAGGCCCACGCGCTGGCCCGCCGCCACATGAAGCGTCAGGTCATCGAACACGCTCTCGCCCGCCGCAGCGTCACGGTACGCAAAGCTCAGGTGCTCAAAATCAATCGCGCCCTCGGTCACTTTGAGCTCAGGGGCGTCCGGGTCGTCTGCCACCAAACGTGGCTCGTCCAGCACGCGCGTCATCTCGGCCGCATCGCCCAAAGCGCGGTTGATGCGCTGCATCATGGAGCTTATGTAGTTCAAACGCATGGTGAGGTTATAGGTGTAGGTAAAGATCATGACGAGCGAGCCGGCCGAGATGCCAAACCACGCGTTGCCGCCCGCCACGAACACACTCACCACGGCCATGGTGATGACGATAAGGCCCGAGGTCGTAAAGTTGCGCTGCATCATGGCGTGCATCGAGACCGTCTCGGCATCGCGCGCGGCACGATCGGCGGCGTCGAACAGATCGCGTTCAAAGTCCTCGCGCCCGCAGGTCTTAACGGCCACGATGTTCGTGACCGCGTCGGAGAGCACGCCCGAGAGCTTGTTCTGCGCGGCGGACGTCGCGGCCGAAAGCGGCATGATACGCTTGTACATAAGCCAGACAAACGCGATGTAGACGACCATGATGCACACCAGGATCACGGTAAACGTCGGCACCACCGGGGCGAGTGCGGCCACGGTGCAGATGACCGAGGTGATGGTGGGGATGAGCGAATACACCGTCACGTCCACCAGCCCCGTGTAGCCGCTCATAAAACGACTCGTCTGGCTCACGAGCGATCCTCCAAAGCGGCTGGTATGGAATGTCATGGATTGGTTGGAGAGCGTGTCGAAGCATAGACGCGCCAGGTGATAGTTGCCTGCAATCTCGAGCTTGTAGACGGTGTAGTCCTGTAACTTGGAGAGGATCTGACCCACCAGGTTAACGAGTACGAGCGCCAGGATATAGGGGCCGAAGACCTCAAACACCTGGTCACCCGCCACGGGACCGGCTTGAACGCGGTCGACAATGAGGGCCATCACATAGGTGTTGGCAAACGTGAGCAAAAAGATGTAGCCCGCCGACGAGAACACCGAGAGAAAGACGATCAACGGCTGCGTGCGCGTGACGTCCCAAAAACGCTTTAGAGTGCGACGCACAGTGGAGCGTTTGAGCGGACTGGTGCTTCTCTGAGACATGGGCTTCCTTTCGCGTCTGATAGGGCGAAACGCCATTGTTTCACATTGGAGCACACTCCAGGCAAGCGCGATGCGAAAAGCAGCGGGGCACCAGCGTTTACGCCGGCGCCCCACCGTCTTGTTGCAATTAGCCTTCGTCTTCTTGGTCTGTGAGAAGGTCCGCGGACGTGAGTCCCAAGATCTCATCGGCTTGGTCGACGTCTTCCAGTGCGTCGATGTCCTTGAGTTTGCGCTCCATGACGTTGGTGCGCGTGGTGATAATGCCCTCGACCGTTTTACCCGCGGTCTCGATCTGCTGCTGGGCGCGGCGCAGCGCCTTTTGATAGCGCGGCAGCTCGGCCTTGACGGCGGAGAGCACTCGCAGTACATCGTCGGTGCGTTTTTGCAGCCTAAACGTCTGGTAGCTCATCTGCAGGCTGTTGAGAATGGCCGCCATGGTGCTGGGGCCGGCAACGTTGACGTGATAGTCGCGGCCCAGGGTCTCGATAAGCCCGGAGCGGCTGACGACCTCGGCGTACAGCCCTTCAAACGGCACGAACATGATGCCAAAGTTGGTCGTTGCCGGCACACTCAGGTACTTTTCGCAAATGTCCTTTGCCTCGCGCTTGACCATGGTGTCGAGCGTCTTGCGCGCAGCCGCCACGGTCTCCGCATCGCCCGACTCCTGCGCGTCGAGCAAGTGCTCGTACGCGTCGCCCGGGAATTTGGAGTCGATCGGCAGCAGCACGGGATCGCCCTCGTCCACCGGCAGCTTGACGGCAAACTCAACGCGCTCCGAGGCACCGGGCTTGGTGGCGACGTTTTCCAGATACTGGTCGGGCGTAAGGATGTCCGCCAGAATTGCACCCAGCTGCACCTCGCCCAAAATGCCACGCGCCTTCACGTTGCCCAGCACGCGCTTAAGGTCGCCCACGCCGGTGGCGATGGACTGCATGTCGCCCAGGCCCTTGTACACGGCCTCGAGCTGGTCGCTCACCTGCTTAAACGATGCCGACAGTCGGTCGTTGAGCGTGCGGGAGAGCTTCTCGTCCACCGTTGCACGCATCTGATCGAGTTGCACGTTGTTGTCTTTGCGGATAGCACCCAGCTGGGCATCGACCGTCTCGCGCACCTTGTCCAGGCGGTGCTCGATGCCCTCGCGGTTGGCACCGAGCTGTTGGGCCGTCTCGCGGCGCAGGTCATCCATCCGGTCACCAGCTTGCGAAAACTCACGTGCGATGGTCAGGTAACGTTGCTGCTCCACGGCCGCATCTGTCGTCTGCTGCTGCGCGATGGCATTGGCCGTGCGGCGAGTTTCGGCCAGCGCGACGTTCAGGGCATCGAGCGCGTTGTTAGCCTGCTCGAGTGCTGCCAGCGTTTCCGCGCTACTGTCGCCACGCTCCCGCAACTCGGCACGCAGGCTCTTGAGTTGGAGGGCGCAAGCCACAGCAACCCCCACCGCCACCAAGGCGATCACAACAAGCACGATATCAATAGCAGACATAGACTCCGCCCAACAAACTCAATCGGTCATCAATCAAAACCGCGATCAATCTTACCCCGCCACACGCACCGGGCGCCCGGCGCCTTCTTGGGTGCTTCTCTCTTCCGCATATTCCATAATACGGCGCGCTGTCTTCCTGCTCACCTTTGAGTCATCACCGGCTAAGTATGCGTAAACGTTTCCCTTATTCAGGTGCAGAGCACGGCAGAGGCCATAGCGTGTCAAGCTCGAACCCGCCAATGCGTCCAACGTTCTTTTGCGCATCAGGGCATTAACTCTTCTGTCCGCCGCCGGCCTTTCCTTTACGCCTCGATACGCGCGCCAGACGTTGGCATAACGATTAGGAAGTTTGCCCTTGGTGCACAGGGACGCCAGACTGCCCGCTTGGTTGTATAGGGACAAAACCCCTCGATAGCCCTCTTCCATCCATGAGCCCTCGGATAAACCCAAAACGTACTCGGCCTTGCCCTGCGCCAAAGCAAGCAAAAACAGCGGCTCCGCCACACGCGGCTCAACCGTCGTTGCCCGCTCAACCAGCTTTCTAAAACTCAACGACTGCTGCCCAGACAGCTCACGACAATAGCCTTTCAAGAACCCCTCAAAAGTCAGATTCAACCGCGCACCTCCTCTAGTATTATTCGTCTTCAATAATACTATTCAGTTGTATGGAAAGACCCCTGGGGAGATAGGTTCCCATTCCCATTTGGAGCCTTTACGCCCAGAAAGGTCTGAAGGGGCGAGCGCTAGCTCTCCCAGCCGGCGCGGATGGTTGTTATGACGTCGCCTAGGCGCTGGCCTAGGGCTGCCAGATGTTGGAGTACTTCGTTGGGCGAGGCGCCGTTGAGGATGCACGTGAGGGCATACGAAGCCAGGAAGATGGCGACAAGCCCCAGCGGGATGAGCACGATCATCGCCAGCGTACGCAGGCGTTGGCCCAAGCGGCGGCGACGCGCACGACGCTTGTCGAACGCAAGCTCCTGTGCATACGAATCCTGCTGCACGGAATACGTTTCAGGCGCTGGTGCAGACGCCGCCTCGGGTGCGGCATTTTGCGCTACAGGTTGGGTAGCCACCCCTTGCATTTGCATCTCCATGAGCCGTTGCTGCTGACGCAACATGCGTTCGGCTTGTTGCTGCGGGGTCTCGAGAAACAGATCCATGCTGGCCTCCAAAATCGGAGCATTCGACGCTTACGACCAGCATCCCGCACCACCATGACCGCGACAATGCAATCGCTGGCAATAGCCACAAAGTTTCTTTTGCCCAAAAGCTGTCGAAAAGCTCAACAACTCCCCTACCAGCACTTTCTTTGAGCTTTTTTCGCCAGCGATCTTTTGCCCTCCCGCCATCCCGCCAACTGACCAAAAGCTAACCAAAAGCTTGACGCAAATTGTGAAGACAGGGACCACAAGCAAGGCACGCCGACCCCGAACAGAGTCGCCTGGACAGTTAGTTCAGATACGTATAAATCAAACCCCCTCAAATTGCATCCGGGCGCTTCGTTTGGCGCAATTTGGTCCTCAAAACGGGCGTTTAAAGGCCAAAACCAAGCGCCTCAGGTCATCTAAAGGCGTCCAACAAGCCTCCGAGGGCTCCAAACCCAGCTATTAAACCGCCCGAATAATACGTATCTGAACTAACTGTCCACCCACACAAAAACGTGCCGCCCCAAAAGGG
>UREZ01000059.1 GCA_900547025.1 uncultured Collinsella sp.
ACTCGCCCGAGCCGTTGCGGCCGTTGGTGTCGTAACCCTCGACGATGCCGCCGATAAGGAAGCTGGGGTCCAGGTCCATACGGTCGAGCATGGTGGCGCACATCGAAGACGTGGTGGTCTTGCCATGCGTGCCGGCAACAGCGACGGTGGTGTAGCCGTGGCCCAAAGCAGAGAGCATCTTGGCACGGGGCCACACGGGAATACCAAGCTCGCGAGCGCGCACGAGTTCGGGGTTGGACTCCGGAATAGCGGTGGAGACAACAACCACGTCGGGCTTGACCTCGTCGATCGTGGCGGCCTCATGGCCCACATGCACCTTCACGCCAGCGCGGGTAAGCTGGCGGATATAACGTGACGTCTTAAGGTCGGAGCCGGTAACGGCATAACCGCGCTCGTGCAGAACGAGGGCGATGCCGCTCATGCCGGCGCCGCCGATACCGATAAAGTGGGCGCTCTTAAACTCGGGCGCGGAGGTTGCAGTCTGGGAATCAGCCATGTGCTCGTGTACTCCTTGCGTAAACACTGCCTGTAACCCGTTAACTGTACCGCACCTACCGCATCAGCGCGAGGGCGACCGACGATATCCCGTCTAACTAACGCAAACCCTCTACCGCATCCGCCAGAAGAGCGGCGGCCCTATCCTGAGCCAGACCACGCGCCGCCTGACGCATGGCGTCGCGCGCCGCCGCGTCATCGACCAGGTGCAGCAGTTCATCGGCAAAGGCAGAACCGTCGATATCGGCATCGGCGCAGAGCACGCCGGCCCCGGCGTCGACCAGATACCGGGCATTGGTGGTTTGGTGGTCGGCCGTCGCATGCGGGTACGGCACGAGCACCGAAGGCACGGCGAGTGCAGCGATCTCGGCCACACTCGATGCGCCCGAACGCGAGAGCACCAAATCGGCAGCAGCCAGCATATCGCCCATGTTGTCGATGTAAGGCTGGACGCGGTAATGCTTCGCCTCCTCGGGCGTCAGCGCCAAAGCGCGCTCGGTCTCCTCAAAGCCGTCGGCACCCGTCGAATGCAACACATAGAGGTTCTTGCGCGAAAGCAGCTCGTTTTTGAGCGAAGCCACACGCTCGTTGAGGTGCTGGGCGCCAAGTGAACCGCCAAAGACGAGCAGCAGCGTAGCGTCCTCGGGCACACCGAGCGTCTTGCGACCGCGGGCGCGATCGCCCTCGATCACCAAACGACGCACGGGATTGCCCGTCATGAGTACATGGTCGGGGTCGCCCTCGCGCTCAAAGACCGCGCGGGCCGCAGGTACCGAAATGCACACGCGGGCGGCATGTGAGTTCATCATCTTGTTGGCCAGGCCCGGAACAGAGTTCTGCTCGTGCAGCAGATACGGAACGCCGGCGCCCTTGCACCAACCCAGCAGCGGGACCTCAACGTAAGCACCAAAGCCGATAGCGGCATCGGGCTTACCGACCTTTGAGAAGTGACTGGCAAGCGCACGCTTCGCCTTGTTGACGCGCCACAGCGAGGTCAGCGCCGTCCAGGGACGGGAGCGATCGAAGCCCGTGACCGTGATGGGCACAAAATCGAATCCGGCCTCGGGAACCAGACGGCCCTCGAGCTTGCGCGATTGGCCCACGAACACAACGTGATGACCGCGGTCACGCAGCTCCTCGGCCAAGGCGAGCGCGGGGTTGATATGTCCTGCCGTGCCGCCAGCTGCAATAGCAACGGTCATCTTATCGGTCATGGTAATCCCTTCGTACACGCGGCCCCTGGTCATCGGTGCGCAAACGCGCCGACGGGTCCGAATTCAAATCGATTCGATTATATCCGCCGCCCGCATTGCGAGGAGTGGGGCGCTGCGGACGACCTTGCGGCGCCGTTCGCTGACGCGGACGGGCTGCCGACTCGGTCGCAGAGCCATCCAGGACGGTAAAGCCGTTACGCGAAGATCGCTCACCGCGCACGTGGGGCACGCCGGCGGTACTCTCATCCATAACGGCAAAGCTCTCGCGGCGACGGTCGTATTCATCGCGACGGGCGCTCTCATACGAAACGCGCAGGATCAGACCGGCGAGCATAAGCGACACAATAATCGACGAGCCGCCGTAGCTAATAAACGGCAGCGGCTTGCCCGTCATGGGAAACACATTGAGAATGCCCAGCGCGTTGATCAAAAACTGCACCGCAAGGATGACCGCGGAACCCGATGCCATAAGTGCTCCGCGACGGTCGGTCGCCTGCTCGGCAATACGAAACGCCGAGTAGATCAGCATCGCGAACACCAAGAAGAACAGCACGGTTCCGATAAAGCCAACTTCCTCGCCGATAATAGCCAAGATGTAGTCGTTATGCGCCTCGGGCAAATACGAGTACTTCATGGTGGAGTTACCGATACCGCGACCGAACAGGCCGCCCGAGGCAAACGCCATAATGGCAAGCGTGGCCTGATAGCCATCACCATATTCGTCGGCCCAAGGGTTCAAGGCAACCTGAATACGCACCATACGGTATGGCTCTGCGACAAGCGCAATCACGATCACGAGAATGCCGAAGATTAGCACGCCGATGATAAATCTGGGGTCGAGACCCGCAAACAACGCCATGCACATGAGGGTCAACAGGATGATCAGGACAGTACCGAAATCGGGCTGGATAAAGATCAGAAAGAGCGAAATGCCCAGGTAGATACCCATCTTGCGAAGGAATTCGTTGATGTTGCCACCGGGCGAAAAGAAGCGATCAAGCATGATGGCCGAATACGCAATGGCAAATGGCTTTAAAAACTCGGAAGGCTGGAACTGAATACCGGCGATGTTGAGCCAGCGCGTGGCGCCACGGCTGCCGCTGCCCACCAAGAACACCAGAAGCAGTAGCCCTATCATGCCGATAAGGAAGATCCTGAGCACATCCTCCCCAAACCAGCTGTCCGGCAAAACGCGCACGATGGCAATCAGCGCCAGAACACCGACCACGGCAAACGCGGCCTGTCGACCCAGAAAAAACGTCGCCGAGCCATTCTCGTGCAGCGCCTCGACCGAAGACGCCGAGTACACCATCAGCAGGCCAAAGCATACCAAGGTAAACAAGCAGGCCATGAATATCAAACGGGGGCGCATGATACGGGCGGGAACGCCGGCAATATAGCGTTCGCTAAACGACTGCCCGCCGCGACCGGAACGCGGTGTGCTGCGCCGCGAGGAAGCACGGTCCGAGTCGGGCCTCCTCATACCTTGTCGGGGGCTCTCCTCTCTCACCGGCAACCCCTATTCCATTTGCGATTTCGCCGCAGCGGCAAGCTGGGCCACATAGTCCTTAAACACGCGGCCGCGTTCCTCATAGCCCGAGAACTCATCGAACGAAGAGCAGGCAGGAGAAAGTAAGATCACGTCGCCACGGCTCGACAGCGAACGGGCGACGTCCACGGCATCGCGCAGGTCATCCGCCTGGGCGATATCCACATCGCCATCGACATCGGCCTCGTCCATAGCGGCGGTGAAGCGCTCGCGCGCATCGCCAAAGCAGACGACCGAGCGTACGTTATCCATAACAACGCGCGCGAAGTCCGTGAGCGGCGTGCCCTTATCGTGGCCGCCGAGCAGCAAGATCACGTCGTCATCGGGAAATGCCGTCAGCGCCTTCTCGACCGCATCGGTGTTGGTCGCCTTGGAATCGTTGACGTAGCGCACGCCGTCAATCTCGCCACACGGCTCCACGCGGTGCTCGAGCGGCTGGAACGAGGCCAGACCGCGGCAGACACCATCGACATCGGCACCGACTGCCAGGGCAGCCGTGGCAGCGCACAGGGCATTGATAACATTGTGATGGCCCGAGATCTTGAGCTCGGATGTAGCGATGAGCGGAGTCTCGACGCCCTTCAGGCGCACGATCATCTTGCCATCGCGCACAAAGGCGGCATCCTCGCCCTCGGGCTCGTCAAAAGCGACCTTGCAGATGCGATGACCCGGCGTGTAGATGTACTCATCGAACTCGTGAATGCCGGCGTCTTCGACGTCGACAACCACCAGATCGTCATCGACCATATTGTCAAACAGTTTGATCTTGGCAAGCGCATAGTTCTTATGGCTCTTATGCCAGCCCAAGTGGTCGGGAGTGATGTTGAGCAGCACCGCCACGCGAGGATGAAGCTCGGCGGTCGTAGCAATCTGGTAACTCGAGAGCTCGGCCACAAACCACTCGTTATGAGCTCGGCCGTCAATCTCGTTGACCGGCGGCTCGCCGATGTTGCCGACAGCTACGCTGGCCTCACCGGCAGCCTTGAGCAGATAATCAGTCAGCGACGTGGTAGTCGTCTTGCCGTTGGTACCCGTAATGGCAATCCAGTTATCGGGCGACAGGCGATAGGCAAACTCGGGCTCACCCATAATCTGGGCGGCATGCTCGCGCCCGGCCTTAAAGAAGCCCGAGAACTCCGAGATGCCCGGGCACGTCACGCATACGTCATAGGCGCCCTCGACCTGTTCGGTCCCATAGACAAACGACGCACCAGCAGCCTCGAGCGCACGCGTGGCGTCATTGGGCTCAGAGGTGCCGCCGCCATACACGGTAACGGCGCTTACGCGCTCGGGATGTGCCAGCGCCCAGCGGGCGACATCGAGACCGGATTTGCCCTGACCCAAAACGAGCAGGCTAAAGACATCAGCAAGAGGCATGAAAGACCACTATCCCAACTGGAAGAACAAAGCAAGGCCAACGGCACCAAAGGCCGCAGCGATAATCCAAAAACGGATGACGACCTTGGTCTCGGCCCAGCCCTTCTTTTCGAAATGATGATGGATGGGCGCCATAAGGAAGACGCGCTTGTGCGTAAAGTGGAAGTAGACAACCTGAATCATGACCGACAGGGTCTCAACGATAAACAGGCCTCCGATGATGAGGGAGACGACCTCGGTGTTGGTCATGATGGACGTGCAGGCAAACGCGGCGCCCAGGGCAAGCGAGCCGGTATCGCCCATAAAGATGCTCGCCGGATAGCAGTTGAACCACAGAAAGCCCAAGCAGGCACCGGCACACGCGGTGCAGAAGATGGACAGGTTCACGTCTCCGTGCAAAAACGCCATGGCAGCCATGGCGAGCATGGCAATCATGGAGGTGCCGCCAGCAAGACCGTCAAGGCCATCGGTCAGGTTCACGGCATTAGAAAGACCGGCGATCATCAGCCAGCAAAAGACAATGTAGAGCCACGGGAACGAAAGGCCGCAGATGGTGGTCGAAAGAACACCGAGGTCAATCGTCAGGCCGCCGGGAAAACGAATCTCGGGGGCGACGCCGCACCAGTTAACGGCAAGTACCGTAAAGGTGACACAGATAATGGTTAGACCGATCATCTTGGCATGAGGCGTCAGACCGAGCGAGCGCCCATGCGTAACGGAGGTCAGGTCGTCAATCAGGCCCAGCACGCCGGTCGCCAGCGTGGCGAGGAGCACGAGCACGAGCTCGGTGGTGAGCTTGCCCATCAGCAGGCAGGTCAGCGAGATCGCGACGAGGATGACAACACCACCCATGGTGGGCGTTCCCTGCTTAACCAAATGACGCTTGGGGCCATCGGCACGAACCTGCTGGCCGATACCCTCGACCTTGAGCAGCTTGATCCACCACGGCATGAGCAGCAGCGCAATGGCGGCGGCGATGCCAAGCCCCAAAAAAGCCTGATACGTTGGATACGAGGGATTGCCGAACATGGGCTAGCACACACCTTCCACAAAGCGGTCGAGCTCAACAAAGCGGGAACCCTTGACCAGTACAACATCATGTTTTTCAAGCGCGCCGCCCATGCGGTCGAGCACCTGCTGATAATCGGAGAACACCTGGATGCGGTCCTCGTCCATGCCCATCATGCGCGCGGCATCGGCCATAAGCTGGGCCAGCTCACCACCCACGCACGCCAGCATGTCGAGCTTCTTGGCGGCGGCATAGGCGCCCACGAGCTCATGCATGCGAGGAGCCTCATCGCCCATCTCGCCCATCTCGCCCAGGATCGCCATGCGAGACCCCGTGCACGAAAGCGAGCACAGCAGATCGAGGCCAGCAGCCATGGATTCGGCACTGGCGTTATAGGAATCGTCGATGACGCGGGCACCGCTCTTGGCGCGCTTGATCTCTTGGCGGTGACCGGTGATCGTGAGGCCCCTAAAGGCAGCATCGATCTGCTCGGGCGTCACGCCCAGGCGATAGGCAACCGCGGCGGCCTTAACGGCATTTGGGACGGACTGCACGCCGGGGATGGCAAGCATGGTATCGATTGTCTCGCCCTGACCAAAATCGAGCGTAAAGACCGGACGGCCCTCGTCATCAACTCGAACGTCGCGGGCACGGACCTCATCATCGTCCGAGACGCCGGCCAGCATCACGTCGATACCAGCAGGCTGGGCGAACGTATCGCGAATGAACGGCGTAAAGTCGTCCTCGCCGCCCAAAACCAGCAGCGGCAAGAAGTCGCCAGCGGCGCACATACCCTGGACAATCTCGGCCTTAGCGCGGGCGATGTTCTCGCGGCTACCCAAAATGCCGATATGAGAGGTACCAATCTTGCTCACGATGGCAAGGTTGGGATTGGCGGACTGGGACAGGCGCTCGATCTCGTGGAAATGGTTCATGCCCATCTCGAGCACCAGGACCTCGGTATCGGCCGGAGCGGAAAGCACCGTGAGCGGCATGCCGATCAGGTTATTGAAATTGCCCTTGGTGGCCCAGACACGATAGCGCTTGGCGAGCACGGCGGCGAGCACGTCCTTGGTCGTCGTCTTGCCGATGGAACCGGTAATACCAACGACCAGGCAGCCAAGCTCCAGACGGTACGTGTGCGCCAAACGCAGCAGAAACTCCTCGGGATCATCGGTCAGCAAGATGGCACAGCCCTTGTCCTGCGCCAGCGAGACCAGCTCGGCCTCGGGCTCACGCGTCATCACGACGGCGCCGGCACCCGACTGGACGGCACGGGAAGCAAAATCATTGCCGTCGACGTTTTCACCGGGAAAGGCGACGAAAATCGTCCCTTCCTCGACCTGACGCGAGTCGATAACGCACCCGCGGCATACCCGATCGGCTTCTCCCGTCACGGTTCGGGCCCCTGTTGCGGCCGCGAGGTTGTTGACGGCGATCTCTATCATTGCAGCTCCCCTGTAAACCTAATAATGCTATCGGCGTATTGTATCCCAGCGCCGCGCATGCGTGGTGCAGGGCATGTGAACACCCCTCATATGGGACAACAAACCACGCCCCAAAGATTGTAACCCCCTACTTCGTGTGCGGGATACCCAGCACGTCGAGCGCGTTGGCCATAATGGACTGGAACGGCACCGCAGCGGCATCTGAGCCGCTCGGCGTTCCGTCGAGCGTGATATAGCACAGCACCTTGGGCGATTGTGCCGGCGCAAAGCCCATAAAGGACGACATGTAGTTCTCCTTGAGGTAGCCGCCGTTCTCGTCGGCTCGTTCGGCCGTACCGGTCTTACCCGCCACGTCATAGCCGTCAACCGCGCCGCCAACGCCCGTTCCCTCGGACACGACCGTCTGCATGCACGATGTCACCTGGGATGCGGCGTCCTCAGAAATCGCGCGTTCGCCTTCGCCCCAGTCCTTCTCGTCGCCTTTGCTGGACTTATAGAAGTGCGGGGTCATCATCACGCCGCCGTTGGCGATGCCGCCCACGGCACGTGCGATCTCAATCGGCGAGACGGACAGCGCCTGTCCAAAGCTCATCGATCCCAGCGTGGCGCCGTCATACTGGTCACGCTCCTTGACGATGCCCAGGCTCTCGCCCGGAAAATCGACACCGGAGCTGTGACCGATGCCCCACTTGTCCACATAGGCGGCAAAGTCGTCGGCACCGATCTTGCGCCCCACCAGGACAAAGCCCACATTGGACGAACGGCGCATCATCTCGCGCACATCCATGGTCATGCCATAGTCGCGCTTATCGGCATCGGTAACGGTATCGTCGCCCACCTTGATGCTCGCCGGCACCTCAAACGACGTACTCGATCGTACGACGCCCAAGTCGAAGCCGGCGCCCGCCACGAGCGTCTTAAAGACCGAGCCGGGCTCGTAGGCGTCGGTGACCAGGCGCAGGTTCATATCCTCGGTCTTGGCGTTCTCCAGATCGGTCTGGTCGTAGGTCGGGTACGAGCAGGCTGCGAGAATTTCACCGGTCGTGGGGTCGGTGACCAAAGCCGAGCCGTTCTTGGCCTTTGTCTTCTCGACAGCCTCTGCCAGAGCATCCTCAGCCGCACGCTGGATATTGACGTCGAGCGTCGTCACGATATCAACGCCGTCGACCGCGGCCACCTTTTTATAGGCACCGCCCGCGATATAGCTGCCGTCCCTCGCGCGCTCGCGTACGAGAGAACCGTTCGTGCCGGTCAGAAGCTTGTTGTATTGCTTTTCGAGACCCGTCAAGCCGTCGTTGTCCACATTCACTACACCCAGCACCTGCGATGCCAGATTGCCGTATGGATATACGCGCTTCATGGCCTGCTCAAAAAGCACGCCGGGCAGGTTCTTCTTCTCCAGCACCGCAGCATCGTCTTCGTCCACTTGGCGCTTGATATACACCCAGGTGCCATCGGACTCGACGAGCTTGCGGCAGGTCTTTTTATCGATTCCAGTTGCCTTGACCAGTGCCGATACCGTCTTGTCAACGTCCTCGATAAGCTGAGGATTCACGGCGATGTTGCGGCATTCGACCGACGACGTCAGCACGTTGCCGTTACGGTCGTAGATGGTACCGCGCTTGGCATACAGCGTCTGCGCAAGCAAGCGACGTGCATCGGCGCGGTCGCGTAGCTTATCGGCTTCCACGATTTGATAGTCGGCAAGGCGAAGGACGCCCAAACCCAAGCCAAGCCCGATGAAACGCATGACGGCTTTGCGACGGGGCAGCGGCGTGCCCGTGAGCCATTCGGTCGACGAGCTCTTGCGCGGTCTGGTGTTATGCGTTTGAGGACCACTCGAGCCACGGAGACGCGACGCGGGGTCGTTGCCATAGGACGGCCTCGCGTTGCAAGATGGCCGACCCGTTCCTTGATAACCAGAACGTCCCCGCGATGAGGGACGTCCAGAACCGCGACCCCCGTCGGAGCCGCGGCGATAGTCATTTGTCATACTCAGCTACCGTCTTGTTACTGAGCGGTCGCGGTCGAGCTAGCGCCCGCGGCTGCATCCTGCGAAAAATCAAGTGTAACGCTCTCGCTGGGCTCCACCATGCCATAAGCGCCCGCAAGGTCGCGAATGCGCGTATCGGCACCATAGACCGAATGCATGACCTCCAGGTCGGAGCTCTCGTCGGTCGCCTTCTCGAGCGTGTTGGTAAGCGCGGCGTTGCTGTTGAGCACCTGAGCCGTAACGCCGGCGAGCGCCACACGGGCGACACCGATCGTCATGAAGATGGCCGCAATGATGCAAAACGTTTTAAGAACGCTCATGAAAACCGGGCTTACCGCCTGGTTTGCCTGACGGCCCGCGCCCGTGTAGACATCAAAGCGCGGCGTGCGCTGCTCGCGGGGAGCAACGGGAGCCTGCGGTGCCTCACGATAGGCGGGCATGGCGTTCATATCATAGGCGAGTGCTGCGTTTGAGTTGTTGTAGCCCATGATATGCCGCCTCCCATCCCGAGTACGTTGGTAGTGTGTTTAAGCTTCGTTTGTGGTACGAGCGGGAGGTCCAATATCGCGCGGTCGCGTCTACAGACGCTGCGCCACGCGGATCTTGGCTGATCTCGCCCGAGGGTTGCGCGCAACCTCATCGGGTTGGGCAACCAGGGGTTTGCGGGTGATGACCTTGAGTATCGGCACGTTGCCGCACACGCACACCGGAATCTCCGGCGGACACGTGCACCCCTGGCTCATCTCCTTAAAGTGGTTCTTTACGATACGGTCCTCGAGCGAGTGATACGAGATGACGCAGATGCGTCCGCCCGGGTTGAGCCACCTTGTGGCGGCGTCAAGCCCTCGCTCGAGCACATCGAGTTCGTGATTGACCTCGATGCGAATGGCCTGGAAACTCTTCTTGGCTGGGTGTCCGCCATGCCGACGAGCGGCAGCGGGGATACCAGCCTTGATGATCTCGACAAACTGGCCGGTGGTTTCAATCGGCTCATGCTCGCGGCGACGCACGATCTCACGCGCGATCTGCGAGGCGAACTTCTCTTCGCCGTAGACGCGTAGAATCCGGGCGAGGTCGTGTTCGTTATAGGTGTTGATGACCTCAGCTGCGTTTAAGGTGTTGTTACCCGGATCCATCCGCATGTCCAATGGGGCGTCCTCGTTGTACGAAAAGCCCCTGCCAGGGATATCGAGTTGCGGCGACGAAACGCCCAAGTCGAACAGGAAGCCATCGACCCCGGGCACCTCGGCCGAGCAAAGCAGCTCGTCCAAGTCGCCGAAGTTGCCCTTCAGCAGCTGGTGCGGTACGCCGGGAACCTCGCGGTCCAGGCGGGCGCCAGCGGCCTCGAGGGCCATGTCGTCCTGATCGACGCCGAGCAAAAGGCCGGTCTCCCCCACCTGCGCGGCCATCTTTACCGAATGGCCGGCACCGCCAAGGGTGCAGTCGCAGACGACGGAGCCGCTCTTTAGCTGCAGCGACTCAAGCACTTCGCCGAGCATGACAGGTTCATGCCGATATTCTTGTGTCAAGATCCCACGCTCCATCCGTTACTCGTGCCTTGCCCTTACGAGAAGAAGAGGTCCAGCAGGGCCTCGTCGTCATCGTCCTCATCGGCCGTAGCGCGGTCCCAAACCTCAAGGTGGTCGTAGTTGCCCACAACCGTGACCTCGCGGTCGAGGTTCGCCTGCTTGCGGAGAGACTCAGAAAGACCGATACGACCCGCGCTGTCCACATCCATCGACGTGGTGCGCTTGTTGATCGCCCTCATGAGCTTCTGGTCGTTGATGTCACGCGGGTTAAAACCCTCGTGGCCCTCACGACCCGCGAAGAGTCCTTCGACCCACTTATCGAAGGCCTCGGCAGAGAACACGTACAGAGCATCGACATCCAGGGCTTTGAACACGCGAACGTGCTCTCCAAGCTCCTCGCGAAGGGGTGCAGGCAGAGATAGACGACCTTTTGCATCGAGATTGCGCTCGTATGCACCCGTCATTCCCATGTGCGCCCTCCCCTCGGTTACTCAGATGGCACGTACGCGGGGAACCACCCCGCCTGTCGACGTCATCAATAATATGGGGAACCGCCCCATTTTTCAACACCTTTCCCCACCCCTTC
>UREZ01000060.1 GCA_900547025.1 uncultured Collinsella sp.
CGCGCCTTGGTTTGGCGGCGCGTTCTGGCGTGGCCACAATCTGGTTTGATGGCGCGCCCTGGTTTGGCGGCGTTGACGGCGTGCCCTGGCGTGACGGAGCGTCCTGGCGCGGACCGCTAGCCCTTTCGCGCGACCAGATGCGCGCGGAATCCCTTCTGTGCCTCGAGCTTGAGCGGGGTGAGCCCGGATTCCTCGACGAGCGCGCGTAGCTCGGACAGCTTGAGGATGCGCACGTCGCCATGGCCCAAGAGGCGTGCCAGCGGTAGCTCGATGTTGTTCATGAGCCAGACCGCGACATCGTTCGAGGTATAGTCGCGAAGGACCAGTCGCCCGCCGGGACGAAGGACGCGTGCCACCTCGGCGAAAAACCTCTCCGGATGCGGGTAGTGGTGGAAGCTGTTAGAGCAGAGCACGGCGTCGAAGCTCCGGGGCTTGAAGGGCAGTGCCTCCGCGTCTCCGACGACAAAGCTGACGTTATCGAGCTGCTTTGCCCGGGCGACGTCGATCATCCCGGGTGTGAGGTCGAGTCCAGTCAAGTGCTTGCTGGGGTACCGGGCGTGGAGCAGTTCTAGGACGGCTCCGGTTCCACAGCCCACGTCGAGCGCGTCCTCGAACGGTTCGAGCTCAAGCTCCTCGAGCATTTGCGGATAGTCGTCCTTGCACATCTCGTAAATGCCGGCATGGCCGGATTCGTAGACCTTTGCCGCCTCGGTGAACTCCTTGATGGAGAGCTGCTTGAGCTCCTCTGCCGATCTTGCCATGGGTCTCCTTCTGTTCGGGGAAGTCTGACGTTGCACGCGTTTGCCCACGTCGGGCCTGGCGGGCAAATAACGCGGGGGCACCCTTCCTTCGGTTCGTGCCCCCGCGTGTGGGCGGTTCTCTATTCCTGGACCTTCAGCGCCTCGGAGAGGCTCACGCGCTTGACGGAGCGCGTGTGCAGCAGCGCCACGACCAGGTAGGTCGCAAAGCCAATGCCGACACATGCCGCCATGGACCAGGCGGGCACGTAGATCTCGATATTGCCGTTATAGGCGAGCAGCATCGAGCGGAAGATGGCCGTGAGCGAGCCAATAATGACCGGCAGGCTCAGCACGAGCGACGCCGCCACGCACAGCGTGATCGAGCGGATGTACAGATGCGAGATCTCGCTATCGCGATAGCCAAAGACTTTCATGTAGCTGATCGAACGGGCGCTGTGGTCGATCACCGCCTTGGTCAGCAGGTACATAAACAGCAGGAAGATGAACACCGCGAGCCCGATCATCATTCCGATCATTTTGCTCATCATGCCGATGAACTGGTCGCCCACGGCCCGCATGTCGTCGGGCGTGGTGTCGCCGGCAAAGTAGCGAGCATCGAGGTCGAGCTTCTCGTCGCTCACATAGCCGTTAAAGTAGGCGGCGTCGTTGCCGAACAGCTCGTTAAAGTCGTCGATACTCATATAGATATTCATGTCCGACTTGGAGCCCCAGGCACAGTCCTTGCCCGCGTACTCAAGGGAATAATGCTCCCCCTCGTACTTGTCGATGAGCGTGACCTTCTGGCCCTCGCTCCAGCCAAACTTGTCGAGCAGGCCGCCGCCAAAGACGACGCGCCCATCGCCAACGTTGAGGTCTTTCCAATAGCGCGAATCGGGCGAGATGCCGTAGACGGAAATCGTCTCCTCGCCATTACCATCGCCGCGGTCGTATTGCAGCTGGTAAACGGCATATTTCTCGGTCTGCGCAATCTTGTCTGCACCGTTATCGGTCGTGTTAACCGGGTGAATGTCGTCGTTGTCAGTGTCGATCTTAGAGGCCTTGTCGATCAGGTCGATAGCCTCGTCGCGGTTGCAGCCGAGGGCATCGGCAAGATCGTCAAGGCGCGCGTAAAGCGCATCCTTCTTGTCCTGGACCTTGGCGAGCGCGTCCTGCACTGCGGCCAGGCTCTCGGCAGACGGAGATGCGGTCGCGGCATCAGCTGCCGTCTGCGCCGCATCGGCCACGTCGTCAAGCTCGTCATCGGCATCTTGGGCGGCGGTGAGGAGCGCACCGTCCACCGACTGCAGGCGCTCGAGTGCCGACCACTGCTCGCGCTCCTCGGCAGTGCCCTCGAGCTCCAGCGGCGCCTTGAGCGTGTACTGGTGTTCGGCGACCAGGCTTGTCTCGAGGTTGTCCGCATAGTGCGTCATCGTGGGCAGGATCGCCAGGCCAAAGAGCATCAGCAGCGAGGCAAACGCAATGCCCACAAAGAGCGTGGCGAAGTTACCCAGGTTACGCAGGAAGATACGCAGGCGGAAGCGGGAAACAAAACCCATGCGCTCCGGCAGCTGCAAGCCGCGCTTGGTGCCCGATTTGCCGCTCGCCTCGTGGCGAAGAAACTGCAGCGGCGTCTTGCCCATCTTGCGAAGCAGGCCCACCAGCGTGATGAGAATGAGCGCGGCGGCGGGAACCACGGCACACTTCACAAAGATCTCCCAGCTCCAGTACACCTGGAAAGGTGGCAGGCTGTACGAACCGTAATAGAGGCTGCGCATGGGCTCGGTAAAGAACACAACTCCGAGCGCAGTGCCCAAAAGCGCCGCGACCACGCCCACGATAGCGGGAAGCGCAAGGTAGTGCAGCACGATCTCGCGTCGACGATAGCCGCTGGCGAGCAACGTGCCGATGATGGCGCTCTCCTCCTCGATGGTGGCGTCGGTAAGGACCACAAAGACAAACGCCATGATCACGATGATGATGTCGAGCAGCGTCATCCACATCATAGAGTCGCCGTCCACGTCGTCGCGCGCATAGCCAATGCCCTGGTTGGAATCGGCGTCGATCAGATCGTCCACGCGCGCATCGGCGTCGGTCAGCGCCTCGACCATATCTTGCTCGGCGTCAATGCGGTCCGCGGTGGGGAGGTCGCGATCGGTAAAGGTGAAGGAGTAGGTGTAGGCGGGTGCGCCACCGGCATCCTCGAGCGCGGCAAAGCCGCCATCGGTGACCTCGGCCACGCCGTACGTGATGGTGTTCACCGTAAAGTCCGAATTGTTGAGGAACAGCGCCTGGATATCGGGCTGGGTCATGATGCCGCAGATGGTATAGGTGCGGCCCTCGAGCTCAACCTCATCGCCCACGGCAAGGTCGTTGTTGGTGGCAAAGACACGGTCGATGGCCACCTCATCGTCCGTCTTGGGCTCCTTGCCCTCACAGTAGGACGCGATATCGACCTTGGTGCGGTGCGCATAGGTGCGCAGCGTGCGCTTGGTGCCATCGTCGCCGGCGGTCTTTTTGATGACGGCGTCAATGGAGAAATTCTTATAGAGCGTGACGCCGCCGACGTCACTGGCGGCATCCTCGGCGGCCTTGAGCTGGTCGTCGGTAGCCTCGAAGGAGGTGGTCACGCGGCCGTCCTCAATCGTGTACGCATCGCGCATGTCGTCGATAAGGCAGCCGATGGAATGCGCTGCGAGCAAAAAGCCCGAGGTGAGAGCGATGCTTCCGCACATAAGCAAAAAGATGCCCAGGTACTTGCCGATATTGCGGCGCAGCTCGCGCGGGAGACGTTTTGCGAGAGGTGTCATGGCGCCGCCTACCAATCGAGCTCGGCAGCCGCAACGGGCGACTCGTTGAGCTCGTCCTCGACGATGCGCCCGTCGCGCAGGCGCAGCACGCGATTGGCCATGCGGGCGATGGCGGCATTGTGGGTGACAATGATGATGGTGCAGCCGTAGGTGCGGTTGACATCTTCCATGAGCTGCAAGATTTCCTTGGACGTCTTATAGTCAAGCGCACCCGTGGGCTCGTCGCACAGCAGCAGGCCCGGGTTTTTGACGAGCGCGCGACCGATGGCGCAACGCTGCTGCTGGCCGCCCGAGACCTGGCGCGGGAACTTGTTGCGATGTTCATAGAGGCCCAGCGAGCGCAGCAGCTCGTCAATGTTGAGCGGGTTTTTGGACAGGTGCGCCGTGACCTCGATGTTTTCCTTGATGGTGAGATCGGGCACCAGGTTGTAGAACTGGAAGACAAAGCCCAGCTCACGGCGGCGATACTCACCCAGGTCGGCGGCGTTGAGCGTGGTGAGGTCGCAGCCGTCCACCAGAATAGAGCCGGCGTCGGCATCCTCCAGGCCGCCGATCAGGTTGAGAAAGGTCGACTTGCCCGAGCCCGAGGGACCCAGCATGACGCAGATCTCGCCGCGGTTGATGGACGCGTCGATGCCATCGAGTACCGTCAGGCGCGCATCACCGTCGCCGTAGTGCTTTTTGAGATCCTTGACCTGGACGTAGGCTTTCTTCGTCGCCATACTACCCCCCATTGTTAGCCTCATACTACTTTATGAACGTAATAGTAAACCTTGGCGAACTATTTTTGGGCGAGAGTGGGGATTTGTTTCAAGACTAGTCGTTGGGGACGTTCTTGAATGACCAGGTGGTTAGGCGCGGGATTTGGCGCGTGAGAGGGCCAGACCTACGGCGGCAATGGCGGCGGCGAAGAGCACCGTGACGCCCAGATCGCAGGCGATGTCGCTCAGCACGGCAGACGTCAGATCCGAGGCAAGTGCCTTGCTGATCGCATCGTTCACCCAATATGTCGGCACAAAGTGCGCCACGGTCTGCACGGCCGAGCCCATGAGCGACAGCGGCATCCAGGCACCGCCCAAAAACGTCATGAGCATGCCGAGTAAGTTGCCCACGCCGTTGAGCAGCTCCTCGCGCGCACCCAGGCTCGACAACGCAAAGCCAACGGCCAGCGGCGTGCACGCCAGGGCAAACGTCGCCGCCAGCGCCAGACACACACGACCCGCGCCGACCTCGGCAACCGCGCCGGCAAAGCCCACGACGCCCATCATACTCGACACGAGCCAAATGCAGACGGTGAGCACGGCGGCGGCCGCAAACACGGCAAGCGAACGCTGACGCTCGGAGACCGGGCTGGCATCCATGCGGCGCACGCGCTCGGGCTCGTTCATGCCCGAGAACACCAGTCCCACCGACACGATGACCGACGAGATAATCGCGTACGCGCCAAAGTTGAAGTACGACTCGAGCGTGGCGGCAGCAGTCGAGTCGACCTTGACCTGCTCGATCTGGACCTCCGCGCGCTTTGCAGCGGCATGCTCGGCGGCCTTGGCAACGTCGCCGTTAGAAGCAGCGGGCTCAAGCGCCGCCGCAGCGCCCGCGAGCGAGATCCAGCGCGAGGCCTCGGCAGACGAAAGCGCCGCCGCCATGGTGCCGGCACCGTAGGTCACATCGAGCTTGGGCAGGGACTCCCCCACGCGGGCGGCTGCAACGAGGTCGTCCTCAAACCCCTCCGGGATAAAGAACACGCAGTCGGCGCTGCCCTTGGCACTATTGCTCTTGGAGAGCGCGTCCGCAAGATCGTACGTGTCATCGCCGATGCCCGTGACCAGCTCAAAACGCGAACCCAGATGCTTGGTAAGCGCACGCGAAAGGTCGCTGCCGTCGCGGTCGACCACGATCACGTTGGCATCGTAGGGCTTGTACTCGGTGAGCTGCGACGAGTTCCAGCTCACCGAGGCCGCGATGAATACGCCCATGAGCGAAATGAACACCGTGTAGATGATCAGGTAGAATGGGTGCGCCAGCGCCATGCGAAGCGCGGTCTTAAAGGTGCTCATAGCGGCTCCTTCCAAAGATCAGCGTAGCGGCGGCGACAAACACCAGCGTCATGAGGACCAGCGCGCCGGCGCGAACGGCAAAAGGTCCCAAGTCTTCAAAGAAATACAGGCGGTTGAACATGTCGCAGATAAGCTTGACGGGGTTGAGCCAGCACTCAGCCGGGCAGGCGCGGGCGACGTCGTCGGCAAGCGCCATCGCTGGCTCGCCGTAGAGGCCGGCGAACAGGGCGCACGTAGTGGCAAAGCCCGTGAGGATGCCAGACTTGGACGCCTTGCCGCCCTTAACGGGAAGCGTGCCCACAAAGAGTCCCAAGCCCGTGGCGGCAAGCGCGGAAGCGGCGCCGCCCACCAAACACAGCCCCTCGCGCCCGCCAAAGTCGACGCCCACGACCAGGCGCACGTAGCCGATTGCGATCGCCATCGAGGCGAAGGAAACCAGCCACGAGCCGACAAAGATGCCGGCCAGCGACGCCGTCTTGGAAAGACCGCCCACGCAGCGACGCGCGCCGAGGCCCGACAGATTGGGTTGTAAATCGACGACGCTCAAGGCGGCAAACTCGGCAGACATCATCGCGACCAGACCAAAGAGCGCATAGTAGTAGATGACCGTGCCATCGGGCGTGGTGCGTGTCAGGCTTACGCGGCGGGTTCCGCCCTCGAGCGACAGGGCGCGCGCAACCGCCTCCGGGTCGGCGAGCGCCGCCGGGTTGTCCTGGGAAATCTGGCGCATGAGCTCGGCATTTTGCGTATACGAGCTTGCCACCGTCTCCAGAATGCTGCGGTCGGTGAGCACGGACGAGGCACGCGAGCTGTCGTAGCTCGATAGCAGTGTGAGCTTGGGTACGCCTGCGTCGTCGACCGTATAGATGCCCGCAACCTCACCGGCCTTGAGCGCGTGGTCCGCGGCGGCCGCGTCGTCGCACTCGTGGATCTCGAGCAGCTGATCGTCGCTCTCCTTGGCAAGCGACGTCGCCACGTCCTTAAAGGTCGAGGCGTCCCAGGCCTCGTCCGCTATGACGGCAACCGGCACCGGGTCGACCGTGCCGTCGGAGCTCAGATTCGCAAACATAAACATGAACATCGTGGAAAGCGCGATGGGAAAGAGAGCGCCCCAGACCCACGTACTCGGTCGGCGCAGCAGCGTCTTGACCGTAATGATAATGGTGTTGAACATGGCTGCCCCCTAGTCGCGCAGCTCGCGGCCGGTGATCTCGAGGAACACGTCGTTGAGGGTCGGCGGCTCGGAGTAGATGCGGCCGAGCGGTACATCGTACGAGCGCAGCGCGTCGAGGATGTCGGTCAGGTTATGCGGGCTCGCTTCGCACGAAAACGTGAGCCGGCCCGCCGTCGCCGCCAGGTCCAGGACATGCGGCAGACTCGCGACGACAGCGAGTGCCGCACTCGGCACCTCACCGACCTCGATTACGATCTTCTCGCCCATCTGGATCATGCGCTTGAGCTCGTCGTTGGTGCCCTGCGCCAGCACGCGCCCGCCATCCATGATCATGATACGACTGCAAATCTGCTCGACTTCCTCCATGTAATGGCTGGTATACACCACCGTGGCGCCCTCGTCGCGCAGACGGCAGATGCCCTCCAGGATGGCGTTACGGCTCTGCGGATCGACCGCCACCGTGGGCTCGTCAAAAAAGATGAGCTCGGGCTTGTGCGCGATACCGCAGGCAATGTTGAGGCGACGCGCCAGGCCGCCCGAAAGCTTGCCGGGGCGGAACTTGGTAAAGTCGCCCAGACCGACAAAGTCGATTGCCTCGTCCACCAGCGCGCGGCGGCGTTTGCGGTCGCCTACGTAGAGGCTGCAGAAATAGTCGATGTTCTCGCGCACCGTGAGTTCGTCAAACACCGCCACCTGCTGCGGCACCACGCCAATGCGGCGCTTAAGGTCGTAGCGGGCGGGCGTCATGGGCTCGCCAAACAGCTCGATGGTGCCCTTGTCGTAGGCAAGCAGCTGCAGGATGCAGTTGATGGACGTGGTCTTGCCCGAGCCGTTGGGACCGAGCAGGCCAAAGATCTCGCCGGGGGCGATGTTCAGGTTAAAGTGGTCGAGCGCGATAAGATCGTCGTAGCGCTTGACGAGGTTTTCGACATGGACGATGTCTGTCATGAGGCGGCCCTTCTGTTGCTTGCGGCCCGGTACGATTGCATCATCGCAGGAGCCGCCGGCGCGCACCAGTGAGCTTTGTCACGAGTGCGGCGGGGGTGGGCGGGAGGAATGTCACGGTTGCGGCACCTGAGCAATCGTCGCACGCGCCATCGCGTACAATACCCGTATGAACAGGCTATTCGACAAATCGATCGTGCTGGCGTGCTGTATCGCGGCCGCTCTGGGCCTTGCTGTGGACGCTCGTCTGGTTGCGGCGTTTTGCCTTGGCGTTATTGCCACCTCGCTGGCCGAGGTCGCACATGGAAACCGCGCCCGCCGTGCGAGCGAGGCCGCGAGTTACGCTTACATCATTGTTGCCATCTTCGTGCCGCCGTTTGTGCCGTTTGCACCTCTCGCTCTCTATGACATCGCGCGATGCGTGCGCCGTGAACGCATCTGGCCCGCGCTGGCGATTGGCGCCGTGTTTGTCTGCGCGCTTGTCGCGGACCTTCGCGGCGGCGCGCTCACCACCCGAACGCTCCTGCTGACCGCCATCCTTTCGGTCGCCGCCACCTTGCTATCGCTACGCACCGCTCAGTTGGAGCGCGAACAGGAACGCATGCGTCGCACCCGCGACAAGCTGCAAGAACGAGCCCTCGCGCTCGAGGCACGCAACCGCGACCTCGCCGACCGCCAGGACTACGAAGTCGAACTCGCGACGCTCGCCGAACGCGCCCGCATCGCGCGCGAGATCCACGATAACGTGGGCCACCAGCTCACGCGCGCTTCGCTTCAAACCGAAGCCCTGCGCGTGGTCCATGCCGACGAGCCCAGGGTTGCCGCCGATTTCGCCGACGTCAAACGCACGGTTGACGAGGCGCTCCAACTCGTGCGCGCCAGCGTCCACGCGCTCAACGACAACGCCGTCGGCCTTTCCGTGCAGCTCGAACGCATTGTTGAAGGCGCGCGCTCGGACGGCGGGCCGCAGATTGAGCTTGAAGTTTTGGCCGAGCATGCGCCCGCAAATGTCGCCAACTGCTTTGCAGCGGTCCTGCGCGAGGCGCTCTCCAACACCATGCGCCACGCTTGCGCCCATGCTGTCACCGTACGGTGCATGGAACATCCGTCGTTTTACCAGCTCATTGTTACCGACGATGGTATTGGCGAGGTTCGGGCGAGTACCCGCAACGCCACAGAAGGCATGGGGCTCGGCTCCATGCGTGAGCGCGTCGAGGCGCTTGACGGCACCTTCACCGCCGGCCCGCGCGCCGGCGCCGGCGGCTGGCGTGTGTTTGCCACCGTTCCCAAACGGCAAGGAGATGAGAGTCGATGAGGCTCATAGTTGTCGACGACGACCGTCTGGTGGTCGATTCGCTCAAGATTATCCTGGGCGCCCAGCCGCAGATCGAGGTAGTGGGCACCGGCGCCGACGGCGACGACGCGGTCGAACTCTACACCGAGCACGCGCCCGATATCGCGCTGCTCGACATTCAGATGCCAAGGCGCGACGGCCTGTCGGCGGCGCGCGAGATTCTCGAGCGCGACCCTTCGGCACGCGTGGTGTTCCTGACGACGTTCTCGGATGACGAGTACATTGTGTCGGCGCTCAAGCTGGGCGCCCGCGGCTACTTGATCAAGACCGATGTCGCCACCATCCCGCCGGCATTGGCGCAGGTCATGGATGGCAAGCGCGTGCTGGAGGGCAAGGCAATCGAGGATGTTGACTTTGACGGGATGGGCGACAAGGCAGGCACGCCCCACCGGCCCGCGGCCTTTGCCAGCCTGACCGACCGCGAGTTCGAGGTCGCCGAGCTCATCGCCCGCGGCCTCGACAACAAGGAGATTGCCGCCACCGCCTATATGGGCGAAGGCACCGTGCGCAACCACATTAGCTCGATCCTTGCAAAGATGGGCCTGCGCAACCGCACGCAGATCGCCATCGCCTACCTGCGAGGGTAGTTGCCCAACGACTGACCGCCCCGGCATAGCAAAATGGCTGCCACCGATTTAATACCATTTCAAAACTATACCGGTTTACTACGATGAATCGCCCGCCTTCGACCACGGTAAATTGTGCGCTTGCAAAACCGCAGGTAGAACGCTTGCAATATTTAGAAAAATGCAGTCATGGTCGGGAATGTCGAATTCATCGTAGTAAACCGACGTAGTTTTGTTCGGGCGGCCCTGCACGAGTGCCCCTGCAAGCCTCGTGGAACCAAAATGACCCGTTTCCCTCAGTCCCCGGGGGATCATTTGACGGTGCCCGCCACGAAACCGGCCCATCTACTACGTTTGACTCGGTACCCCTGACCATACCTTCATTTTGAACAAAACCGCAGGCGTACTACCTGCACTGATAATTGTTCTCGGGGGAAGCGGGCACTGCGGGGCGCGGCAACGGCGCGCGATTTCCGCGTCGCAGCGCTACCCTGATGCTGAATGCCGGGACGATGACCCACTGACCTGCTGACGCCTCTTCGGCCGTCCTCAAATCCGACCTGTCTCGCCCCGGCATCCGCGTCCCGGAGTCCTGCCATGACCTAATAGGAGCATGAGCGCGGACAATCGGACAAGCCAATTGGATTGTAGCGCTCCCGTCAGTGCAATGTCTGGGAGACCCGGGCGCGGAGCAGGCGGCAGACCGAGGGGAGCGAAAATGGAAGGCGAAACGGTCATCGCGGGCGTCGACACGCACAAGGACGTGCATGTTCTGTGCCTGCTCGACGGCCTCGGGAGGAAGATCTGGAGCGGGAGCTTCGGGGCCGACCCCGAGGGCTACGACAGGCTGGCGGAGGCGATAGGCGACCCGGGCAGCTGCATGGTCGTCGGCGTCGAGGGCACGGCATCGTACGGGGCCGGGCTGACGAGGAGGCTCGTGGAGCTCGGGTACAACGTCGTCGAGGTGCTCAGGCCCAAGAGGGACAAGGCGAGGCCCGGCGAGGGGAAGAGCGACCCGCTGGACGCCGAGCGCGCGGCGCGCAAGGCGGCGTCCGGGAGGGGCTGCTCCGTGCCGAAGTCGCAGGACGGCTGGGTCGAGGCGGTGCGCCAGCTCTACGTCGCGCGCAGGCTGGCCGTCGCGACGTCCACGTCCTGCGTGGCCTGCGCGAAGTCGATGCTCACGACGGCCCCGGGCGCCCTGAGGGAGCGGTTCAGGGGCCGCGAGCGGCCGAAGGACCTCATGCCGCTGCTCGCGCGCGGGAGGAAGGCGGGCGACGCGCTCGAGGAGAGCGTGCTGGCCTCGCTGCGGTCCGTCGCGGCGGTCTGGAAGGAGGCCCGCAGCCAGGTCGAGTCCCTCGACGAGCGCATCCGCGCGCTGCTGGAGGCGAACGCGCCCGCGCTGCTCGGCGTCGAGGGCTGCGGCACCACGACCGCCGCCGCCCTGGTCGTGGCCGCCGGCGACAACCCCGGCAGGCTGAAGGGCGAGGCGGCGTTCTCGATGATGTGCGGCGCCTCGCCGATCCCCGCGTCGAGCGGGAAGACGGA
>UREZ01000061.1 GCA_900547025.1 uncultured Collinsella sp.
TGAGGGCGTTCAGACCAAGATCCTGCGCGTGCCGTTCCTGTATACTGCGTCTGCCGCGCTGGAGGACCCGTTTTTGGTGCCGCTGTTCGATGCGTGCTCGACCGGCTCGGTTGCTCTGCAGGGCGCGCAGGATGCGGCGTTTCCCCTGCTGTGCACCGAGGAGCTCGCGGTGCTAGTACGCCGTATCTTCGACAGCTGGGACGCCTCCTTTGAGACGCTCGACGTTGCCGATACCTTCCATCACACGGCGGGTGAGGTGGGCGACGCCCTCAAGGCGCTGTTCCCCGGCCTTGCCGTTGCCTATGGCGATTCTGCCGGCTACGCCCTGCCCGCCAGCGACGTCGCCCGCGTGCGCTATGGCTGGTTTCAGCGGTACGACCTGCTGCGCGATCTTTCGACCATTCAAGTGCGTTGGGATGCTGGCCGCGCAAAGAAGGTCAACCCCTTGCGCGCCGCCATCGACCGCATCCAAATGCGCGCGCTGCCTATTAAATGCCTAGAGACGGGCGTTGCCTGGGTTCTGTTCGAGGTACTGGAGCATTTGTTCTCCCAATCGGCCCAGCTCAACGTGCTCGATTATCGCCTGCTCTTCGTGGTACTGATCGGCACGCTGTATGGCTTGGACTTTGGCCTGGTTGCGGCGCTGCTGGCGTCGGTGGGTTTGGCCGCGAGCTACTTTACTCAGTACGGCTATACCTTCCAGGGCCTTTTCTACGAGCCGTCCAACTGGCTGCCGTTTATTGCGTACTTTGTTGTGGGTGCCGTGTGCGGCTATGTGCAGCTGCGCAACAGCGAAGCCATTAGGGCGGAGCGCGATCAAAACGAGCTCGTGCGCAACCGCAATACGTTCCTTACGCAGCTCTACCACGACGCGATCGAGGACAAGCGCGCGTACAGGCGCCAGATCGTGGGTCGCCACGACAGCTTTGGCAAGATCTTTGCCGTGACGCAGGAGCTCGACGTGTTCAACCCACGCGACATCTATCGCAAGTGCTGCGAGCTTCTGGGCGAGATCCTCGAGAACGATTCAGTGGCGATCTACCATGTTTCGGGCGGGGCATTTGCACGCCTGGTGGCAGCAAGTCCCGCGATTGCCGAAGATGCCGCACGTTCGCTCACGCTTGAGCAGCTTGCACCTCTTTTGGGCGACGGGGGTCGTTCGAATCTGTGGGTGAACCGCGAGCTGACGCCGGGGCTTCCCATGTTTGGATACGCGATCGAGCGCGACGGGGCACCCGCCGTGTTGATCTTTGTGCGCTGTGCGGCCCAGAACCAAATGACCCTCTATTATCAAAACCTGTTCCGCATCTTGTGCGGCCTGGTCGAAAGCGCGCTGGGCCGTGCCTTTGACTATGAGGCGGTGGCGCAGGATAAACGCTGCGTTGACGGCACTTGCGTGCTCAAACAGGCTGCCTTTGGCCAAGAGCTCGCGGCGGCGCAGGCGCTGGCAGATAGCAAGATGGGGAGTTTTTTGCTCCTGCGCGTGGTGCCGGGCATGGAGCCTGTCGGCGAGCTGGTGGGCGCAATTGGGTCGGCAATCCGCGAGAGCGACGCGGCGGGCTTGGTCGACGGCGACGTGCTCTACCTGCTTATGCGCCAGGCAAAGGCGTGCGATCTGCCCATTATCCGCGAGCGCCTGAGCGCAAAACAGATTGCGGTGGAACCCGTCGACGGCGAGGACATCGTGGAGCTGCTGCAGCACATCTCTTACACCGGTGACGGTGAGGGGGGTGCCGCTTGATCTCGCTTGTCGTTGCTGCCGTCTTGCTGCTGATTCATGCGCTGGTTTGCCTGATGCTGTGGACGCTCATGAAGCTGGGCCTGCTGCCGGTGCGCGGACACATGCTGGCTGTGATAGTGCTGGTGCCGCTGTGGGGCCCGTTGCTGGTGGTTCTGCTATCGGTCCGCGGCGCGGTGTTTGGCGAGGGGCTGAAAGAGTCTGCGTTGGAGTCGCTGCGCTTTAACGATGACCTGCATCGCAGTATGTCGGTACCGAGTGGTGAGGACGATGCAGGCGTAGTGCCGCTCGAGGAGGCGCTCATCGTCAACGACCCGGCATACCGGCGCCGCCTAATGCTCTCCATGCTCACCGAGGAGCCCGACGCTTACCTGGCGCAGCTGCAGGCGGCTAAGCTTAACGACGACGTTGAGGTGGCGCACTATGCCGCGACGGCGGTGGCGCAGATCTCCAAAGAGTCCGACCTTAAACTGCAGCAGCTGGAGCGTGCCTTTAAGACGGACCCGAGCGCGCAAAACCTCAACGAATACTGTGATTTTCTTGGTGAATACTTGGGCTCGGGCTTGGCCGAGGGGCGCGTGGCTCAGATTCAGCGCCAACAGTACGCGCGCCTGCTTGCGCGTCGCTGCGAGCGCGAGGATACCCTTGAGCTGCGCATTCGATACGCGTCGGCGCTGGCCGATGTCGGACAGATCGACGAGGCGCAAGCCGTGACTGACCAGCTGGTGCTTGACGTGCCCGACGAGCAGGAGGTTTGGATGCTTTGCCTGCGCCTGGCCGTGATGCGCCGCGACGGTGAAGAGGTCCACCGTGTGATCGACGCGATTGACAAGCAACATGTGTATTTGAGCGCCGACAACCGCGAGCAGCTGGCGTTTTGGCGCGACGGGGAGGAGGCCCGATGAGCATGGTGCAGCATATCCGCGACCGTGCGGGCCATTTTCGCTGGATGGGACTGCTCGTGGTGTGGGCGGTCTTTATTGCCATGGCTGCCGTGCTGCTGGTGGAGCGTGCCGGCGTGCAGTATAGTGCGGGCCAGCATAAGCTGGGGATGATTGCCGCCACCGACGCTACGCCTGCAAGCTCGGCAATCTTTGGCCAAAAACCCACGTGCCTGGTCATTACCGATTCCGATCAAGCTGGCGTCGAGGACGTAAAGGAGCAGTTCGACCAGATCCTGCTCGACATGAAGATCGCGCACCGCGACGTGGACCTTGCTCTGGATGGTACGGATGCCATTCCCTCGTTGACCTCCTTCGATCGTGTGATTTTGCTCATGCCGTCGCTCGATGGGCTCGGTACGCACCTGAGCGACATTATGAGTTGGGTGAGTGCCGGCGGTTCGCTTATGCTCGCCATGCCGCCGGATAACTCGAGCTATCTGCAAGTGATTGCCTCCAAGCTTGGCATTGAATCGGCCGGATATGACTATGTAAAAGCCGAAAGCATTGTGCCGAGCGAGGACTTTATGCTGGGCGGGGGAGAGCGCTACGAGCTCTCGGACCCCTTTGATTCGTCGCTTTCGGTATCGCTGCGCGAGACGGCTCGTGTGTGGGCTAAGACCGGCGATGCGGGCGCCCCACTCATTTGGTCGAATGACTGCGGTAGCGGGCGCACCGTGGTTTGCAATATCGGTATCTATGACAAGGTCATGCGCGGCTTTTACGCCGCGGCGACCAGCCTCCTGGGCGATGCAACGGCCTATCCGGTCATCAACAGCGCCGTGTTCTTTTTGGACGACTTTCCTAGCCCCGTGCCCTCGGGCGATGGTACTTATATCAAGCGTGACTACGGCCTTTCCATTGCGGATTTTTACACCAAGGTCTGGTGGCCCGATCTGCAAAAGCTCGCGCAAAAATACGGCATTCGCTATACCGGCGTGATGATCGAAAACTACGAGGACGCGGTTAACCAGACCGAGCCTGCGCGCCAGGCCGATACCACGCAGTTTCGCTACTTTGGCGGCATGCTGCTGCAGATGGGCGGAGAGCTGGGCTTTCACGGCTACAACCATCAGCCTCTGGCGCTCTGGGATACCGATTACGGCACGCTGTATGACTACAAGACCTGGAAGAACAAGGAAACGCTCGTCGCATCGCTCAACGAGCTTATCGCTTTCCAGGACGAGGTGCTGCCCAACGCGCACGGCTCGGTTTACGTGCCGCCGTCAAATATCCTTTCGGCCCGTGCGCGCAAGCTTATCGGCACCGACGTTCCGCGCATTAAGACCATCGCCAGTACGTATTTTGAGGATGGCACCGATCTGCCCTACGTTCAGGAGTTTGGCGTGGCGAGCGATGGCATTGTGGAGCAGCCGCGCATTGTTTCGGGCGGCATGGTCGACGATTCCTATATGCGCCTGGCTGCCGTGTCCGAGCTAAACATGCACTATGTGAGCACGCATTTTATGCACCCGGACGACCTGCTCGATCCCGATCGCGGCGCCAAGGAGGGCTGGGAGGTCTACAAGGGCGGCCTGACCGACTACCTGGACTGGCTTAGCAAGTCTGCGCCCGACCTGCGGCGTCAGACCGGTTCGGAATGCTCGGGCGCCATCCAGCGCTTTTCGTCCGTGACGGTGAGCGTGGATACCAGTGCGGATGCCTGGACGCTCAGCCTGGGCAATTTCCACGACGAGGCGTGGCTCATGTTCCGCGCCAACAACGGTGAGCCGGGTGCAGTTACGGGTGGCGAGATTACGCATCTGACGGGCGACCTGTACCTGATCAAAGCCACGGACAAGACGGTGACCATTGCACGCAAGGAGGGTGGCGACAAATGAGAATCTGCTTGGTACTCGAGGGTTGCTACCCCTATGTGCACGGCGGCGTATCTACCTGGATGCATGGCTATATCCAGGCCATGCCCGAGCACGAGTTTGTGCTGTGGGTGATCGGCGCGCATGCTGCCGACCGCGGCAAGTTTGTCTACGAGCTGCCCGGCAACGTGGTCGAGGTGCACGAGGTGTTCCTGGACGATGCTCTGCGGCTTTCGGGCGAGCAACATGAAGCCAGTTTTAACGACCGCGAGCGCGAGGCGCTACGCCGCCTGGTGTCGCTCTCCAATCCGGACTGGGACGTGCTGTTCGATATCTTTCAGCGCCGTCGCGTGCATCCGCTCTCGTTTTTGCAGAGCCGAACGTTTATGGACATCTTCCGCGACGTGTGCCTGGCCGAGTACCCCTACACGCCCTTTGCCGATGCATTCCACACCATGCGCTCCATGTTGCTTCCCGTGCTCTACCTGTTGGGCAGCGAGTTGCCGGTGGCCGATGTGTACCATGCCATCTCGACCGGCTACGGTGGCCTGCTCGCCTGCCTGGGCTCAAGCGTTCACCATGCGCCGGTGCTGCTGACCGAGCATGGCATCTATACCCGCGAGCGCGAGGAAGAGATCATTCGCGCCGATTGGGTGGTGCCGTCCTTTAAGGACCGCTGGATTCGCTTTTTCTACCTGCTTTCGGAGGAGATCTACCGCCGCGCCTTCCGCGTGACGAGTTTGTTCCATAACGCCCGCAAGACGCAGATTGATATGGGCTGCGATGCGGACAAATGCCTGGTCATCCCCAACGGCATCCAGTTCGATCGCTTTAAGGATATTCCCTTAAAGACCGATGACGGCTGGGTGGACATTGGCGCGGTGGTGCGCCTGGCGCCCATCAAGGATGTTAAGACCATGATCTATGCCTTCTTTGAGCTGCACGAGCGCCTGCCCAAGGTGCGCCTGCACATCATGGGCGGCGTGGACGACGAGGAGTACGGCGCCGAGTGCCACGCGCTGGTCGAAACCCTGGGCGTGCGCGACCTGATCTTTACCGGCCGCGTCAACGTGGTCGAGTACATGGAAAAGCTCGACTTTACCATTTTGACGAGCATCTCCGAGGGCCAGCCGCTCAGCGTGCTGGAGTCGCTTGCCGCGTGTCGTCCCTGCGTGACGACCGAGGTGGGCTGCTGCCGTGAGTTGCTCGAAGGCGCTCCGGGCGATGACTTTGGCGTGGCAGGTTTTGTGACGCCGCCTATGTATCGCAAGGGCTTGGCCGATGCCATGGAACGCATGTGCACAAGCCGCGCCCGTCGCATTGAGATGGGGGAGCGCGGCCAGCGTCGCGTTGCCACGTACTTCTTGCACGAGCAGATGCTCGCCAACTATCGCGCGCTGTACGACGAGACGGCGCGTGCGTTTGACCTGCCCAGAGAGGGGGTGTAGCCGGTGGCCGGAATCGGTTTTGAGCTCAAGCGCCTGTTTAAGCGCAAGGGCCTGTTTGCCACGATGCGCGCCTATGGCTACGCCGGCATCGTGTGCACGGGCCCCATGCTGCTGGGCGTGCTGCTGCAGGTGGGCATCTTGGTGCTGTGCAGTCTGTGGGGCGTGGGACGCGCCAACCAGGATCTGCTGGTGTGCATGGTGACCTATACGCTTCTGGCGTCGCTTACGCTCACGAGCTTTTTCTCCATGCCCGTCACGCGCTTTTTGGCGGACATGCTGTTTGCCGAGCGCGAAGAAGAGGTCTTGCCCTCGTTTTGGGGCTCCAACGCCATCATGCTCGTTGCGGGCACGGTGCTCTACGGCGTATTTTTGCTGTTCTCGGGCGCCACGCTGCTGCAGGGGCTGCTGTGCCTGTGGCTGTTCAATATTATGATCGTTAACTGGAACGGCATGAGCTACCTCACGGCCATTAAGGACTACCGGGGTATTCTGTGCAGCTTTGCCGCGGCCATTGGCGTGGCGTGCCTGTGTGCCTTGGCCGCGCTGGCACTGGGGCTGCCGCCCGTCGAGGGCCTGCTGGGCTCGATCGCCCTGGGCTACGGCGTGATGCTTGTCTGGGACGTGGTGCTGCTGTACCGGTATTTTCCGCAGAGCGACCGCAGCCCCTGGCTCTTTTTGCGCTGGCTCGACCAGTTTATGCCGCTCGCGCTAACGGGCCTGTTTACCAACCTGGGACTCTTTGCACATCTGGTAATTATTTGGGCCGGCCCCATTGGTGTGCAGGTCAAGGGCTTGTTTTATGGCGCACCCTACCACGATGTGCCGGCGCTCATTGCGTTTTTGACCATTCTGGTCACGACCGTCAACTTTGTGGTGTCGGTCGAGGTTAACTTCTATCCGCGCTACCGCGACTACTACAGCCTGTTTAACGACGGCGGCGTGGTGGGCAACATCGTGGTGGCCGAGGAGGAAATGCTCGCCACGCTCAACCGGGAGCTGCGGTTTTGCGCGCTCAAGCAGCTGTTTGTGACGGCAGCGGTCATCTCGCTCGAGACCACGGTGCTCTCGGCCCTGCCACTGGGCTTCAACAACCTGATGCACGGGTATTTCCGCACGCTGTGCGTGGGCTTTGGCCTGTATGCCGTGGGCAATACAGTGATGCTCATCTTGCTGTACTTTACCGACTACAAGGGCGCCGTGCTTGCCTCCGGGCTGTTCGCGGGCGTGGCGGGGCTGGCGACCATCGTCTCGCTGTTCTTTCCGCAGCAGTTTTATGGCTTTGGCTTTTTGCTCGGCGCGGCGGTGTTTTTTGTTGTGGCGCTCATGCGGCTCGATACCTATACCGCCAACTTGCCGTATCGTATCCTGAGTCAGCAGCCCATCGTGGCGACCGACAAGACGGGTCGCTTTACGGAGCTGGGCTGCTTGCTCGACCGTGCCGAACAGCGCTACGAGGAGCTGCGTCTAGAGGGCGAGCCGCATGGTGCGTTTGAGCGCACGGTGGTCCGTGTGTATCGCAATCGTTGGGGAGGTCCTGATGACCGATAGGATGATATCGCGTCGCCGCTTGATTGAGGCGGCTGCCGGCACACTGCTGCTTTCGGGCTGCTCTTCGCAGGACGAATCCTCGACAAAAAAGACCAAGAAGCAGGACAAGATTAAAAAGGCCGATGCGTCTAGCGAGATCAAGCATCTTCGCGACAAGGACGAGCTGTACGAGGTTTACGACGACTCGGGCATTGTGACCATGTACCTGACGGTCTCGCGCGGCAATAGCTCCGAGAACACGGACCACAGCTGGGCCGAGATCAATACGTACTCGGTCTACGACTATGCCGACATGGGCGTGACGCGCTATCAGGTTATGGGCCTGCTGCAGCCTGGCGATGATAAGGGTCCCGTTGCTGGCGAGGTGGGCTATGGCGAGGAGGCGCCCAACGCCACGGTGCAGGTGCGCGGTCAGACGTCGAGTACCTATACGCAAAAGAACTACAAGGTGGAGCTCAAAAAGGGCAAGGGCACGTGGCGCCAGCAACGTGCGATTGCGCTTAACAAGCACATGGGCGAGGGCATGCGCTTTCGTAACAAGATGGCCTACGATCTGATTCGTGGCATTCCTCAGATGATGGGCCTGCGCACGCAGTTTGTGCACTTATGGGTGTGCGACCAGACCGAAAAAACTAACGACACCTTTGAGGACTACGGTCTGTTTACGCAGGTCGAGCAGCTCAACAAGACGGCGCTCAAGGCCCACGGTCTGGATAAGAGCGGGCATCTCTATAAGGTGAACAGCTTCGATTTCCATCGCTTCGAAGACACCATTAAGCTCGCCGATGACCCCGACTATAACCAGACGGCGTTTGAGGGCATGCTCGAGATTAAGGGCGATTCGGACCATACCAAGTTGATCGAGATGCTCGATGCGCTCAACGACGATACGCAAAAGATCGACGACGTGCTCGACACCTACTTCGATACCGAGAACCTGGTCTATTGGATGGCGTTTCAGATCTTGACGGGTAATTGCGATACGCAGAATCGTAACTGCTATCTGTACAGCCCGCTTAACTCCAAGGTTTGGTACATCCTGGATTGGGACAACGACGGCATGCTGCGCAAGCTTGAGCTGAGCCTGACCGGATTCTCGGATTATGCGAGCTGGGAGCGCGGCGTGAGCAACTACTGGGGCAACGTGCTGTTTAACCGCGCGTTGCGCAGCAAGTCGTTCCGCAGCGAGCTCGATAGCGCCGTGAAGGACCTGCGCTCGTATTTGACCGAAGAGCGTCTGAGCAAGATGGTCGAGCATTATCGCGAGGTCACGGAGCCGCTCGTCTTTGCTGCGCCCGACCTGGAGAATCTGCCCGTGACCAAGGACGAATACGAGCAGATTGCCGCGGCGATTCCTTCCGAGATCGAGGAGAACTATAAGAGCTTTCGCGAGAGCTATAAAAAGCCCATGCCGTTCTACATTGGCGTGCCACAGATCGATAACGGTAAGCTGCGCATCAACTGGGATGCGTCTTACGACTTTAAGGCGCGCGATATTCGCTATACCGTGGAGCTTGCGCGCGACTATGCCATAAGCGACGTGGTCTTTAAGGCCGAGGATGTGCTGCTTCCGGAGGTAACGTGCGATGCGCCCGATGCCGGCCAGTATTTTGTGCGCGTGCGCGCCACCAACTCCGACGGCTATACGCAAGATGCGTTTGACTACTATGTGACCGACGGCGGCAAACAGTACGGCATGAAGTGTTTTTACGTGCAAGACGGCGGTAGGGTCGTGGAGGACACGTATGAGGAGGGCTAGCGCGCTTCTCGAGCGCCTGGCGGCACCTCCCGTGCGCACCACGCAGGAGCGTTATCGCCATGAGCTCAAGTACCTCATCAACGAGGGCGAGCACGCTGCGCTGGCCTGCCGCATGGCGCCGGTGTTTAAGCTGGACAAGCATGCGCGGGCGGGCGGTTACACCATTCGCAGCCTGTACTTTGACGACTACTGCAACTCGGCCTACGAGGAAAAAGACGCCGGCATTCTCATGCGCAAAAAGTATCGCGTGCGCATCTATAACGGCAGCGACAAGGTGATTAAGCTCGAGCGCAAAAAGAAGTACGGCAGCTGGATCTATAAGGAGGACGCGCCGCTCACGCGCGGTGAGTTTGAGCAGATCCTGGCCGGCGATTACGACTTTTTGCTGAGGAGTCCCTATCCGCTCTGTCGCGAGTTCTACATCGAGTGCATCTGCAATATGATGCGCCCGCGTACCATCGTGGACTACGAGCGCGAGCCATGGGTGATGGACGAAGGCACCGTGCGCATCACGTTTGACATGAACGTTCGTGCCGCGGTGGGAAGCTTCGATATCTTTGACGCGACGCTGCCCGCGCTGCCGGTCCTGGAGCCCGGCAAGCTGGTGATGGAGGTCAAGTTTACGGAGTTTTGCCCGCAGTTGGTGCGCGATATGGTGCCGCCGGGCGCGGCCGAGCTCACGGCGGTCTCCAAGTACTGCCTGTGTTACGAAAAGACCGCCTACTTGCGCGGCTTTAACTACTGGGAATCGGATTTTGAGAACCGAGGGGATATTTAGACCATGAGCACCAGGGACTTTTTTAAGAACTCCGTCTTGGAGGCGTTTGGTCAGGTCGACCCTGCCAAGATCGGCCTGTCGCTGCTCGTGGCACTCGCCATGGGCATCCTGATCTATTACGTGTACAAGCGCTTTTTTACCGGCGTGGTGTACTCGCGAAGCTTTGCTGTGACGCTCGTGGGCATGTGCGTGCTTACCTGCATGGTCACGCTCGCGATCTCGACGAACGTTGTCATCTCGCTCGGTATGGTCGGTGCTCTGTCTATCGTCCGCTATCGTACGGCGGTCAAGGACCCGCTCGACCTGCTGTATCTGTTTTGGTCCATTACCACGGGTATCACAGCGGGCGCCGGCATGTACGCGCTCGTAGGGCTTGCGGCGGTGGTGATCGTCGTGATGATCGCCGGCTTCGCTACGCACCAGGACAAGGCGCGCGTGTACATGATGGTCATCCACTACACGGGCCAGACCACCGGCGACGATATCGTGCGCGCGTTTGGGCGCACCAAGTTTACCGTCAAGTCTAAGACGATGCGCGGCGACAAAGTCGAGATGGCCGTCGAGCTCTTCTCGGATGGCGTTGACATGCCCTATGCCGACGCCATCCGCGCACTCGATGGCGTTGAGGACCTGACGTTGATCCAATACAACGGCGAGTACCACGGCTAACTATGTTCCGGCGTTTTAACAAACGCCGGACCGCTCGACGCTGCGCGGGCATCTGCCGGGCGATCTGCCGTTCAAACCATCGCTCGCGTACATAAAGTACGCTTCGCTCCTCTTTCGCGGCACCTCGCCACGGCAGCTGCCCGCTCGCTGACGTTTGCTTGACCTGGGCGGGCCGATTTGGTCCGCAGGCCGTCTTCACGGGTATCATGGTGAAAGCGATTTCAATGACAGGGGTACTCGTGGTAAAGATGAAAGATGTGGCCGAGCTGGCCGGCGTTTCGAGCGCCGCCGTCTCGCGCTACCTCAACGGTGGATATATCTCGGCGGATAATGCTCATGTACGGTAAGGAAGCAAGCAACCGAAAACAAGAGATAGACCGCCAG
>UREZ01000062.1 GCA_900547025.1 uncultured Collinsella sp.
TCGCTCGGCGGCGGCGAGCGCCTCGATGACGGTGCCGAGCTGATCGCCCAGAAGGACGCCGTTGTAGGTGGAGTTGAAACCGATGCGGTGATCGGTCACGCGGTCCTGGGGCTGGTTGTAGGTACGGATCTTCTCGGAACGGTTGCCGTGGCCGATCTGGCTCTGGCGCTCGGCACCGAGCTCGGCCTGCTGCTTCTCGAGTTCCATCTCGTACAGACGGGCGCGCAGCATCTGCATGCAGACCTCGCGGTTCTGGATCTGGGAACGCTGCTCCTGCGACTGCACCACGGTGTTGGTGGGCAGGTGGGTGATGCGCACGGCGGAGTAGGTGGTGTTAACGCACTGACCGCCAGGGCCGGAGGCGCAGTAGGTGTCGATGCGCAGGTCGGACTGGTTGATCTGGACGTCGATCTCCTCGGCCTCGGGAAGTACGGCGACGGTAGCCGTGGAGGTCTGAATGCGGCCCTGGGACTCGGTCTTGGGAACGCGCTGGACGCGGTGCACGCCGGACTCGAACTTCATGACGGAGTAGACGCGGTCGCCCTCGACCTTGAACTCGATGGACTTAAAGCCACCGGCCTCGCTGGGGCTGGAATCGAGCACGGTAGTCTTCCAGCCGCGCGACTCGCAAAAGCGCTGGTACATCTTGTACAGATCGCCGGCGAAAATGGCCGCCTCGTCGCCACCGGCGGCGGAGCGGATCTCGACGATGGTGTTCTTGTCGTCGTTGGGGTCGCTCGGGATGAGCATGTACTTGATGTCTTCCTCGAGCTGGGGAAGCTTGGCCTCGTTTTCGGAGATGTCCATCTGGAGCATCTCCTTCTCATCGGCATCGGTGGTATCGTGCAGCATTTCCTTGGCAGCCTCGATGTCATCGAGCGCGCCGATGTACTCGCGCGAGGCGGCAATGAGGTCGGACTGGTGCGCGTACTCCTTGTTGAGACGCGTGAACTCCTTGATATCGGAGGCGACGGCCGGGTCGGAAAGCTTCTTCTCGAGCTCCTCGTAGGCCTTGATGATCTTTTCGAGCTTGTCGCGCATGACGGACTCCTTTATATGCGTGAAGGCGAAAATCGGCAGAATTGATGGGGCGCGGGGCGCCGCTGCGGGGGTAAGTCCAGCTAGAGCATGTCGATCTTCAGATACATGCGCATCCCTTCGCGTATGGGGTACATAGTTGCGGTCTAACCCATATATGATAGCGTGCGCAGGCAGACCTGCATATAACCCGCACGGAATCCGACAAAGGGACAGTCCCTTTGTCGGATTCTAAAGCGTATGGAGTAGGGCGATGAGGAAGCGAACACCCTGGAGGTAGGCGCGGCGGGTGATGCGCTCGTTGGTGCCGTGGACGCCTCGGTCGCACTCGTCATCATCGACCACAAAGGCCGAGAAGCGAATGCACTCAGGGCAAATGTGCTGGTAGTTGGCAGCGTCGGTCGCACCGATCACGGTCGAGGGCACAATTGCCACTGGCTCGAATGATCCGTTTTCCTCCATCCCCTTTGGATCACGGAAATAGCGGACGGCGATGGAGCGAACCGCCTCGAGACCGGGACCACCGATGCGCGGGGACGGCGAGGGTTCGGAGCTGCCGGGGCCCAGCTCCACTTCGACACGACCGGCAAGGTCCGCCCCGGCAACCGCCTCACGGCAGCGCGCCACAACGTCGGCCACGCTCGTGCCCTCGAGCATGCGGAAGTTAATGTTGGCCCACATATCCTGCGGCATTACGTTGGCGCCGGTGCTGCCACCCTCGATCTGCGTGGGCGCGCAGGTGGTCGTCACCAGCGGATAGAGCTTTTTGCTGGCGAGGCAATCGCGGACAATGGCATCCCCGTTGGCGGCAATTTCATCGGCCGTGTAGAGCCCCAACTCGACGAGTTGGGCGGCAAGCAAGTCGGTCACGCGCGTCGGCCACTCGATATCGCAGATTGCGGTGATGGCACGGCTGAGCACCTCGAGTGAAGTGCCCCCGTAGGGGTTGGAGGAATGCCCGCCCTCGCTACGCGTCCTCAACACGATATCGGCATAGCCCTTCTCGGCAAGATCGGCATGCATAAGCCAACCCGCACCTGCGCCATACTCGGCAGCCGAAACGATACGATAGTCACCCTCGTCGATCAGGTACTCAAGCTCAACGCCACGCTCCTCGAGCGCGCGACCAATGGCACCCGCGCCGTACTGCGTGGTCTCCTCATCCTGGCCAAAGGCCAGCAGCAGGGTTCGTTCGTGTTGCCAGCCGTGCGCCAGCGCATACTCAACCGCCTCCAGGATGCCCGCAACCTGGTCTTTCATATCGATGGCGCCGCGACCCCAAATATAGGTGTCGTCCACGTGCCCGCTAAAGGGATCGTACGTCCAGTCTGTCTGGGTGCCCGGCACCACGGGGACCACGTCCATGTGACCCATGAGCATGACCGGCTTGAGGGCGGGGTCGGTGCCGGCAAGCGTCACGAGCAGCGAATGGTCGATGAGCTCGACCTCGCCCGCCGCAAACACGCGCGGCCAGGCCTGCTGCATATAGGCGCGCAGGTCGGCAAACGCCTGCCAATCCACCGTCTGAGCATCCATGCTCGAAATCGTCGGAAACGACAGCACGCGGCCCAGGCGCTCGCACGCGCCGACCTCATCGATATCGGCAAAATCATCCTCGTGCGCAAAGAAGCGCCAAACCTCGGCCATGCCTTCCTCCAAAAACAGCGTGGCAAAGAGGCGGTCCCTTTGCCACGTCCACTTGCATTATTTGTCGTTGAGATAACGCGAGAGGAACTCGCGGGTGCGCTGGTGCTTGGGGTTGCCGAAGAGCTCGGCCGGCACGGCATCCTCGAGCACCACGCCCTTGTCCATAAAGACCACGCGGTCTGACACCGTGCGGGCAAAGGCCATCTCGTGCGTGACGACGACCATGGTCATGCCGTCGGCAGCGAGCTTGCGCATGACCTCGAGCACCTCTCCCACGATCTCGGGGTCGAGAGCGGAGGTCGGCTCGTCGAACAGCATGATCTGCGGATTCATGCACAGGGCGCGGGCGATGGCCACGCGCTGTTTTTGACCACCGGACAGGCGACCCACGGCGGCATGCGCGAACTTTTCGAGTCCCACGCTCGTCAGATGCTCTATCGCAATTTTTTCAGCCTCGGCCTTGCTCATCTTTTTGAGCGTGACGGGCGCGAGCGTGCAGTTGTCGAGCACGTCCATGTTGTTGAACAGGTTAAAGCCCTGGAACACCATGCCGATGTCCTCACGCAGCTTGTTAATGTTGCAGCGCTCGGCCGTGAGGTCCTGGCCGTGAAACCAGATGTGGCCCGCGTCCGGGGTCTCGAGCAGGTTGAGGCAGCGCAGAAAGGTCGATTTGCCCGAACCCGAAGCGCCGATAATGGTAACGACCTCGCCAGGATTGACGGACAAGTCGATGCCCTTGAGCACCTCGAGCGAGCCGAAGCTCTTGCGCAGGCCCTCGACGCGGATGAGCGGCTCATTGGTCTGTGCGGCGGCCGCGGTGCCGGTGGTAGTGGTATCTGCCATGATGATTCTCCTCGTCTTGCGCCTAGTTGGAGCTGGGCAGCGTTGCCGGAGCCTCGGCGCCGAGCTTTTTGCCAAAGGCCTCGAGCAGGCGGCTCGCCACGAGCGTCAGGATCAGGTAGACCACGAGCGCCACGCAGTAGACCTCCATCTGGCGGTAGTACACGCCGGCGACGGTGGTGGTGGCGTACATGAGGTCAAACACGCCGATGACCGAGAGCACCGACGAATCCTTGATGTTGATGATGAGCTCGTTGGTGAGCGCCGGAATCGCGTTTTTAATACCCTGGGGGAACACGACCTTGCGCATAGCCTGCCACTGCGACAGGCCCAGCGAGCGCGCCGCCTCGGCCTGGCCGGGATCGATGGACTCGATGCCGCCGCGCAGGACCTCCATCATGTAGGCGGTAGAGTTGAGCGAGATGGTGACGAGGCCGGCGGTAAAGGTACTCCAGATCTGGTTGGCCTGGGCGGTCTCAAAGCCCATGCCGCGCAAAACGGTGAAGCCCGCGTAATAGATGAGCAGGCCCTGAACCATCATGGGCGTACCGCGCACGATGGTGGAGTAGATGGTCGCAAAGCCGCGGCCGATACTCTTAAAGAAGCGTACCAGGTCGTTGTCCACGCGGTCGAACGTCTGAATGCGCAGGAACACAAAGAGCAGCGCCAGGAAAAAGGCGATGACGGTACCGAAGGTCGCAAGTGCGATGGTGATCTCGATGCCGCGGATAAAGAAGTCGCCGCTCTTGTAGGTCATGTAGACCAGGCTCGACAAAAAGTCGCTGGGGTTGGAGTCCGAGACAATGCTCACCTGCACCAGGTCGATAAATGACATGACGCAACGGTCGACAAAGAAGATCGCCGCAATAGCAACGACGACGTAGCTGCCCAGGCGCGCGCCGCGGCGGAAACGCTCGGATGCGAACGGCGACGTTTCGCGATAGTCGTTCCAATGCATGAGCTTGGTGACCAGCGCCGACGCCGACACGACGAGCCAAGCCCAAAGGATTGCCCAGAGGCAGTCTTGGAAGATACCGGTGGGGGCCAAGAAGCTCATCGGCGTGGGGTTGCGCTGGCTAAACGCTAGGCCGAGCGCCGCGATGACGCTCGTGCCCAGGTATACATAACGGTGGTCGGCCTTGATGAAGGAGGCCAGACGATTGATGGTTTTCATGCTGCCTCCCTATGCCGGCTGACGATCGAGGCACGCGTCCCACATTTGGTCGCGTTCCTCTTGGCTGACGCCCTTGAGCGTCTTGTCGATGAGCTTAAGCAGCTTATCCGAGCCCTTGCGGCAGCCGACGTTTGCCGTGACCTCCTGCTTAAAGCCCTCGCCCTCGGCAAATTGAATCGGCACGATACCCGGGTTTTGGGCCATATAGCCCTTCTCGTTCTCGGTGTTGTAGGTCACGGCGTCGCACGTGCCCTGCAGCAGATTCGAGAACACCGTGGGGACGGAGTCAACCGGGTTCTTGTGCACAACGCCCGGGATCTCGTCGATGACGGTATCGAGCATGGTGTCCTTTTGGCCGAGTACCGTGGCACCGCTAAAGTCGCTGAGCTTGGTCGCGTTTTGGTAGGGCGAGCCCTCTTTTACGAACAGGCCAAAGTAGCCAATGAAGTACGGGTCGGAGAAGCCGACGGACTCTTCGCGCTCGGGCGTGGCGCTCATACCGGCGATGATGAGGTCGATCTGGCCGTTGTTGAGCGAATCGATGAGGCCCGAGAAGCTCTGCTTGACGGCAACGGGCTCGCCACCGAGGGCCTTGCAGACGATCTTGGCGATCTGCACGTCGTAGCCATCGGCATAGGCGCCCTGCACGTTGTCGATGGGGATGGTGTACTCACTGGCTTCGGAAACCTGCCAGTTGTACGGGGCGTAGGCCGCCTCCATACCAATGCGGATCTTGTCCTTGCCGATCACGGAATCGGACAGGTCGTCGCGACCGCCGCCCGTCGTGGGCTGAACCACCTTGAGCGTGGACGGGCGCTGACAGCCGGCGAGCGCGCCGGCGACGACGGAAGCGCTCGCAGCGAGAGCGCTACCCAAAAAGATGCGACGGCTGCATACCGGCTGGGTCTGCATGCCGCGCTGTTGCCGAGGTTGCATCTGGTGCCTTCCCTATTTTGCGTTACTGACAATAAGACAGGATATACGCCCGCAACCAGCAGCGCGGCATGTGCGCGAAAAATTAATAGACACACGAGGACGATTGGCGCAAAGCAACCTGTCCCCCATGCACCAAACCCTTGACGGAAACGGCGACGCCGATGTTTTGGCAATGCCAGCGAGCGCCGCCCAGAGCGAACAAGTTGGCATGAAAAAGACAAGGCATAGACCTTCTGGTCATGCCTTGCCTTTTGAATGACAAATTGTCGCTCTGGGTGGCGCGCAGCGTCGACCGGTCCGCCGTTCGTCAGAACGGCGGAACCTCTAGAGCAAGGTGACGCTAAAGCTACGTTTATCGATAGCGCCGGGAGCCAAGGTAATGGTGTTGACCTTGTGCTCAAAGACGTCATCCTCGGTGTCCATGGTGGTGTGGCCGGTCCAGGGCTCGAGCGCCACAAACGGGGCGTCGTTGGCGGCAGACCACACGCCGATGTACTTAAAGCCCTCAAAGTCGATCTTGACGCCGTGGCCCGACTTGCGGCCGCACAGCGTGAGCGTGGAGCCCGGGGTATCGGTGAACATGATGGCATCGTTATCGAAGCTGCGGTGCGTGATGGGCAGCACGTCCGAGTTATCGGGAGCCTTGTAACTGCCCTCGCACGTCATAAGACCGTCGGGCGTGATGATGGGGGCCTCGTTGGTCCAAGCCTCGGTAAACGCCAGCTCGTAATCCTCGAACGCCTCATCCTCGGCACCGGGGGCGGGCACGTTAAATGCAGGGTGACCGCCCACCGAGAACGGCAGGTCCACGTCGCCGGTGTTGGTGACGGCAAAGGTCTGGGTAAGCGTGGCATCACCAGTCAGGGCATAGGTCATGTTGAGCTTAAAGTGGAAGGGGAAAGCCTTGAGCGACTCGGGCGTATCGGTGATCTCGTAGGTGACGGACGAGCCGTCCTCGGAGACCTCGACCAGCTTGTGTTCGACGATGCGCGCGAGTCCGTGGCGCGGCATCTCGCAGGTGCCGGCCGCAGACGTCGCTGTGTTGTTGCGCAGCGATCCCACGATGGGGAACAGAATGGGCGCGTGTTTGCCCCAAAAGGCCGGGTCGCCCTGCCACAGATACTCGTTGCCGTCGAGGGCAAGGCTCGTGAGCTGGGCTCCCATGGAATCGATGGCCGCGGTGAGGCCGCCGCGCTTGATGGTGGTGACGGTGGACATGCTACTTCCTCCAAAAGTAAACAACAGTGTTGAGGGCTATTGTGCCACTCTTGGCGACACGGAGAGGCGGCAGGCGCAGTTATTGAGCGATTGCGTAAAGGTCGAACCCGCCCTGCGGTGTGCTGTCGACCGTATCGGGCGCCTGCGAGTTAAAGCTCACGGGGACCATACGCTTTGAGGCGCGGAAGCGCGTGCCATCGGTGGCGACGGGCGGCTCGTCGACCGTGAGCTCGTAGTCGCCGGGCTTGAGTTCGATGCCGTCGCCAGCGGAGTTGACATATTGATACTCGTCAATCGCCTGCCCCCTGAGCGTGCGGCCCACGATGTGGATGAGCATCTGACTATCGCCGCGGGCGGTGTCCCATGTCGCACCGTCCTTGACCTCGACCGACACATGCACCGAGCGCGTGCGGCTGAGCGATTGCTCGACAGACATCTCGACCTTGGCGGCATCTTTGCGCTGTTGCTCCACATGGCTCCAGACATTTCCGATCGCCGAGCAAGCGATGACGCCGGCCATGAAGGCGATGAGGATGGGACCGAGCGGAGAGCGGCGGCCCGCGACTTCCTCGCGAGCCAGGTCGGGGCGATGCGTGGGCGCAGGCGCCTGAGCACCCTGCGCGGGCACGTCGAGTATGCTGAAGGATGCCGTGCTGCCGGGGTCGATGTTATGGCGCGGCTGCGGGGTCTTGGCCGGCGAGATGGACATGTCCGCCGGCTCACCGAGTGTGGCCGTGGCATCGGCCTTAGCCTCGTCGGCCTCGGCCTGGGCCCAGGCCTGTTCAAAGGTTAGGGGTTCGGCGGAGTTGGAAGCGGCGTCCGTCTCGAAGGCATCGTTGCCGGTCTCGTCCTCGTCGCTCGACACGTCACGCGGCGCGGGTTCGTCCCACTCCTCGTCCGGAGCCTCGCCCTCGCTATACCACCATTCAAAGTCATCGATATCCATACGGGGCGCCCCCTTGGCCTCGCAAATAAACACTTGCCAGCCTTATACCCCCAGACGACACGAGGGCTCGCACGGAACGCGAAAAAGGACTGCTCCTTTGTCGCATCGAAACGGATCTGTTTGCGTTTAGCCGCGGGTAATCTTTTTTCTCAACAAGAAGTCGACTGCCCCCACGATTCTGATGCCATCGATGTCCGTTGGATGGTCGCCATCCCTGACAATCAGGATCTTCTCATACGAATCAGGAATTTTTCCTAGCGTGCTTAGCTTGAGCGGTCGCAGCTCGCGTTCTCTCGTCGCCTCGGCATCGATCCGTTCGGTAACCTGGATATATTTGCGGTCCGACCCCTCGCCGATTGCGACAAAGTCGATTTCCCCCGCGCGCAGATGGCCGCAAAACACTTCGTATCCTTCAAATACAAGCTGGTTGTAGATAACGTTCTCGAGCATCCTTCCGCTATCGCTACCTCTATATCCGTCAAGATAGCTGCGAATTCCCATATCAGCTATGTAATATTTACCGCCTGTCTTAAGAAGCTCCCGCCCCTTGATGTCATACCTTTTTACTTTGGTAAACAGGTATGTCTCTTCCAGAGCGTCAATATATGCCGACACCGTCGATGCGTTGGTCTTACCGCCTGCCGATTCGTTGAGCGTCCCTACGATTTTGTTGACCGAGGTTTGGTTGGAGATGTTGTCTGCCAGATACGCACAGAGCCGCTCGAGAACATCGCGCTTGGTGATAGCTCCGCGACCCCTACGCGTCGCACGCGACAGGATATCGCGCGCGACGATCGTCTGGTAGAGGCTACGGATATAGTCGCGGCACAGCTCACGTCTCGGCTCATCATGGGCCAGAAACGGCATGCCGCCATAGGTTATGTACTGCTCAAGCACGGTATTTGAATTAAGGCGATCGCCCGTCTTGGAAACAAGTTCGACCCTCTCACCAAGCCCTTCAGCGGCGACCGCATCAATCGAGCGAAAATCAAGATATTCGCTAAACGTGAGGGGTTGCATCTTGACCTCGACATATCGGCCCGAGATAAGCGTTGCGAGCTCGCTCGATAGCAAAAAGGCATTGGAGCCCGTGACATAGATATCGCACGGCAAATCCACTCGGAGTGAGTTGACTGCCTTTTCCCAACCTTCGACATTCTGGAGCTCGTCAAAGAACAGGTAGGGATGATCGATGCCGTCGATGCGCTCCCGAACCATACGATAAAACGTCAGATAATCCGTAATTCCCGCGTGCTCTAGAGATTCCATCTTAAAGGTCAGCAAACGCTCGGCTGGCACCCCCTGTTGCGCCAGATAGTCCCTCATCATGTCCAATAACGTTGATTTGCCACAACGGCGTATGCCCGTCACGATTTTGATGAGGTCGGTATCCTGAAAAGCAATGAGTCGATCAAGATAACGGCTTCGGCGAACGATATCCATAGAGTCTCCCTAGCGCCCGACCAGACATGAAATCTTATAAACTTGCATTTTTTGCAAGTTTATAAGATGTTACCTTAGAAACTTGAAGAATTTGCAAGTTTCTAAGGCATGGAATGTGACAAACGGACTGCCCCTTTGTCACATTGCGAGGGCAACGCGAATGGAGGGGGCCTCGAGGGCCTCCTCGAGCGCAAACTTGCCCTCGCCCGCTGCAACCTTTGTCGTGTGCACACCCATGGGATCTCCCGTCGCCCGCGATGTACCTGAGACCATCTTCGCCTGTATTGCGACTATACAGGCAAGCGCAGCCTGCGACAAAGGGGGCGGGCACCTGACACATTCTGGTAGAGTTGCAGGGACTGAATCCAGCTCATATAACGCAACATGGGAGCAACTGCTTTGACCACCGCAACTTCGTCCACAACAGCATCAACCGCCGCCGCGCTCTCCCCCGCGCGCACCAAGCTCTGCCTGGCGCTGCTCGTGCTGTTGGGATTTTCGCTCGGCTGCTCGGAGTTCGTGGTCATCGGCATCGAGAGCGACCTGGCGACGGAGCTCGGCATCTCGCTTGCCACCGCGGGCCAGCTCATCAGCGTGTTTGCGCTCGTCTACGCCATCGCGACGCCAGTGCTTGCGCTCAGCACGGGGCGTTTTCGCCGCTACCAGCTGCTCGTGTGCTACAGCATCGTCTTTGTGCTCGGCAACCTGGTCATGGCGTTGGCGCCCAACTTCCAGGTGCTGTTTATCTCGCGCATTGTCCTGGGCTCCGTCTCGGGCGCACTGCTCGCCGTGGGGGTGACGTACATCCCTGAGCTTCTGTCCCCGCAGCAAACTTCGCTTGCCATCTCGGTGGTATATGGTGCGTTTTCCGTGGCGATGGTCTTTGTCACTTCGATCGGCAAGTTTGTGGCCGACACGCTCGATTGGCACGTGGCCATGTACGGCACGCTGACCTTTGCCGTTCTGATCTGCGGAGCGCTCGTGGCGTTTATGCCGCGCGCTGGGCAAACCGACGAGCCTGCCACCTTTCGCGAGCAGGCGGGTCTGCTACGCGAGCCGAGCATCATCACCGGCATGCTCATCTTTTTGTTTGGCGTGGGGTCGGTCTACGTTTTCTACGGCTACGTGACGCCTTATCTAGAGCAGGTGCTGGGCATGGGCACGGTCGAAGCCAGTACCACGCTTATGGCCTACGGCGTATTCTGCCTGATCTCGAACATCCTGGGCGGATGGATCGATGCGCGCTTTGGTATGAAGGCACTGCTTGTGACGTTTGTGCTGCAAGCTGCAGCGTTACTCGGGCTGTTTGCTGTGGGCGGCACCATACCGCCCGCGCTGGTCTTTGTCTTTAGCTTGGCGCTGCTCATGTACCTGTTCTCGGTGTCGTGCATCACGCACTTTATGGACGTGGCTCGCAGCCGCCATCCCAAGTCGATGGTACTCGCAAGTTCGGTTGAGCCCATGGCGTTTAACGTCGGCATCTCGTTTGGCACCGCAGTGGGCGGTGCTGTGGTAAGCGGCGTTGGCATTGCGTACGTGGGCGCAGTGGGTGCCGCGTTCTCGCTTGTGGCCTGGGCGCTCACACTGGTGACGATTAGGTTGGCTCGCTGGGAGCGCCACCGTCAATCAGCACAGCCCCGAATGCAGGCATAGGGGCGAACATAGCCCAAGGTGGCGAGCAACCGGTGAAAACCGCCCAATATGAGTATGTTTATCCGCCTGGAAGCTTCAGCAGTGCAATTTCGTGTACTTCAGATACACGCTTTTCTACGATTTCGTGTATTTCACGTACACGAAATGCGCGCGGGGCAACTCAAAAGCGGCGGCAGACGCATT
>UREZ01000063.1 GCA_900547025.1 uncultured Collinsella sp.
TCCGTACATGTACGGATGAATATGGGAGGTGTTCGGATGAAGTTGATATTCAAGGGTTGCGAACGGACCCTATTTCCAAATGGATTGTTTTGGCTAGACCCGCCGCTTTGGGGTACCATAGCTCCACTATCAACTGCCGCTCAGCACGGCAGCCTTGATGAGCCCTTGCCCTTCTCCTGGGAATTATGATCGGGCATCAATCTGCTGAGTGGCCCGAATCCCAGGAGGGGACTCTATATGCAAAAGGAATACCTGTCCGCCGCGGCGGAGGTGCTCAGCGACCAAGGTGTCGATGAGAACCTTGGCCTGAGCAACGGCGAGGCGTCGTCGCGTCTTGCCAAGACAGGCCCTAACAAGCTCGAGGAAGCCGAGAAGACGCCGCTGTGGAAGCGCTTCTTTGAGCAGATGGCAGACCCCATGGTCATCATGCTGATCGTTGCCGCCGTCATCAGCGCGCTCACGGGCATGGTCAAGGGCGAGGCGGACTTTGCCGATGTCGCCATCATCATGTTCGTCGTTATCGTCAACTCGGTGCTGGGCGTGGTCCAGGAAGCCAAGAGCGAGGAGGCCCTCGAGGCCCTGCAGGAGATGAGCGCGGCGCAGTCCAAGGTGCTGCGCGACGGCAAGCTCGTGCATCTGCCGAGCGCCGAGCTCGTGCCCGGCGACGTGATCATGCTCGAGGCGGGCGACTCCGTCCCGGCCGACTGCCGCGTCCTCGAGAGCGCCACGATGAAGATCGAGGAGGCCGCCCTTACCGGCGAGTCCGTGCCCGTCGAGAAGCATGCCAACGTGATTGAGCTCGCCGCCGGCACCGACGACGTGCCGCTCGGCGACCGCAAGAACATGTGCTACATGGGTTCCACCGTGGTATACGGCCGCGGCCGCGCCGTCGTGGTCGGCACCGGCATGAACACCGAGATGGGTAAGATCGCCGGCGCCCTGGCCGAGGCCAAGGAAGAGCTCACGCCGCTGCAGGTGAAGCTTGCCGAGCTCAGCCGCATCCTCACCATCATGGTTATCGTCATCTGCGTCGTTATCTTTGGCGTCGATATCATCCGCCACGGCGTGGGCAACGTTCTTACCGACCCGACCGCCCTGCTCGATACCTTTATGGTCGCCGTCTCGCTCGCCGTCGCTGCCATCCCCGAGGGCCTGGTCGCCGTCGTGACCATCGTGCTGTCGCTTGGCGTGACCAAGATGGCCAAGCGTCAGGCAATCATCCGCAAGCTCTCTGCCGTCGAGACTCTCGGCTGCACGCAGACCATCTGCTCCGACAAGACCGGTACCCTTACCCAAAACAAGATGACCGTCGTCAAGCACGAGCTCGCCGCGCCTAAGGAGAAGTTCCTGGCCGGCATGGCTCTGTGCTCCGATGCCCAGTGGGACGAGGAGCTGGGCGAGGCCGTGGGCGAGCCGACCGAGTGTGCGCTCGTCAACGATGCCGGCAAGGCGGGGCTCACTGGCCTGACTGCCGAGCATCCGCGCGTGGGCGAGGCCCCGTTTGACTCGGGCCGCAAGATGATGTCCGTGGTCGTCGAGACCCTGGACGGCGAGTACGAGCAGTACACCAAGGGCGCGCCCGACGTGGTGATCGGCCTGTGTACCCATATCTACGACGGCGACAAGGTTGTCCCCCTGACCGAGGAGCGTCGCGCCGAGCTCGTGGCCGCCAACAAGGCCATGGCCGACGAGGCCCTGCGCGTGCTGGCGCTGGCGAGCCGCACCTACACCGAGGTCCCGGCCGACTGCAGCCCCGCCGCGCTCGAGCATGACCTGGTCTTCTGCGGCCTGTCCGGCATGATTGACCCGGTCCGCCCCGAGGTCGCCGACGCCATCCGCGAGGCGCACGACGCCGGTATCCGCACCGTCATGATTACGGGCGACCACATCGACACCGCCGTGGCCATCGCCAAGCAGCTGGGCATCGTCACCGATCGCAGCCATGCCATCACCGGTGCCGACCTCGATCGCATGAGCGACGAGGAGCTCGACGCGCACATCGAGGACTACGGCGTGTACGCCCGCGTCCAACCCGAGCACAAGACACGCATCGTCGAGGCTTGGAAGTCGCGTGACCAGATCGTGGCCATGACGGGCGACGGCGTCAACGACGCCCCGTCCATCAAGCGCGCCGACATCGGCGTCGGTATGGGTATCACCGGCACCGACGTCACCAAGAACGTTGCCGACATGGTGCTTGCCGACGACAACTTCGCCACCATCATCGGTGCCTGCGAAGAGGGCCGTCGCATCTACGACAACATCCGCAAGGTCATCCAGTTCCTGCTTTCGGCCAACCTTGCCGAGGTGTTCTCGGTGTTTATCGCCACGCTCATCGGCTTTACCATCTTTCAGCCGGTGCAGCTGCTGTGGGTGAACCTGGTCACCGACTGCTTCCCCGCGCTCGCGCTGGGCATGGAGGATGCCGAGGGCGACATCATGAAGCGCAAGCCGCGCAACGCCAAGGACGGTGTCTTTGCCGGACATATGGGTCTGGACTGCGTGGTCCAGGGCCTAATCATCACCGTGCTGGTGCTGGCGAGCTTCTTTGTGGGCGTGTACTTTGACATGGGCTACATCCACATCGCCGATATGATCGCCGGCAATGCCGACGAGGAAGGCGTGATGATGGCGTTCATCACGCTCAACATGGTCGAGATTTTCCACTGCTTCAATATGCGCAGCCGTCGTGCGTCGCTGTTCACCATGAAGAAGCAGAACAAGTGGCTGTGGGCTTCCGCCGCGCTGGCACTGGTGCTGACGGTGATCGTGACCGTGCAGCCGACGCTTGCCGAGATGTTCTTTGGTCCTGTGACGCTTGAGCTCAAGGGCGTTCTTGCCGCGCTGGGCCTGGCCTTCCTGATCATCCCGCTGATGGAGATCTACAAGGCGATCATGCGCGCTGTGGAGAAAGAGTAGCGTACTCGTCCGGGCCCGCCCCACGCCCTTTCTCCCTCACTGGTCCTCGCGCTTCGCGCTGCGGGATCGCTCAGAAGAAACCCCTCTCGGCGGTCGGGCCTTCGGACAACCTCTCGGGACCGTAAGCTGAGGGATAGTTTGTGAGCCGATCGAGCGTTTGCTCGACCGGCTCTTTTTGATTTAGGGCTTTGCCCGGCCAGCTCTTTTTGATTTAAAATACCTGCTCAGTTGTGATTTGTGGTGCTGGGAGGCGCTTGTGGGCAAGGCTAAGGCTAAGGCGAAGAAAAAGACGACGGGGGCGCGGGCTAAGCGCGATCGTCGTCGGAAGCTTGCGACCGAGGCCCCCGCGTCTGCCGAGGAGCTGCTGGCGAGCGTGCCGGGACTCGATGCGCTGCAGGACGTTCCGGCGTTTGATGACCTGCCGGTCGATGAAGCCCAGCAGGCTGCCTTTGATGATTTCTGCGCACATGCCGAGGAGCCCGAGCAGATGCGGCTGGGTGCCGTGGTGCGCTTGGATCGCGGGTTTCCGCTGGTGGCGACTGCCGACGACACCTTCCGCGCCGAGCATGCCGTGGGGTTTGCCAAGTCGCGCGGCGAGGACGAGGTCCTGTTGCCTGCCGTGGGCGACCGTGTGGCGGTGCGCCGCGCTCCCGGGCACGATATGGGCGTGATTGAGTGCGTGCTGCCGCGCCAACGCTCAAAGCTCGTACGGATAGCGTGCTAATCGTGCAGGCGCTCGGTGCCGGTGAGGTGCTGCTCGACCGCGTGGCGCGCTCGCTGGTGTTGGCGCTCGACTGCGATGCCGAACCGGTGGTGGTGCTCACCAAAGCTGATCGCTGCGATGCCGAGGAGCTCGAGCGCGATCTGGACCGCGTGCGCCGCCTGGTGGGTCCGGACGTGCGCGTAATCGTGACGTCCTCTGCCGAGGGCCGCGGCCTGGACGAGGTACGCGCCTGCGTGCCCGCCGGGAGCTGTGCCATGATTTTGGGCGAATCGGGTGCCGGCAAGTCGACGCTGCTCAATGCGCTGCTGGGCCACGATGCGTTGGCGACCGGCGGTGTGCGCGAACGCGACGACCAGGGCCGTCACACTACCGTCGCGCGCGTGATGGTGGCGCTACCGGGCGACGCCGGCGTGATCGCCGATGCCCCGGGCCTACGCAGCCTACCGCTCGTGGGTCACGAGCGGGGTCTGGCGCGCGCCTTCCCCGAGATTGTCGAGGCATCGCGTGCGTGCCGGTTTGGCGATTGCACGCATACCCATGAGCCGGGTTGTGCCGTTCGCGAGGCCGAGGACGCCGGGCAGATCGACAGCCTGCGTTTGGAAACGTTCCAAAACCTGGCGTCATCCATGCGCGTGAGTGCTCAAATGCTCGATCCCGATGTCCATCTGTAATTGATTTTTCCTATGACAGCCGTCTCCCAACTGTTCGGGAGACGGCTTTTTTGCTGCGGAAAAGCCTCGAAACATGCAGTTTGCTGACGTACTGACCAAAACCTTGCCACGAGCTTGACGGGCTGGTCAGCTTTTGGTCAGCGATTGGTTTGACATCGAAAACCAAGATCGCGATTGCGCTGCTTTGCACTCTGACCGCCCAGACAATGGTGGTACGGGCATTCGCCCGGCACTGCCATGAGAGGAGCGGCCGTGAACAAGAGCAAGCGCATCGCCATCAGTCTGGTCGCGGGCGTGCTCGCTGCTCTGCTCTGCATGGTTTACGGCTCGTCGATCCGCTCGCAAGCCGAACAGGTCCAGGCTGAGACCTTGGCCAAGTACGGTGACGATCGCGTCGAGGTATGCGTCGCGGCGCGCGATATCGATGTGGGCGAGACCCTCGATGAGACCAATGTCATAACCCAGGAATGGCTGACAAGTCTGCTGCCGCGTGACGCGGCGACCGAGCTGCGCCAGGTGCGCGGCGACGTGACGACTTCGCGTATTCCCAAAAACGCCGTGATCTGCAATGTCTACACCAAGGCCGAGAGCCACAAGCTCGAGGTGCCTAAGGGCAAGGTCGCCGTTTCGGTGGCGGTCGATGCCGAGCACTCGGTCGGCGGCGCCACGGGCGTGGGCAGCTACGTGGATGTGTATGTGCAAAAAGACGGCGTAACCGATCGGCTATGCGGCGCGCACGTGATCGATACCAGTGAGGATTCCGGTGCCACGCGCGAGGGCAAGATCGAATGGGTGACGCTGGCGGCTGACCCCGAAGACGTCAAGGAACTGCTGGGAGCCTCGGGCAAGGGAACGGTCAGCTTGACGATTCCCGCCACGGCGCGCGGCAAAAAGAGCGGAGGCGACGAGTGATGAAGGCGATCTGGCTTGCGTGCTGCGCGTGCGGCGATTACGGGCTGTTGCAGCGGGAAGTCGAGGGCCGTGATGCGGGTGCACAGGTGCTTCGCGTGGGTGACCTGGACGGGCTGATTTCCATGGCTCGGGCGTTTCCGTCGCGCCGCGGGGCTGCCATCATCGCGGCGTCTCTGTTTGATACCGAAGATGTGCGCAAGACTGTTGCGCGCCTGACGGCCGAAGGCCGCGTGAGTCGCGTGGTCGTGTTGATAGAAGCGCTCGATCCGTCGGATATCGAGGGGCTGTTTCGCGCGGGGGCGACCGAGGTCATCGCTGCGCACAGTATATGCGGCAACGGGCGCGCGGGCGAGGGAGCGGTTGATTCCGATCGGCACATGACGATTGAGCCCGATGCTTTTGTTGATAGGGAACCCGGGGCGCCTCGCGCTACAAGAGGCCCGCGTGTTGATGATTATGGAAAAGCGGAAGCCGAGCATGGTCGGCGCCCCCGGAACCCCCTTGTATACGATGACGCTGGAGGGCCGGCGCAGCATGCTGGCGACTCCCCGGCTGTAGATATGGGATACGTGCACGGCGTGAATCTGGCGGATGAACTCGACGAAGTTGAGGGCTTTGCCGGGTGCGGCGAGTTGTCGCTGATGCGGCATGAGCAGATTGCACAGAACGAGCCTGCCTCGCAGACCGAACAAGCCGCCATGCCGGCTTGGACGCAGCGTGTGGTTGCGGCAGGGGAGACGGGGACGCTGTCACCGACGCCCGCTCCGCCGCCTCCGATGCCGCCGGCAGACGCTGCCGCTCCGCCGCATCGAGCTCCGGTCATCTGCGCCATTTCGGGTTCGGGCGGTTGCGGCAAGTCGACGATCGTTGCCACCATGGCACACGCATCGTCGCTGTTGGGCTTGCGTGCCGCCGTGCTCGACCTGGACCTGATGTTTGGAAACCTTTACGACTTGTTAGGCGTCGATGCTCCGCGCGATATGGCGGCACTTATCGAGCCGTCGGTGGCGGGCGCGCTTGCCGAGCCGGATATCGTGGCCGCATCGATGCGCGTGGCGCCGGGCGTTACGCTCTGGGGTCCCGTTGCGGCGCCCGAGCAAGCCGAGCTCATGGCACGTCCGGTGGAGCTGCTGCTTGATGTCCTGCGTCGCGAATCCGACGTGGTCTTTATCGATACCTCGGTCTTTTGGGGCGATGCCGTGGCGGCTGCGGTGGCGGCGAGCGACCGTTGCCTGGTCGTTGGCGATGCGGCGGTGTCGTCCGCGACATCGGCGTCGCGCGTCATTAAACTGGCAAGTCGAGTAGGTGTGCCGCGCACGCGCATGAGCGCCGTGTTCAACCGGTTCGGTGCGCGCGGGGCAGACGAGGACGTCGCCATGCGCTTTGAGATTGCCTGTGCGTTGAGCTCCAAGATTCGTATCGCCGATGGCGGACAGGATCTCGCCGCGCTCATGGCGTTTGGGCGCGCCGACGAGGCAGTGGGTCAGACGAGCGCTTTTGCGACCAGCGTGCGCGAGGCCACGCGCGAGATGCTCGTGGAACTGGGGTGCGCCGTCGGCCCTTGGAGCGATATAGTCGCCGACCGTGCAACGCGTACCGAACGCCCGCGTATCCGCCTTCCCTGGTCGCGCGAGGGTGATCAGCGATGAGCCTGCAAACGAGGATTAAGGCTGCCGGCGCTGCAGCGGCGGCAGCTCCTGTAGATGCGGGGCGTCGCCGCGCGGTGAAACGACGCACTAAGCGCGCCGTGATGGACCGCATGGGTTACGACGAAGTGGCGCGTATCAGCGCCTATATCGACCCGGTACTTGCCCGCTCGGAATTGCGTCCCGCGGTGGAGGCGGCGCTCAATGTTGAGGAGCCGACCGATCTCGCGACGCCCGAGCGCGAGACCATCATCGACGAGATTTTGGATGACGTGGTGGGCTTGGGGCCGTTGCAGCCGCTCATCGAGGACGACACCGTTACCGAAATCATGATCAACGGCTGCCGCTCGGCTTTCTTTGAACGCGGCGGCGTCTTGTACCCCATCGAGCATGCGTTTGAGGATGATGAGCAGATCCGGGTGCTTATCGACCGCATCATCTCGCCACTTGGCCGCCGTATCGACGAGCGCAGACCCATCGTCAACGCCCGCCTCAAAACGGGCTATCGCGTCAACGCGGTGATTCCGCCTGTGGCGATTGACGGACCGATTCTCACCATCCGAAAGTTCTCGGACCGTATCTGCTCGCTGGACGAGCTTGTGGGGCTGGGGTCGCTGCCGCTTTGGTATGCGCAGCTGCTGTCGTGCGCGGTGTCGCTGCGACAGGACCTGGCGGTTGCGGGAGGCACGGGATCTGGTAAGACCACCCTGCTCAACGCGTTGTCATGCGAGATCTCCACCGGCGAGCGCATCGTGACGATCGAGGACTCTGCTGAGCTCAAGTTTGCGCATCATCCGCACGTGGTGCGCCTAGAGGCGCGCGAGGCTTCAATTGAGGGCGAGGGCGCGGTGACGATCCGCGACCTGGTGACCAATGCCCTGCGCATGCGCCCCGACCGCATCGTGGTGGGCGAGGTGCGCGGTGCCGAGTGCTGCGACATGTTGCAGGCCATGAACACGGGCCACGACGGGTCGCTCACCACGCTTCATGCGGGTTCCGAGCAGGAGACCGTGGTGCGTCTGACGTTGCTTGCACGTTATGGCATCGATCTGCCGAGCGAGCTCATCGAGGAACAGATTGCCATGGCGCTCGACGGCATCGTGATGTCCGAGCGCCACGCCGATGGCAGGCGCTTCGTCTCCTCGTATTCGGGGGTGCGTCGCGCCGCGTCGGGCGGTGTAGAGCTCGAGCGCTATGTGACTTTCGATGCCGCCGAGCGCACCTGGACGCTTGACCGCGAGCCGCCGTTTATCGCAGAAGGCCTGCGGTCGGGGACGCTCACACAAGAGGAGGTGGACGAATGGAGGTCGCTGTGCCCCTCGTCGTAGGGGGTTTGGCAGGGTTTTCTGTTGCGACGGCGTGCGGGGCGGAACCTCGTGTGCCGCGGGTGCCGCCGGCGGAGCTGGCGCGTCAGGCGCTCGAGGCGGTGGCAGAGAAGCTGCCGCGTGAGCTGGTGGAAAACGATCTGCTGAAAAAGATAGCCCATTCGTGGGCATCGCTGGCTCCGGCGTATCGCCTTGGTCTCGTGATTGAAGATGCTTCGGGGCGTTTGGCGTTTCTGCTGCTATCGAGCGGTGTCTGCTGCGTTTTACTAACGATGGTGTCGTTATCGCCCCTCGGATTTGCCTTGGGACTTGTTGCTCCGATTGCCGTTGGCGCCGCTCGGGATGGCTTTGAGAGCCGGCGCGAGCAACACGATGCAGAAGAGGCCATGCCCGAGGCGTTTACCGCACTTTCCATGTCGCTTGCCTCGGGACATTCGCTGGCCCAGGGCATGCGCTTTGTGGGCGCTCATGCGCAAGAGCCGGTACATACCGAGTTTTTGCGGGTAGCGGCGGCGATCGATTGCGGCATCTCGGCGACCGACGCGCTCGATGACTTGCTCGTGCGCATCGACGCCCCCGGTCTTTCGCTTGTGACCTTGGCGCTTAAGGTGTCACAGCGCACTGGCGCTCCGCTTGCCGACTTACTGTCCGAGGCGTCGAGCATGGTGGGGGAGCGCATTGAGCTCAAGCGCCGCCTGGATGTTAAGACGTCGCAGGCTCGCATGTCTGCGCATATGGTCGCGGCGATGCCGGCGGGCATGTGCGCGGTGTTGGCGCTGCTTTCGGCAGATTTTCGTCGCGGTCTTGCGACGCCTGCCGGCGCGGGCGCTATGGTGCTGGGTCTTGCCCTCAACGCCGTTGCCCTGGTGGTTATCCGACGCATTATGCGGGTGGAGCTATGAGCGTCCCGGTTGCAGTTGCGGCTTGCCTGTGCGCCCTGAGTGTATTTGTCGCGACGGGTTTGGATCGGGCGGATGCACGCAAGATCGCAGGGGCCTGCAAGCGCGAGGCGGTGCTGATCGCTGTCGCGGGTCGTTCGGTGGTCGATGCCCTGATCGCGCGAGTGAAGGGCGCGGTTGGAGCGGGCGGCCCGGCGCGAGTGTCGCTCGGCGAAGTGTCCGAGATGATCGATGTTGTGCGCTTGGGTCTTTCGGCCGGTCTTTCGTTTGATGCGGCGCTTGAGATTTTCTGCGCCAACCGCCGGTCAGTGCTGGCTCTTCGCCTTGAGCGGGCCTGCATGGCGTGGCAGGTGGGCGTGGGCACGCGTGAGGACGAGTTGTTGGCCGCCGCGCGCGACCTGGACGTGCGAGCGCTCGAGACCTTTGCCATCACGGTGGGGCAGGCGCTCGCCCTGGGTGCCCCACTTGCCGAGACGCTGGCCGCTCAAAGTCGCGAGATCCGTGCGGCTCATCGCGCCGCGGTCGAGCGCGAGATTGAGCGTGCGCCCGTCAAGCTGCTGATTCCCACCGGCACGCTCATCTTGCCGGCGTTGCTTCTGTCCATATTGGGCCCGCTGCTGGGAGCAGGCGGGATGATGTAGGGAGGAATACATGAACACGATGGTCGAAGTTGCTGACAAGGCTTGGAACTGGGCTTTTTGCCGGGCGATCCGCGCTCGCCAGCATGCCAAGGAACTGTTGCAGGAGGAGAGCGCGCAGGGTACCACCGAGTACGCCATTTTGGTGGGCGTGCTCGTGGTGATCGCGATTATTGCCATCGTTGCATTTAAAGGCAAGGTCCAAGATCTATGGAACGCTATCAGCGAGGGCATCAACAGCCTGTAGAGGGCGAGCGCCCCATCGGGGTGCTGCTGGTGTTTGCTTGCCTGACCGTGGCGATAGCGGCGGTGCTTTGGGGGCTTAACGCCGCGCGGCAGCAGCGTCCTGGGGCCGCCTTCGATTCGGGTTCAGATTCGGTGGTGGCGTCTCAAAAAGATGAGATGCGAGATGCGGACGATTCGGATGTCGCTGTCACGGCGCAAACCTTTCTGCGGACGCTCGGCAAACGGTCTGGCACTGCGACGGATTCGCCTGAGGACAACGCGATTGCGGTCCGGCTTGCATGGTCCGAGGACCGACCGATGACCGAGGCAGCGGCGGATATGTTACGCGCCTACCGCGAGGTGCCAACGGCCCAGCTCGCCCTGAGCGGCTATCTCGATATTAAGGGCAACGTATGGGGCGCCATTGTGCGCGATGGGCGCGGCTGGGTCGATATGGTGACGGTTGCCGCGGATGCTGGCGATGCTTCGTGTCGTCTGCGCGCGGTGCGCCTGGTCCCGCAAACAATAAGCTCGAAGGAGGGATCGTGAAATGCATGACGTTCTGCGTGAAGAGGTTGCCCAAGCGACTGTGGAATACGCCATCGTCACGGTGGCGCTGCTATCGATCGTGCTGGCGATTGCGGGACTTTGGCGTGCTGGCACCGATGGACGCTTGGCGGCGCTGGTTGAGCGGGCGGCATCCCATGGCGTTGCCTCGATGTCGGTTATCGACGCCGCCGCGGGCGCTAAGGACATTGCGTTGTATTGATATCGCGCGCGAGGACCGGGCGCAGTCTACGGTCGAGGCTGCTTTTTTGCTGCCGACGTTTCTGACGCTCATCCTTCTCGCACTGCAACCGGTGTGCCTGCTTTATACGCGCGCGGTCATGGAGTCTGCCGCCGCCGAGACCGCGCGGCTCATGACCACGACGACGGCGGAGGACGACGATCTTAAGGAGTTTACCCGCCGCCGGCTTGCCGCAGTG
>UREZ01000064.1 GCA_900547025.1 uncultured Collinsella sp.
GAGCAACCGCAGCAGGTGGCGGCCGCAGCCGAGGGCTCCTACCGAGAAGAAAAGCCCAAACGCAAGGGCTTGTTCGCCGCGATCTTTGGGAAGTAGGGGAGCGCGAGCTGCTGTCCAGTCGATTAACGGGAAGTGGATGTAAATAAACGGTGGAGCGGCTGCACAAGAGCCACCCCGCTGGGTAAAATCAAGTTGTGCCGCGGAACCCGCTCCTCAGCTAGTCACACTTCGGAAGCGCGGGCAACGCAGGTATTATCGTCTAAAGGGCCGGCTGCAACCGGCCCTTTTCTGTGGCAGCCAATGGGCCCACATCAGACGAAGGTCGCGTTTTTACCTGTCGGGTCACGCTTGCCAGCCACGGCTAGGATGTCGTCGCCGGCGTCCATGACCGGTATTGTTCCGTAGTGTGCGTCACAACCGTGAGTATGCCTGCGACGGCTGCGGCGGTGTCGGCCGTACTGTGCTGTTGCCCTTACGCCTCGACGTTCGTCGCTTCGTTGATGGCGCGGTACTCGGCGCTCAGCTCGCGTGCCAGCTCCTCCTTGCTTGGAAGATACGGCAGATATTTGGCGGCAAACACTTGGTCGTTGTCTTTGGGCAGCGTGTATTCGACAATCGAATTGCTTTTGTCTGCGCAGAGAACAATGCCTATGGGCGGGTTGTCGCCTTCATTCATGAGCTCGCGCGTGTAGTAGTTCACGTACATTTGCATCTGGCCCAAGTCCTGATGCGTGAGATCATCAGTCTTAAGGTCGATGAGAACGAAACAGCGCATCAGATAGTTGTAAAACACGAGGTCAATATAGAAGTGGCGCCCATCGAAGGTGATACGCTTTTGGCGCGCCTCAAAAGCGAAGCCGCGGCCAAGCTCTAGCAGAAACTTCTGGAGATGTGTGATGAGTGCCTGCTCTAGATCGCTCTCGCGAAACGCAGTATCGTCCGAGAAGCCTAAAAACTCCAGTACATATGGATCGCGAATGATGTCCTCGGGTCGACGAGCCGGGGCACTCTTTTGGATTTCCTGAGCGACGGTCTCTTTGTCCTTGCTGGCGAGTAGACGCTCGCGGAACATGGTGTTGATTTGGCGCTCGAGCTGGCGCGTGCTCCAGCGAGAGTCGGCGCATTCGTTCATGTACCAAGTGCGGGCTTCGGGATCGGAAATGCGCATCAACCTGCGGTAATGTGTCCAGCTCAATTCGGGACGCAGTGAGTCCCGAATTGGGAATACGAGATATAGCTGGCGCATTTTGCGCAGTTCCCTCGCCTCAAAGCCTTTGCCAAAATCCTTGGTAAGTCTGATTGCGAGGGCCTTGAGCGGCGCCTCTCCATACCTGGCGCGCTCTTCTCCGCCCTGCTCCTCAACAATGCTCTTGCCGATCTCCCAATACGCTTCGACCATCGCAAAGTTAACGGCGGTATAGGCCTTGTCGCGAGCGGCATTGAGAATCGAGGAAACCTGCTTGTAAAAACCTTCGGGCACAATTGCCATTTCTCCGCGGTTTACCAGTTCACCCATCACTGTCGCCAGCCTTCCTCTTGAGAAGTGCATCTATATTGCATTTAGTTTAAAGCCTCGCGCGGACACGAATCGCGATGCCTTCCGGGCGCCTTCGCGTGGCAGTTTGGGACGGCTAAAATGTGACCATAGAGGCAGTTTTAGCGAACCCCACGGGAGTGACGCGCATGGACAACAACACCTTGCTGTTTCAGGACAAAGGTTCGGGCAGGTTTAAAGACGTCAAGATCTACCCTAACCGTATCGAGGTGCTCAAGAAAGGCACGTTCGGTGGCAAGCATACCGAGATCGTTTACCTTAAGGACATCACGGGTGTCAACAGAATCAAAGGCCGCGACGTCTTCCTGCGCAACAGGCTGTTGACCGCTTGCGTTTTTAGTCTGAGTAGCCGTGCGAAGGCCCAGGAATTCGTGAACGCGTTGAACATGGTGATGTAGCCGACGTCGGCGTTCGGGCCAAGGTTAAAAACGGGGTGCAGAACGATATTCTGCACCCCTAATCGAGTTCATGCGCCCAAAGTTCAGCTGTCTTATTCGACAACGTCCTCAGCGTTTTCACGGTCGGTGGCAAGCATTGCCGCGCCGGCGACCGTTGTCGCCACGGCGGCGGCAGCGAGCCCGGCGGCAATGCCGGAGCCGTCGCCCGTGTTGGCGAGCTTTTCGCCCGAGCTCTTGCTCTTGTTGCCCTTACCGTTCTTGTTGGTGTTGCCTTCGTTGGAGCCCGTGCCACCGTCGGTGCCGGCACCGGCCGCGCTGCCCGAGGCCGCTACGGTAAAGCTTGCGGCTCCGTCGCTGGCGAGCGTGTAGTTCTGCGCCGCGTCGCCCAAGAGACCGTTCACACGCACCCAGTACGTTCCTGTGGCAAATGTTTCGCCCTCGGCCATTGCTGTGCCCGGAGCGCCGTTCGCGTCGTGCACAAACTCGAGCTGGGCCGTGCAGGCATCGTTTTCGAGCTTGCCCTCAAGCGATGCCGCAATCTTAGCACGCACATCCTCGCCGGCCTTAAGGCCTTCGAGCCCCTCAAAATGAGGCGTTAGCGCGCGCGGATCGATATCGATGGGCACGGAACCTTGCAGTCCCGTAACGGTCTCGTTGCCTAGGGCGTCGACATCCACGTATTCGATGGCAAATGCGCGGCCCGAGGCTGCCACGTTAAGAACGATATTGCTGTCGACGAGGCGGAAATGGCCCTCGCCAACGGTCTTGCCATCCTGGAGTGAGGCATCGCTCAGCGAGTCGCCATACGTCATGCGCATGCGGGTCGGGAGGCAGCACGAAACTGTCGGCTTGTGATCCGCGTTGTAATTGCGCTGGTAGATGCTCCGGGCTAGTGCCGCGTCAACAAAATCGGACGCGATGATGCCAATGTGCTTGAGGTAATCTGACTTTGTATCCTCGATGCCGCTGGGATTGATGTACGGGCTCTTATACAGATGCTCGTTGACTACTCGTGCCGAGGTAAAAGGATTGCCTCCGTGCGACAAGCCCGTGCAGCTGGTGTAGTTGATAGACCAGCAACGCTCCTGGACTTGCATCATGGCCCCGTCAGCGTCCTTGACGTCAACCGTGTTGCGCGCGCGTCCGGTCGTTTCCTTCAGCGCATTATCGACCCAGATAAGCTTGTCGGTTCCCGAGAGTTTGTACTTGTCCTGGGCGTATACCTTGGTGCAATAGGGTTCTTTGGTGCCGGCATCGTCGGTCTCCTCAAAGCCCCGCGCGTCTTGGACAAGACACATGGTAGTGCTGTCGGAGTGGGCCTTGGCCTTCTCGTCCCATTGGGTAAGGTCGAGGCCCCACGTGTGGCCGCTTACACTGTTGCCGGCGAGCCTAAATCGACGTAGCAGGACGATCTTTCCGCGCACCTTGCCTAGCGTGGGGACGCGGCTCGATGTGTAGAACAGCTCGGGGTTCTCGTCCAAAACCTTGGCGAAAGCCGTCGTAATACCCTCATCGGTGGCCTCGTCATTGCCGCGCGACACGAGCATGATGAGCGTCTCTGTCGGGTTTTCCTTCAAAAACGTTTTGAAGTAGCCTATGACATGGGAAAGATGCAAAAAGTTCCCGTCTTTTTTAAACAGATAGAAACCTCCGTGGTCGATGCCGGGGTCATCGCCCTTTCCGAGCCGGATGTCAAAATAGCGAATACCTTCGAGCAGCTGCGTGGGGATGTAATCCTGCTGGCATTTTACTTGCGAGGTTTGAGGCTCGGTGTCGTTGTCCACGCTGCAGGTGCCCGAATCGTGCGTGCCCGGGATGCTCAGCTCGTCGAGGTACTTGGTGTCGTCGACGTGGCTCATCCAACATGGCCCATCGACGTAGCTGCTGTATGTGATCCAGTCGAGGCTGCTAACCGTGGCATTGGTCTTGCCCATGTCGTAACCGATAAGTTCGAGCTCCCACGGAATGCTCTCACTCTTATGGCAGATCTTGTTGTTGTCCTGGTCTTTGCCGTTCGATTCTATTGCCAGGTACTTAATGTCTTTTTTCTCGGTTTCTTTCTCGACCGTGCGGTCTCGGATGATATAGGCTCCGTTTGATTGACGCTCGAACGCAAAAGCGCGGCTGGGCTTGTTGTCATACTCTCCACTCCATACGTGGATGACCTTTCCATCTTTATCCGAGTCGCCGTCGACCGACCAAATGCTGTAGCCCGTCTTCTTGTGCTCTTCGAAATTGAGCAAGGTACGGATGGCATACCAGTTTGTATCGTCATTCTTGGTCGTTACGTTCTCAAGGATGAGCTTGCTGGACGTGCCGTCGTTAAACAGGTGGCAGACGTTGCCGCGAACGTTGCCGTCTTGGTTGACGCTCGCGGTGCGAAAATAGCCCGCGGGGCGAAGGCGAATGACGAACTTGTTGAGGCTGTCCGCTGGCCCGGTCGTGCCGTCCGCAAAGGCTGCCCGCGGGCTAATGCCCAATGCCGCGGTTTCGGGCAGGCTTGCCAGCGGTGACAGCGCTGCGAGTCCTAGGCCCAGCGTAAACGCTCGGCGACTGATGGCATGGTATTCGGTCATAACTCCTCCATTCGCAGGGTGCGGTTATGCGATAGTTTTGGTCACTATACTGCTCAGATGTTTAAAGATGCTGGTTTAATTGTCTGCGCGGCACAATAAATCGGCGGGCGGACGTGTTGGGGTGTTTGTCGTTTTCGTACTGTTGCTACATTTGGAGCGGTTCCGGCGTCCGGCATCCTCGCGTTCGTTGGCTACCGGCATAAGAAAGGGAGGGTCGGTTTACCGGCCCTCCCTGGGTACGAAGCGCTGGGGTACCGCCGCTTGTTAGCACTGCGCCCGTGTTTCCCGCTGCGCTCGCCAGTCGTTTAGCGCTTGATCTCGATATCCTCGAGCTTGACGTCCATGGCCTCGGTCTTTGCCTTGGCGATGTCGTCGGCAAACTCCAGTGACTTCATCATGGTCTCGACGGCGTCCTTGTGCTCCTCGACGTTGTCGATGCGCACATACACGCTGCCACCGTCAACGTCGGTGAAGTACTCGGTCGTCACGCCGCCCGAGTGCGTAAAGTAGGCGTTGCGCCAGGTCTTGCCGTTGTACTTAATGGGATCGCTCTCGGTCCATCCGGAGTTGGCCTTCCACTTTGCCTCGTAGTCGAACAGTTCATCGGCGTTCTTGTCAGAGTCGAAGACGGGGATGAAGCGATCGCTGGCGTGCTCGCTCTCGGTGAACTTAAACTGGGCCCTGTCGGCGGTGTCGCCTGCGACGTCGGTGATCTCGACGCCCTCGGGGACCTCGACCTTAAACCAAATGAAGTCGGTCCTCATATCCACGGCTGGCTTTTCTGCTCCACCGCCACCGCCACTTCCGGTAGCGCCGCCGCTGCCACCGCAGCCCACCAGGGCAACTGCGGCAAAGAGACTGATGCAGAGGGTGAGAATCGCAAAGGCCTTCTTTTTCATGGTCGTGTCCTCCTCGATCTGTAACCGCCCATGGATTACCTGTCTTTACTGTACGCGTGGACGGCTCGCTAGGGTGGGCCATGTGTCCCATTCTGAGGGCCGGATTTGCGCCGACAAGTGGCAATATGTGCGGTCGCAAAAGAGGGGAGGGCCGATGCTGTCGGCCCTCCCCGGGGTGAGGTGCCCGTTGATTTAATGGGGCGCGCGTGCGTGGGCGTTGCCCCAACAGGTTCCTTGTTTATAGATATGCCTCAGTTTTTGACGTCCGGAAGTCTCGAAAGGTGGGCCATGTGTCCCATGTTTGCGGTGCCGACGCCTATCGTTCGTCATAGAAATCCGCGATGGCCAGGTGCGCTGACGCTCATGTACTTATGGGCTAGACTTAGCACCATTATGTGATTGATGCGGTCGGTCGGCGGTTGCCACCCGACCGATGTATATGACTTGAAGGTGCGTGCGTATGAGCCAAGAGATGATGGATAAAACATGTCGAGAGTTTGCCGAGGCGCTTGCCGCACGCGAGCCGGTGCCCGGCGGCGGTAGCGCGAGCGCCTTTGTAGGTGCACTGGGCGCCTCGCTTTGCGGGATGGTTGCTCGCTATGGGGCGACAAATCCTGCGCTTGCCGATCGCGCAGACGATCTGACGCGCGCGTTTGCCCAGGCGGATGAGTTGGCGCAGGAACTTGTGGGTCTGGTCGCCGAGGACGTTCGTGCCTACGGGCAGGTGTCCACGGCGTACGGTATTCCGCGTGACGATCCGGCTCGAGCGACCGCGATTCAGGATGCGCTGCATGTGGCCGCTATGCCGCCGTATCGCATTATGGATGCCTGCGGGCGTGCGCTGGCGCTGCTCGAGGACATGGCCGACAAGGGTTCGCGTCAGCTGCTGTCCGATGTGGCGTGCGGCGCCGTGTTCTGCCGTGCCGCTATGCAGGGCGCGAGCTTGACGCTCTTTGCGAACACCACGTCTATGAAAGATCGCGTTCGTGCTGAGGAGCTCGAGACGGCGTGTGATGAGTTGCTCGACACATGGTTGCCGCGCGCCGATGCGCTGGCGCGCCGCGCCTCCGACGCTGCAAGGAAGAGAGGATAGCCATGGCTGAACTGCTGAAGGGTGCTCCCGTTGCTCGCGCTTTGACCGAGGAACTTGCTGCTCGCTGTGCAGCCCTGCGCGAGCGCGGTGTTGTACCGACGCTGGCCATCGTTCGTGTGGGCGAGCGCGAGGACGACCTGTCCTACGAGCGCGGTGCCCTCAAGCGCTGCGAGAAGGTTGGCATTGAGGCTCGCCGCGTTTTGCTTCCTGCCGATGTTTCGCAGGACGAGCTGTTGACGGCCGTCGAGGACATCAATGCCGATTCGGCTGTTCATGGCTGTCTGATGTTCCGCCCGCTGCCCGCCGGCCTTGACGAGAACGCCGTCGCCGCAGCGCTCGATCCCGCCAAGGACGTTGACTCCATGACGCCGGCTTCGCTGCTCACCACGCTTTCGGGGCGCGGCGAGGGTTTTGCCCCCTGCACAGCTGAAGCCGTGCTTGCTTTGCTGGATCATTACGGCGTTGAGCTGGACGGCGCCAAAGTTGCCGTGGTCGGACGCTCACTGGTAATTGGCCGCCCCGTTGCCGCCATGCTTACGGCGCGCAACGCAACCGTGACGACGTGCCATACGCATACGCGCGATCTTGCCGCCGAGTGCTGTGCTGCTGACATTGTGGTTGCCGCCGTTGGACGCGCGCGCACGATTGGCGTGGATGCCGTTCGCGAGGACCAGACGATCATTGATGTGGGCATTAACTGGGATGAGGACGCTGGCAAGCTGGTGGGTGACGTCGATTTTGTTGCCGCGGAGCCGGTTGTTGGTGCCATCACCCCCGTGCCGGGCGGCGTGGGCGCCGTGACAACGGCGATTCTCGCCAAACACGTGATCGAAGCGGCCGAGCGCGCATCGAAATAGGCGTTTTTGCCCACAGGGGCTGCCGAAGCCGTGGTTTCGCCCTTTTCGTGTCGAAGCGATACACTGTTATCGTTTGATTTCTTCGCTTAAGGAGGATGCGCATGCCGTGCACAACGATTTTGGTTGGTAAGAACGCGAGCTACGACGGGTCGACGCTGGTCGCCCGCAACGAGGACTCGTCCAACGGGGTGTTTGAGCCCAAGCGCATGCGCGTGGTGCATCCCGACGAGCAGCCGCGTGTCTACACGAGCGTCCTGAGCCACCTGACCGTTGAGTTGCCCGACAATCCCATGCGCTACACGAGCGTCCCCGACGTCGTTCCCGGTCACGGTATCTGGGCCGAGGCCGGATTCAACGAGCTCAATGTTGGCATGTCCGCAACCGAGACGCTCACCACCAACGAGCGCGTCCGCGGTGCCGATCCGCTCGTGGACTATGTGCCCGCCAAGGGCAACGAGGGCGAGGACGGATATGTTCCGGCACAGTCCGGTGGCTTGGGCGAGGAGGACATGGTGACCCTGGTGCTGCCGTATGCCAAGTCCGCCCGCGACGGCGTGCGTATCTTGGGCGACCTGCTCGAGCGCTACGGCACCTACGAGAACAACGGTATCGCCTTTAGCGACGTGGACGAGATCTGGTGGCTCGAGACCATCGGCGGCCACCACTGGATTGCCAAGCGCGTGCCTGACGACGCCTATGTGACCATGCCCAACCAGCTGGGTATCGACAGCTTTGACCTGGATGACGCCGAGGGCGCCCAGACCGACCACATGTGCTCGGCCGACCTGCGCTCCTGGATGGCCGAGTGGCATCTGGACCTGACGCTGGGCGTCGAGGGCGACGGTCCGGCGACGGTCTTTAACCCGCGCGAGGCCTTTGGCTCGCACAGCGACAGCGACCATGTCTACAACACGCCGCGCGCGTGGTACATGCAGCGCTGCCTCAACCCCAGCGACGTGTGGGATGGTCCCGAGGCCGACTACACGCCCGAGAGCGACGATATCCCCTGGAGCCGCGTGCCCGAGCGCAAGGTGACCATCGAGGACATCAAGTACGTGCTTTCGAGCCACTACCAAGGCACGGAGTACGACTGCTACGGCAGCAAGGGCATGCCCGCCACGCGCGGCGCCTATCGCCCCATCGGCATCAACCGCAACAGCCAGCTCGCCGTGTTGCAGCTGCGCCCCTATGCGCAGCCGGCCTATCGCGCCGTGCAGTGGATGGCCTTTGGCTCCAACTCGTTTAACGCGCTGGTTCCGCTGTACGCCAACGTCGAGACCATGCCCGAGTACTATGCCGACACGCAGGCTCGCGTGACGTCCGAAAACTTCTACTGGGCCAACCGCCTGATCGGTGCCCTGGCCGACGTCCGTTTCCATGAGTGCGGCCGCGCGGTCGAGGATTATCAGGAGAAGATCGGTGGCATGGGCCACAAGCAGATCCATGACGTCGACGCTGCCGTAGCCGCTCTGCCCGAGGTCGAGGTGCCTGCCGAGCTTGCACGCGCCAACGAGGCCTTTGCCGAGCGTGTTCGCGTGGAGACCGATGCCCTGCTGGGCAAGGTGCTTTACACCACGAGCTGCGCCATGAAGAACTCTTTCGCGATGAATGACAACGTGAGGTAGAGATTTCCCGTCGATCGAATAGCGCTAAAACGCTTTGTCGCTTTCGCTCAATCTTGGGTACAAGAACGCCAATGCAGTTGTTTGTGATTGGAGATAACCATGGTTATGAAACTCGATCAGCTTGTTAACGGCGCCATTAACGTGGGCTTTGGCGCTGCCGCCGTTGCTGTCGAAGGCGGCAAGAAGGTCCTCGACGACCTTAACACCAAGGGCGAGCAGGTCCGCAAGGACACCACCACCCCCGATATCGCCCGCAGTGTGTCCGACATGTTCGAGCAGGCCGGCGGTACCATCTCCGATCTGACCGAGCGCTTGGGCATGCAGGGCGAGACCGCGGCCCAGCGCGTGCTTGACGAGCTCATCCTTGCCCGGGTCCGCGTCATGACCGCCCCCGAGCGCACGGCCTTCCTGGCCCATGTGCGCGACATCGTCGATTCGGTCGAGGACAACGTGACCTCGGTGCCCGTCGAGTCCGTTGAGCCCGACGATGCGAAGGATACCGAAGAGGCCGAGTAGCAGCGCAGATGGCAGATTCCACCACCGATTACAACAATCTAGATCCTCTGGGTGATGAGGCGGCGGTTGTCGATGAGGTCGATGCCCAAGATCTTGGCCGTGCCCATAGCCATGACCGAGCAGCCGCCGAAATCGCCGTAGAGCTGCAGGCAGAACAACAGCGTGGCCACGATGTAAAACCAGCCCTCGTACTCGCTTTCCGGTGCATAGACTGCCGCCACAAACAGCGCGGCGCGGTCCGCCACCACGATTTTGAGGAAGTAACCCCAGATTAGCAGCAGCACACCGTCCCGCAGGTCGTCAAAGGCGGGGCGCTTGGCCGCCGAAAGCTGGGGCAAAAGCCTGTTGCCCCGGCTGATGGGGCCGGAGACCATCTGCGGGAAGAAACCGACAAACAACGCAAAATCCAGCAGATTATGCTCGGCCTTTTCGCCCCGGTAGGTATCCACCAGGTAGCCCACAGTCTGCAGCGTGTAAAAGGAGATGCCCATGGGCAGCAGGAAGTCGAACGCAGGCGGAGCAATCTGCACGCCCAGATGCGCCAGCACCGACAGCACGGATTTGGTGAGAAAGCCCAGATATTTGAACCCGATCAGCGGGGCCAAGGCCAGCAGGATGCCTGCCGCCAGCACACCCTTGCGGGGCTTGCCCTCCAGTAGGCGGCCGCCGAGATAGCCTACGGCGGTAACAAAAGCCAGCACCGGGACATGGGCCGGGTTCCAGCAGAAATAGAAGAAATAGCAGGCCAGCAGCAGCCAGGGCCGCCGGGCCTTTTGGGGCACCGCAAAATACCCCAGCGCCGCCAACGGCAGAAACAACAAAAATTGTGCCGAATTGAAAACCATAGATACTCCTCAAGTAACCTTTTTGGCTCCCTCTGGGAGGGAGCTGGCTACGCGACATCTCCCCACGGTGTGGGGAGTTACCCTCGCAGAGGGGGCCATTTGCAGCGGCATGCTGCTTTTTTATCCGTAAATTTCCGCAACCGGGGTCAGCCAAAGGATGCAATCCTCGTTGGAATAGCATTCCAGCGTCAGGGTGTCGCCCTC
>UREZ01000065.1 GCA_900547025.1 uncultured Collinsella sp.
GCCGATCCGCCGGCAATGATTCTGGACGAGGCCACATCGAGCATTGACACCCGCACCGAGGCTATCGTACAAGCGGGCATGGACAAGCTCATGGAGGGCCGCACGACGTTTGTCATCGCGCACCGCCTGTCCACCGTGCGCAACTCCGACGCGATTATCTGCCTGGACCACGGCCGCATCATCGAGCGTGGCAACCACGACGAGCTGATCGCCAAGCGCGGGTATTACTACCAGCTCTACACCGGAGCGTTTGAGCTGGAGTAGTTCGGCCCGCCGAGACGGCCGATTTGCCGCTCATTCGTCGGGCATGACCCTAAGGTCAATGCCCTCCTCTTTCGGGGCAAATCGACTCATCTCAGCGACCCAAACACAATGCGCCGCAACGAATAAAGCCTCCGCAGCCACACGAGCTGCGAAGGCTTTTTTCATGCCGGCCGGAAACCGTATCCCACTTTTCGGACCCAGAATGGGATGCCGTTTCCCGCTGGACCCCCTCCGGGAAACGGCATCCCATTTCAAGGGGGTAAACCGGGATGTAGTTTCCCCTAACGGCACCTTTGGGAAGCCGCATCCCACTCCAGACGCACAAAACGGGATGAGCTTTCCCATGGTGATCCAAGACCAGAAGCATGTCCGATAGCGCAGCCAGGTCAAGAACAACAAGGCAGGCGTCACGCCAATTTGGACGAGTGTCTGCTGCAGTTTGAGGCTGCTGGCCTATATGGTAGAGTTAACCACCCATGAATTTCAGCACGCTATGCGCCACCTGCGCTTTTGCCATTTGAGGAAGTGAACTTGTGAATACTTCTGTCGCCAAGAAGGCCAGCCAGGCGGTGCGCCTGCTCATGATGGTGCTCACGGCAGTTCTCATCTTCTTCTTCATCAATGTTATGCTGCTCGTCTCCGATATCCAGGGCACGGCGCGCGTGGTCAACTACGCCGGTCTGGTGCGCGGTACCACGCAGCGAATCGTTAAGCTCGAGGATGCGGGCCAGCCTCAAGATGACCTGCTCAAAGCCGTGGATTCATACATCAACGGTTTGCGTTACGGAAGTGACGACCTCAACCTCGTCCGTCTCGACGACGATGAGTATCAGGCAAAGATGACCGAGCTTGCAAACTATTTTGATGAGCTTTGCGCCGAGATTGCCCGCGTGCGCGAAGTCGGCTACGAGAACACTGACATCATCGCCATGAGCGAGGAGTTCTTTGGCATTTGCGACGATGCTACACGACTCGCAGAGGACTACTCTCAGGAGAAGGCGTCGGCGCTAAACTATCTCGAGGGCCTGGTGATCATCGACATCATGGGCTTGGTGGCGACCTTTGCGGTTGAACTTGTTCGCGCGGTGCGAACTGCCGCGCTCAATCGCGAACTGCAGAGCAAAGTCTATCTCGACGAAGCCACGGGACTGCCCAACAAGAACAAGTGCGAGGAGATCTTGGGGCAGGAGCAGCCCGTCTCCGCGGAGGCGCCCGTTGCAGTGTGCGTCTTCGACCTTAACAATCTGCATACGGTCAATAACAACTTCGGCCACGAGAAAGGCGACGAATACATCCGTTCTTTTGCCCAGCAGCTGGGGCGTGTGGCGTCCGAGACGTGCTTTGTGGGTCGCGACGGCGGCGATGAGTTTATAGCGGTGCTGCGGGATACCGATCGAGCTGCCGTGGAGTCCTGTCTCGCTCGGGTTCGTGCGAACGTGAACGAGTATTCCGAGGCTCACCCCGACATGCCCATCAGCTATGCGGTGGGCTATGCGCTTTCCAGTGATTTTGACGAGCCGCCTACCATGCGCGAACTCTTTTCCCAGGCCGACAAAAACATGTACATCGACAAGAACCGCGTAAAGGCAGCCGAGGCAGCCGGGCCGCAACGCGAGAACCGCTAAAACCGTAGCAAAGGGTAGCTAATTTGGGACGGGGCTCTTTTGGCTACTTGAGAAGCTGGGCCATGGCGTTGACGAATTTTTGTACTTGGAGGGTTGGCTCGAGCGGATAGTGCAGAAAGACCGGTACCTCACGGCCGCACAGGAACGGCACGCCCACAAAGGCCGGGTGCACCCCCGACCATGCGCCGCAGGTGAGCACCGCGTCGCCCTTTTCCTCCGCCTCGTTAAAGAGCGCGAAGTCAAAGCTATCCGCATCGATCACGTCCACACCGCCGTCGGCCAACAGGTCGATGCGCAGGCTGTCCATGGCATCGTTGCCGTGGCGCAGTACGCGCAGGCGCATGCCCTCCAAGTCGGCGACCGTAATGCGTGTCTTGCGCGCCAGCGGGCTCGTGCGCGGCAGGTCGATATAAAACGGCACGTTGACGATGCGGAGCTTTTGGCAAGTGTCGCCCCAGCGTGGGGTCGAAAAACTCGACTGCACTACATCAACCTCTCGACCGAGGCTGCGCATGACGGATTCGCGCTCGTCATAGAGGTCGCTTACCGGCACGATCTCAAATCGCAACGATGGCTCCAGCTCGTGCACACCCGTCCACATCGACAGCGTCTGGCGCCCCGGGCACATCATCGACACGCCCAGGCGCACGGCACCGCCATCGCCCGCCGCGCGTCGGGCACGGCGCAGCGCGTCCTCGGACTGCCGCATGATCGAGCGCGCGTCGTCCACCAGCAGAGCGCCCGCCGGCGTCACCTTGACGCCCGAGTGCGAGCGTTCGAACAGCGTAATACCGAACTCCGCCTCAAAACCCGATACCTGCTTGACGAGTGCCGGCGTCGACACACGCAATTTTGCCGCCGCACGCGAGAAGCTTCCCAGCTCCGCGGCGGCCGATATGGCCTCAAGTCGTCGATCGTACACGTCAATCTCCCGTTTTCGCGCCTGTGACCGCATGGTGCCACAGGGGGTTGTTTTCGCAGGTCACGCGCTCAATTGAGAATAATCTGCATCGCACAGTGTAAACCTACGGTTAACGCTATTCTAACAAATATGCAATTCACCTGCGCAAATGCAAAGCATACGATAACCAGCGAAAACCACGTGGGTCGATTAATGGGAGCGGCCCACCGGGAGGCACAAGAAGGGAAGTTCCTATGAGCAATTGGCTTAAGCTCGAGGGCGATGTCTGCGCCGTGACTGGCGCGCTCGGCGGTATGGGCGCCGAGATCTGCCGCGAGTTCGCCCGCAATGGCGCCAACGTCGTCATGCTCGACCTGGACGAGGAGAAGGTCAAGGCCGCTGCCGCCGACCTCGCTGCCGAATTTGGCATCCACGCCGAGGGCTACAAGATGAACGCCACCGACGAGGCCGAGGTTCAGGCCGCCGTCGATGCCACCATCGCCGACTTCGGTCGCGTCGACGTTCTCGTCAACACCGCCGGCATCCTGCGCTTCGCAGCTATGGAAGACCTGCCGCTGAGCGACTGGGAGCAGGTGCTCAACGTCAACCTCACCGGTTATTTCATCACCTCGCAGCGCTTTGGTCGCGAGATGATCAAGGCCGGCCAGGGCCGCCTGGTGCACATCTCGACCGTCGCCAGCCACTCCCCCGAGACGTTCTCGGGCGTGTACAGCTCCACCAAGGCCGGCGTCAACATGATGTCCAAGATGCTCGCCGCCGAGTGGGGCCCCTACGGCGTCCGCTCCAACTGCGTCGAGCCCTGCTTCGTTAAGACCCCGATGTCGGCCAACTTCTACGCCGACCCCGAGGTCGAAAAGAGCCGCAGCCGTCTGATCGCCACGCGCCGCATCGGCGAGGTCAGCGATATCGCCAACGCCGTCATGTTCCTGGCGTCCACGCGCTCGGACTTTACCACCGGCGACGCCATCAAGGTCGACGGCGGCTTCTCCAACATGATGGGCGACCTCACCGCCAAGCCCGGCGGCCGCCGAGCCTATGCCGACAACTACCTTAAGAACAAGGGTGTCGAGCTCTGGTCCGATGAGTCCGGCGTCGCCAAGCCGACTGACCAGTAAACCAACCTGACAGGGAGGTCCCGCGGACACGCCCGCTCCTTCCCCGTATCGATTAGAAAGAGTCCAATGGCTTCCACCAACTCCAACAAGGGTCGCGCCGTCGTGCTTTCCGCCGCGTGCGTCACCATGTTCTTCATCAGCTCCATCGCGCTGTATTCCGTCGTGAGCAAAAACCTGCTCGCCGTTTACCCCGAGTGGTCCAGCGCCCTTACCTGGGCCTTCCCCGTCTTCCAGACCATCATGGCCGTGACGGGCATCTTCGCCGGCCGCATCTCCGATAAGATCGGCCCCCGCAACGTCGTGATCGCCGCCGCCGTGTGCTACGGCGTGGGCTGGTTCATGTCCGGCACCGTCACCGAGCCGTGGCAGTTCTACCTGTGGTTCTCGCTCGTCGCCGCCGTCGGCAACGGCCTGGGCTACAACCCGGCGCTCACCACGGGTCAGAAGTGGTTCATCGACAAGAAGGGTCTCGCCTCCGGCATCACCCTGGCCGCTTCGACCGCCGGCCCCGCTGTGCTGTCCCCAGTGCTCGCCTCGCTGCTCATCCCGAGCCTTGGCATCTTCGGCGCCCTCAAGGCACTCGGCGTCATCTTCTTTGTGACAATCGCCGCCTCCGCCCTGTTCCTGAAGGCCCCCGAGGCCGGTTGGCTGCCCGAGGGCTTCGAGGCCCCCAAGGGCGGCGCCCACGCTGGCACCTTCGGCGACCTCACCCCGGGCGAGATGGTCAAGACCCCGCGCTTCTGGGTCCTCATCATCACCTTCGCCTTTGCCGCCACCGCCGGCACCCTGCTCGTCGGCAAGGTTGCCTCCATCGCCGCCGTCCAGCTCTTCGCCGACCCCACGAGCGCCGCTGCCGTCGCTCTCGGCGGTGTGGTCGTCTCCGTCAACACCTGCGCCAACCTGGTCGGCCGTCTGTCCTTTGGCCAGATCATCGACAAGCTCGGTGCCTACAAGTCGCTGCTCATCAGCCTTGTCGTCACCATCGTCGCACTCGTCATCATGTCGATGAGCTTTACGCAGAGCATGTTCTTTGTGGCGCTCGCCCTGCTCGGCTTTAGCTTTGGCGCTCTGCTCGTCATCTACCCGCCGCTCACCGGTGGCGCCTTTGGTACCAGCAACATCGGTGTCAACTACGGCATCATGTTTTTGGGTTATGCCGCTTCCACCTGGATCAGCCAGCCCATCACCGCCGTGCTGTATCACGCCGAGGCCGGCAGCGCCGCCTACCAGCAGTCCTTCTACGGCGCCATTGTGATCGCCGCCATCGCCGTCGTGCTCACCGTCTACATGATGGTCTCCGACAGCAAGAAGAAGTCCGCCTAGTTTTACCGATGCGACAAAGGGACGGCCCCTTTGTCGCATTCCACCGGTCACCAGTATTTAAGGAGTCGAAATGTCTGAGCTCAACCCCGTCCGCATTGCCGTTATCGGCGCCGGCGCCATGGGCCGCAACCACATCCGCTTTGTCACCGAGGAGCCCGAGGCCGAGCTCGTCGCCATCGCCGACGCCTTTGAGGGCGCCCGCGCCACGGCCGAGGCCGCCGGCGTGCCGTTTTACACCGATCCCGCCCAGATGATGGACGAGGTCAAGCCCGAGGCCGTCATTATCGCCACCCCCAACGACCTGCACCTGGGCGTTGCTCGCGAGGCTGTGAAGCGCAATATCGTGCCGTTGGTCGAAAAGCCGATCTCCAACGACCTGGAGGATGCCCAGGCTTTCGCTGCCGAGGCCGAGACCGCCGGCGTGCCCGTGCTCGTGGGCCAGCACCGTCGCCACAACCCCTTCGTCAACAAGGCCAAGGAGATCATCGAGTCCGGCGAGCTGGGCAAGCTCACCGTGTCGAGCTTCCACTACATGATCTATAAGAATGACGAGTACTTCGACGTCGAGTGGCGCCGTAAGAAGGGTGCCGGCCCGATCCTGGTCAACCTGGTTCACGACGTCGACCTGCTCCGCTACCTGCTGGGCGAGCCCGTTGCCGTCCAGGGTATGCAGTCCAGCGCCGCCCGCGGTTTTGAGACCGAGGACTCCGCCGTGGTCAACGTCCGTTTTGCCGATGGCGCGCTCGCAAGCATGACCATCTCCGACGCCACCGCCAGCCCCTGGAACTGGGAGGCAACCGCTCGCGAGGATCCGCAGTACCGCCCCTTCGACGCCGACGCCTACTTTATCGGCGGCACTAAGGGCGCCCTGTCGCTGCCCCGCCTGCACCAGTTCTCTTACGACGGCGCCTCCAACTGGCACAAGCCGCTGCAGATGGAGATTCCGGCCGTCGACCCGGCACTGCCGCACAAGATGCAGCTCAAGCACTTTGTGAAGGTTGTCCGCCGCGAGGTCGAGCCCGTCGTGACCCCCGCCGATAACGTCAAGACGCTCACGCTGCTTAACGCTATCAAGGAGGCCGCCGAGACCGGCCAGCTCGTCGAGCTGTAATGCCCTAGGGCGGGCCGCGGCAGAAGCCCCATGCCGAGTCCCTCGGTCCGCCACAAATAAGCCCCTCTTCTTTGCCCCGCGAGCAGCCCCTGCCCGCGGGGCATTTTGGCAACTTGGGGACGATTTGGCAGTTCAAATTGACTGCTTTGATAGAGCGGCGGGTGGTATCCTTGGTAGCCCTGTGCTGCAAACGCACCTTAAACGCAAGGAGTCCCATGGATCTTATCGCCCAGCTCGCCCACGAGCTCAACCTTAAGGCCGCCAACATCGAGGCAGCCGTCAAGCTCATCGACGAGGGCAACACCATCCCCTTTATCTCGCGCTACCGCAAGGAAGCAACGGGCGGCATGGACGACGTCGCCCTGCGCGCACTCGACGAGCGCCTGTCCTACCTGCGCAATCTTGAACAGCGCAAAGAGGACGTCATTCCGCTCATCGATGCCCAAGGCAAACTCACGCCCGAACTCGAGCAGCAGATTCGCGAGGCCACGCAGCTCCAGCGTGTCGAGGACCTCTACAAGCCCTACCGCAAAAAGCGTATGACCCGCGCGCAGAAGGCCCGCGAGGCAGGCCTGGAGCCGCTCGCCAACATGATCATCATGCAGGCATCCGCCAAGGGCAGCGCACTCGACGCCGCCGCAGCATACGTCAACGAGGAAGCCGGCTTCGACACGCCCGAGAAGGCGCTCGCCGGCGCGGCGGACATCGTGGCCGAGACGGTGGCCGAGGACCCCGAGAACGTCGCCGACCTGCGTGCCTTTACGCAAAACACCGCAGACATCGTCGTCGAGGCCACCGACCCCACCGAGAAGACCCCCTACGAGCCGTACTACAGCTATGATGAGCCGCTGCGCCGTATACCCAACCACCGCGTGCTGGCTATCGACCGCGGTGAGCGCGAGGGCAAGCTCCGCGTGCGCGTGAACGTCGACGGCGCCGCCGCCACGGCACGCCTCGGCAGCCGTTGGCCCCGACGCCAGGGCGTCTTCGCGCCCGTCTTTGACGCCGCCATCGCCGACGGCTACAAGCGCCTCATGGCCCCCTCGCTGGAGCGCGAGGCCCGCGCCAAACTCACCGTCCGTGCGCAGACCGAGGCCATCAATGTCTTTGCCAAGAATCTCGAGGGCCTGCTCTCGGCACGCCCCGTGCGCGGCGCCCGCGTGCTCGCGCTCGATCCGGGCTACCGCACCGGCTGCAAGGTCGCCGTCATGGACGAGACCGGCAAGCTGCTCGACCACGGCGTGGTCTACCCCACCAAGCCGCGCCACGACGTCGCCGGCACCAAGCGCGAGCTCGCCTGCCTCGTCAAAAAGGACAGCGTCAACACTATCGTCATCGGCAACGGCACCGCCAGCCGCGAGACCGAGGAAGTCGTCTCGGAGTTCATCGCCGAGCAGGCGCCTGAGCTGCGATACACCATCGTCAACGAGGCCGGCGCATCGGTGTACTCCGCCTCCGAGCTCGCCAGCCAGGAGTATCCCGATCTGGACGTCACCGTGCGTGGCGCCATGAGCCTGGGCCGCCGTCTACAGGACCCGCTGGCAGAGCTCGTCAAGATCCCGCCCCAGTCCATCGGCGTTGGCCAGTACCAGCACGACCTTGACCAGGCCGAGCTCTCACGCACCCTGGGCCATGTGGTGGAGGACGTCGTCAACCGCGTGGGCGTCGACGTGAATACCGCGAGCGCAAGCCTGCTGGGATACGTATCGGGCATCACGCCGAGCGTGGCCAAAAACATCGTGGCCTACCGCGAGGAAAACGGTGCCTTTACCGATCGCCGCCAGCTTAAGAAGGTCCCCAAACTAGGACCCAAGGCATACCTCAACGCCGCGGGCTTCCTGCGCATCAGCGGCGGCAAGAACCCGCTCGACGCGACGAGCGTCCACCCCGAGAGCTACGAGGTGGCCACGTCCGTCCTGAAGCGCGCCGGCGTTGGGGCCAGCGAGCTCAGCCGCGGCGGCGTGCCCGACATCGAGCGCCGTCTGGGCAGCATCTCGGCACTGGCCAGCGACCTAGACTGCGGTACCCTCACGCTCATCGACATCGTCAACGAGCTCAAAAAGCCCGGCCGCGACCCGCGAGACGACGCGCCCGAGGTGGTCTTTAGCCGCTCGGCGCTTTCCATCGATGACCTGGAGCCCGGCATGGAACTCAAGGGCACGGTGCGCAACGTTGTGGACTTTGGCGCCTTCGTCGACGTGGGCGTGCACCAGGACGGCCTCGTGCATATCTCAAAGCTGGCCAACCGCTTTGTCAAGCACCCGAGCGACGTGGTGCGCGTCGGCGACACGGTCAAGGTATGGGTGGAGAAGGTCGACCGCGACCGCAAGAAGATCTCGCTCACCATGGTACAGGGCAAGTAAACCGCCAAAGCAAAGGTACCCCCTGTAGCGACGTGCAAAATCGCGAGTATTCTGCAAATTCCACCGTTCCGGATGCCCCTCAGAGACGAAAAAGCAAAAAACAGCCCCCGTTTTAGCGTCGTCAGAGCCAAAACGGGGGCCGTTCCATGCTTCGGTTAACTGATAAAGACCTTTACCTTGCTGAATACTCGCGATTTTGCACGTCGCTACAGGGGGTACCCTTGCTTACGGCAGAATATGAAAGCCGAGCGAGGCGATATCCTTGGCAAAGCCGCGGACGGTGTCGAGCGAGACCTCGTACGGGTCGCGGCCGATGTTCTTGCGCTTGGCCAGGATGCTGTTGGGCACCGTGATGATCTGGCAACCGCAGGCCTCGGCCTGGTAAATGTTGATGAGCTCGCGCGTGGACGCCCACAGGACCTCACAGTTGGGCTTGGCAGCGGCCTTCTTGACCGACTCCGTCATAAACGGAATGGGGTCGACGCCGGTATCGGCGATACGGCCGGCAAAGAGCGAGATAATAGACGGCGTCTCGGTGTCAACGGCCTCGACCATCTCGTCAACCTGCCCGGGAGTAAAGATGGTGGTGACGTTGACCTTGATGCCGTCGGCCGAAAGCTTGCGCACCAGCTCGGCGGTGGACTCGCCCTTGGTGGTCACGCACGGAATCTTGACGTAGACGTTCTCGGCCCAGGTAGCGATCTCGCGGGCCTCGACCTCCATGGTCTCGACGTCGTCGGCAAATACCTCAAACGAGACGGATACATCGGTGATGTGGGCCAGGACCTCCTTGGCAAACGCGCGGTAATCCGTCACGCCGCCCTTCTTCATAAGGGACGGGTTGGTCGTGAAACCCTGAACGTTGCCGTTCTCGTACATGTCAAGCATGCCCTCGAGGTTTGCACCGTCAGCGAACACCTTGATTGCCATCTGCCTGATTCCTTTCGTTAGCATACGGCCGATAAACTGCTAAACACTTTACCTACGTTTATCAAGGCGTGAACTGCGGTTTTTTATCTTCTCGGCGAACGGTATAAACGCTTTAGCGTTTTTGAGCACACCTTCCAGCAGCAAAACGATTTTGCAGGGCGGGCCCATTTGAGCCGCCCGCCGCGGGTGAACGGTAATTGGGCGGTTCCCGCTAGATCAACCCAAAGTGGCGCATCGCCGTGACGGTGCCGTCGTGCTCGACGTCGTCGGTCACATAGTCGGCGACCGCCTTGACCTCGGGCATGGCGTTGCCCATGGCGACAGCCATCTCGACAGCGGCGAGTATGCCCAGGTCGTTGCCCGAATCGCCGAAGCCAAAGGTGTGCGCGTTACGGCTGCATCCCAGATACTCCAGTGCTTGCGCCACGCCCACGCCCTTGTCAATGCCCTTGGGGCTCAGCTCGCGGTTTGCTTGCTGGGCTCGCTTGGAAGATCGGCGGTAAACGCGTCTCCCAGTCAATCCGGCACCGCCGAGGCAAACCCCACACGCGCCCGCCGGCAAGCGGCACGCGCCCGCCAACGCAAAGGTCCGGCGGGACGCA
>UREZ01000066.1 GCA_900547025.1 uncultured Collinsella sp.
GGCGGGCGCCGTGGTCGTGTAGGCGCTATTTGTTAAGTGCGTGCGTTCGAGCTCGCGTGCTACAGCGAGTCGATAAAGCGCTGCTGGGCGGCGCGGCCGGCTTCGTCCCACTTAAAGACGCCGGCGTTGTCGAGCACGTGGCCAAACACCACGCCGACCTCCTCGTGCAGGATATCGATGGCGTTATCCGCCGTAAGCTCGTCGGCGCGGCGAGCAAAGACGTCCTCGGCCCACGCGGCATGGCTGCGACAAAGATCATCGCCCTCGAGCGCACCGGCAAGATCGTAGCTGGCATCGACCTTGGCTGCCAGCAGATGCTCACGGACAGCGCCAAGCTCGGGAACCAGGCGCGGCGGCAGAATGGCCAGGCCCATGACCTCGATCAGGCCGATGTTCTCCTTCTTAATGTGGTGATACTCGGCATGCGGGTGGAACACGCCCAGCGGGTGCTCGTCGGTCGTAATGTTGCAGCGAAGTGCCAGGTAAGCCTCGTAGATTTCGCCGCCGGCATTGCCGCGGGAGTCGACGCGGCGAATGACGGGCGTCACGGTGTTGTGGGCCACGCCGTCAGCCGTGTGTGCGATAACGCCCACGGACTCGTCGGTCCACTCGCGCCAGGCGAGGATAATCTTCTCGGCAGCATCGAGCAACTCGCCGCGGTCGTGCGAGCGCAGGCGCAGCACCGAGAGCGGCCACTGCAGCACGGTGCCGGTGACCTGGTCAAAGCCGGGTACGCTAAACTGCGAGACCTCGGTCGCGTGCATCATGGGGAACTCGTGCGCGCCGCCCTGGAAGTGGTCGTGCGACAGGATTGAGCCGCCCACGATGGGCAGGTCGGCGTTGGAGCCGATGAAGTAGTGCGGGAACAGGTCCACAAAGTCGAGCAAGCAGGAGAGGCCCTTGCGATCGACGTGCATGGGGCGATGCTCCGAGCTCATGGCAATGCAGTGTTCGTTAAAGTACGCGTACGGGCTGTACTGGAAGCCCCAGCGCTCGCCGTCGAGCTCAATAGGAATAACGCGCAGGTTCTGGCGAGCGGGGTGAGCGCCACCGTCGGCTGCGGCGGAACGGCCGGGATAGCCCTCGTTTTCTATGCAGAGCTGGCAGGCGGGATACTTCTCGCCCGTGTTCTTGGCGGCGCCGGCTGCGGCAATGTCGCGCGGGTCCTTCTCGGGCTTGGACAGGTTGATGGTGATCTCAAGATCGCCCCAGTTGGTGGGGGTGCTCCATTTGATGTTGCGCGCGATGGCGGCACGGCGCACGTAGCCGGCATCGCAGCATAGGCCGTAGAACCAGTCGGTCGCGGCACGGGGCTCATTGACACCCATGCGGCCGTTGAATTCCTCGTTTACAACCGAAGGCCTCGGCATGAGCACGCCCATGATGCGCATGGCGATGCGGTCGCGGCCCGATGCCGTGTCCTCGGCAGCACCGTTGGCAACGGCGGCTTCGGAAAGCGCGGCGAGTGTGCCTTCAAGGTCAAAGTTGGGCAGGGTATCGGGGTGCAAGAGCGAGAGTTTCTCGACCTGGAGCGCCCAGGCCATGTCGAGCGCCGGGCCCGTGGCGCCGATGCACTCCAGAATGGTGTTGTAAGCCCAGATGCGATCGTCCTGTCCGATCATGGACCGGTGGATGGCGTACTCAATCAGGCCCTGCGCGGCCTCGCGCACGTCGGTCATTACAGCCATGCCGCGTAAGCCCCCTTGTCAGAAATGGCGTAGTGGCGGGCAGAACCCTCGCCCAGCCAGCCGTTCATCTTGGTAATGAAGGTGTCGACCAGGTCGAGCGGCACGAAGGCCTGGATGGTGCCACCAAAGCCACCGCCGTGAATACGCACGGCGCCGCGGCCGTCGAGCACGTGCTCGGCAAGTGCCAAGGCGTACATGGAGGGCTGCTCGGAGCCCAGCTTGGCAACGACATTCTGCAGGTACATGGCAGAGCTGGCGCCGGACTCGCGCGTCAGGGTCAGGAACTGGTCGATGTCGCCGGCGTTAAGAGCCGCCCAGCGCTTGTCGACCAGGCCGTTCTCGTACCAGTAATGAACGGCGCGCAGGCAGGCGCGGTCGCCCAGCTTGGCGCGCAGCTCGGGCAGCTTAGCGTCAAAGTCGGCAACGTCGACCTCGCACAGGCGTGCCTTGCCAAACTCGGCGGCAACATCCTGCATCTCGCGCGGCACGGCGGCGTAGTCGTCGGTGGCTGCCACATGGTCGGCGCCAACCTTAACGAGCACGAGCGCATAGCCGTGATCCTCAAAGTTGAGCTCGAGCTTCTGAGTTTTAGGCTGAGCCTGGTCCTCAAAGTCCATGTAGGCAAGGCCGCCCAGGCACACAGCGGCCTGGTCCATCAGACCGCAGGGCTTGCCGTAGTAGTTGTTCTCGGTGCGCTGGCTCATCTGCGCGAGCGTGACGGGCTCAATGGCGGGCGCGCCCCAGAGCGTCTCCATGGCGCGACCGTACGCGGCCTCGACGGCGGCAGAGCTGGAAAGGCCGCCACCCGAGGGGACGGAGCAGGTGAAGGCGAAGTCAAAGCCCTGGGGCTCAACGCCCAGTGCTGCGACCTCGTGTGCCATACCACGAACGAGACTTGCGGACGTGCCCTTCTCGGACTCCTGAACATCCAGCGTGTCGAGCGTGATCTCAAAGGTGGGGTAACCCTCGTCGGCAACGCGAACCTTGTTGGTATCGGTCGCCACGGCGATGCCGTCGACGGCGACATCGAGCGAGCCGGCGATAACGTGGCCGCCCTCGTGGTCGGTGTGGTTGCCGCTGATCTCGGAACGGCCGGGGGCGTGCACATAGAGCACCTGGCGGTCGCCGATGGGGCCAAACTCCTCCTCGAACAACTTGGTGAGGGTGGCGAGTGTCTTTTCGTCGGGGGCGGTCATGAGGGTCCTTTCCTTGGCGCGAACAGGCGAGTTTTGCGTCATTATGAGTACGTTAACAATTTGAAGCGGCGTGAACTCCACGTCCACGATGTCGCACGTTACGGGCTATGTTAACGTACTCATAACACAACGCTTATTACTTTTTGAGAATCTGGTAATCGGTATGTTTCCAGCCGTGAACGGTAGCACCGTATGGACTTATAGAGCAGAAGAGCTGCAGCTAGAAAAAGTAGAGTACGTTAACATGCGTCCGACGATAGCGGCCCTTCGCGCAGGTTATTTTTCTGCACGGGTAGGCATGCATACTATTCAGATCTCGCAAGGGTGAAGGTGATCCTGTGGCAAGGCGCCCCTCCAACGATACAAGTTCTCGTCCGGTCTCCATGGCCGACGTCGCCCGTGCTGCTGGCGTTTCGCAGCAGACGGTTTCGCGCGTTGCCAACGGCCTGCCTAACGTTAACGAGCAGACGCGTCAGCGCGTGCAGACCGCCATGCAGGAACTTGGCTTTCGCCCCAGCTATGCCGGTCGCTCCCTGCGCGATGGTCGCTACCATTCGGTCGGTCTGTGTGTTAACGACGTCACCAAGTTTGGGAACCTCACGATGATTGACGGCATTGCCAGCGCCGCACGCGAGCATGCTTGCGCCATCACGCTGGTCGAGATGTCCAAGACCGAGGAGTTTTCGCTTGCCGAGGCCACGCGTCGCATGGCGGCGCTGCCGGTCGATGGCATCATCATCGGCATGAGCCGCATGGCACCCGATTTTGAGACGTTTGATCCACTGCCGGGCATTGGCACGGTCATCGTTACCATGTACGCGCATCCGCGCGTGACCACGGTTGACTCCGACCATTACGGCTGCTCGCTGTTGCTTATGGATCACCTATTTGAGCTCGGCCACGAGCAGATTCGCTACATCGGTGGTCCGTCCTTCTCGGTGGACGAACAGTTCCGCCGCGCCGGTTGGCAAGACTCGCTCGAACGTAGACACATCGAGCCGATAGAGCCACTCGAGGGCGACTGGTCTGCCAACAGCGGCTACGAGGCCGGTAGGTATCTGGCTGAGCACGACCGCACCATGACGGCGATCTATGCGGCAAACGATCAGATGGCAAATGGCGCTATCGCGGCGCTGCGCGATAGCGGCCTGCGCGTGCCCGAGGACGTGAGCGTGGTGGGCGTTGACGATTCGCTCGACGACTTTGTCGCGCACAACGAGCTCACGACCGTGCGATTCGATCTGCATCAGCGCGGACGCGAAGTATTCGAGCATGCAGTCCCCGAGGCGGGCACATCGGGCAAGACCGTTGCCATTCGTATTCCAGGCCAGCTCATCGTTCGACATAGCACGGCGGCTCCGCGCTCGTAGTTTACGCAGCTCAACGGCACAATCTTGCACTTCAACAACAATCGGTAAGGATGTCGGCAGATAGCTGTTGGGATACAGTCGAGTGCTATGATAGACGGGTTCTTTTGTCTATCTAGGAGGCTTTGCCTGATGGAGATCACCAAGGATATCCGCTACGTTGGCGTCGACGATCACGACATTGACCTGTTCGAGGGCCAGTACGATGTGTCCGAGAACGGTATGGCATACAACAGCTACGTTATCTTGGGCGAAAAGATTGCTGTCGCCGATTCAGTCGACGGCGGTTTTGTCGACGAGTGGCTCGGTAACATCGAAGCCGTGCTCGACGGTCGCACGCCCGATTACCTGGTCGTTCACCATATGGAACCCGATCACTCCGCTGGCATCGCCGCCTTTATGGAGCGCTATCCCCAGGCCCAGATCGTGGCCAGCATGGGCGCCTTCCGCATGATGACCAACTACTTTGGTACCGATTATCCGGAGCGCAAGATGGTCGTCAAAGAGGGCGACGTGCTCGACCTGGGTGGCCACAGCCTAACGTTTGTCGGCGCCCCCAACGTGCACTGGCCCGAGGTGCTCTTCTCCTACGAGTCCACCGACAAGGTACTCTTTAGTGCCGACGGCTTTGGCAAGTTTGGCGCCAACGACATCGAGGATCCCGAAGGCTGGGCCTGCGAGGCTCGCCGCTACTACTTTGGCATCGTGGGCAAGTTCGGTAAGTTCGTGCAGGCTGTGCTCAAGAAGGCCGCCGACCTGGACATCCAGATCATCTGCCCGCTCCACGGCCCCGTGCTGACCGAGAACCTGGGCTACTACCTCGACACCTATAACACCTGGTCGAGCTATCAGCCCGAGGACGAGGGTATCACGATTGCCTATGCGAGCGTGTACGGGCATCTGAAGGCTGCCGTCGAGGAGCTCGCATCTGCGCTTGAGGCTCGCGGCCAGAAGGTCTCCGTCTTTGACCTGGCTCGTGACGACATGGCCGAGGCCGTTGAGGATGCGTTCCGCTACGACCGTCTGGTGCTCGCCTCCATCACCTATCAGGGCGAGATCTTCCCGTGCATGAGCACCTTCATCCATACGCTCGCCGAGCACGCCTACCAGAACCGTACGGTGGCGCTCGTCGAGGCCGGCTCTTGGGCACCCGCGGCTGCCAAGGTTATGACCAAGGAGCTCGAGGGCATGAAGGACATCACCCTGACGCAGAACAAGGTGACTGTGCTGGGCTCGCTCAACGAAGCCTCGCGCGCTCAGATCGAGGTTCTCGCCGACGAGCTGTCCAAGTAACAACGCGCTCGCTTCTACCGTCAAAACCACCACAAAGGGGACAGGCACCTTTGTGGTGGTTTTTGTCTTTAGGCGGTGGCGATGATGAGGGTTGGGGCGCCGGCGTCGGTGGCCTCGGCGATTGAGGTGGCGACGGCGCCGTCGGGGTCACGGTCCATCACGATGGTGTCGACATCGGTAAGTTCGGCGAAGCGGTACATGCCGCGTCCGTTGACCTTGCTCGCGTCCATCAGTGCGACGCCTCGACGCGCGGCGGCGATCATGGCCGTCTTGGTTTCGGCCATCTGCGGAAAGTCGGTGGTAAAGCCGCAGCCCGGGACAAAGGCACCAGGGCACATGATGGCGAGGTCGGCGTGAACCATCTGCAGCGCCTGCATGGTGAGCGGACCGTACAGATAACGGTGACCTTTGCGCAGCGCCCCACCCAGCATGACGACATCGACCGAGGGCATGCTCTCGTCGATGTAGTCGGCAATGGTAATGTCGGCCGTGATGACAGTGATGCCGTCGCGCTGGCCGAGGAGCCGGACAAACTCGAGAGCGGTGGTGCCCGAGTCGACGAGCAAGGTGTCTCCGTTGCTGACAAGGTCGATGGCGCTTTGTGCGATGGCCTGCTTGGCGGCGACATTGACGTTGATGCGGCGGTCCTGCGTGGAGACGGTGAGTCGCTTGTGGAGCGACACGGCGCCGCCATGCGTGCGGCGCAGCTTTCCGGACTCGGCGAGCGCGTCTAGGTCGGCACGGGCGGTGACAGGGGACACGCCAAAGGTCTGGGCAATTTCTGCCACCTGCACAGAGGCGTTATGCTCGAGCATCTCCATGATGGCGGCTCGACGTTCATCGGCGAAAGCCCGGGTTGTTGCGTGAGCCATAACTGCTCCATCCTCGGCCTAAATTTGCAGGAATTATGTTGAAACCATTTTCGTTCATTTTCTTTTTTAGTAAGAAAACGTCTTTTGATTACTTATCTTTTCTATAAAAGAAAGAGATTCGGCGCTCAAAATTCAATATCGAATATAGGTCCTCGGTCTTAATTCCTTCCTTTTGCTTTTCAAATTTAGGGATTTGGCCCTGTGCAAGGGCGTTGTCCCACGTATCTATAACCGCTGATTTTCATACAATGGACGCAGCAAAACGCAAGGTAAAACGCCTTGCGGACACGTACGTCCGATGTCCAGATGCGGGCGAGGGAGAGGAGCAAACGCTCATGGCACTTGTTACCACCGAAAAGATGCTCAAGGACGCTCAGGCCGGCCACTACGCTGTTGGCGCGTTCAACGTCGAGAACCTCGAGTTTGTTATGGCCGTTCTGGCCGCTGCCGAGGAGACCAAGTCCCCCGTCATCATGCAGACCACCCCGGGCACCATCAAGACCGCTGGTCTGGACTACTTCTACGGCATGGTCAAGGCTGCCGCCGAGCGCGCTTCCGTGCCCGTCGCTCTGCACCTCGATCATGGCGATGGCTATGACCGCTGCATGCAGGCTTTCCGCACGGGCTACACCTCTGTCATGATCGACGGTTCGCACGAGTCCTTCGAGGACAACATCGCCCTGACCAAGTCCGTTGCCGACGCTGGCCGCGCCATGGGCGTGCCCGTCGAGGCCGAGCTCGGCAAGGTTGGCGGCAAGGAGGACGACGGTCCCGCGGTTGAGGGCGAGAGCCCCTACACCGATCCTGCCGAGGCCAAGGAGTTCGTCGAGCGCACCGGCTGCACCTCCCTCGCTATTGGCGTTGGCACCAGCCACGGCGTGTACACGAGCGATCCGCACATCGAGCAGTCCGTGGTCAAGGCCATCCGCGACGCCGTCGACGTGCCGCTGGTTCTGCACGGCACCTCCGGTGTGCCCGATGAGCAGGTCGCCGAGGCTGTGAAGAACGGCATCTGCAAGGTTAACTACGCCACCGAGCTGCGTCAGGCCTACACCAAGGGCTTCATGGCCTACATGGCCGAGAACCCTGCCTGCTTCGATCCCAAGAAGCCGGCCAAGGAGGGCATGCGTGAGATCACCGAGCTGGTTAAGATCCGCATGACCAACCTCAACTCTGTGGGCAAAGCAGAGTAACAGCAAGGGTACTCCGACTCGCTACATATCCCGGGGAGGGACGAGGGCTTAGTTCCCCAATCGTCCTCGGGCATGCAAAAAGCCTCGCTGCGCACTTCGTGCGGCGAGGCTTTTTGCCCCCTGCGGAAAGATTGGGGAACTAAGCCCTCGTCCCTCCCAAGGTGACCTGCTCGAGGTCGTCGCCCTTGTGGCGTTAGGTCTGAAAATAATAAGAAGCCTTCGCGCTGCGGAATGATTTTGGAAACTAAGTACGGGACCCGCCCAAACCGTCCTGCTCAATCGCCCTTGTGGCGTTAGTGTCGGAAAAATAAGACGTTGCTTTTTGCCCCCTGCGGAAAGATTGGGGAACTAAGCCCTCGTCCCTCCCAGGTTGACCTACTCGAGGTCGTCGCCCTTGTGGCGTTGGGGCTGAAAGGGTGGGACGCGTGGGTTATTTGGTTGTTAGGGTTAACAGGTCGTTGGGGGTTTCGAGGTTGTAGGTGGCATTTGGGATGTCTTGGTGTGATCCCCATGCCGCTCTGGCAAAACTGACCCCTGCCGAAGTTGCGCATTGTTCGTCGTAGACGGTGTCGCCAACGTAGACGACGTTGCCAGGATTCGCGCCCGTACGCCGGAGATATTCGAGCATGGGTGCGGGTGCGGGTTTATGTTCGGTTGTGTCTTCGACAAGGATGATGTGCTCAAAATACTTATCGAAACCAAGGGGTGCAATTTCTTCTGCGTATTCGTCGCGCGCACGTGAGGAGACGATGCCAAGTTTGCAGCCGTTGTCGGAGAGTGTTGCGATAATTTCATGCAAGCCGGGAAACACGCTGATGGTGCTTTTAAAGCTGGCGGCAACTTGGCACCAGCGATCCAGCGTTGCCTGTGAGTAGATCCCAAGTTTCTCAAGGGCGTTCTTGCCGGGTATGCCGAGGGCAAATTCAAGCTCGTGTCGGGGGAGCGTTTTGCCGGTTTCTTCTTGGACAATCTGGCCAAGCGATGACAGCACGCTTTCTTCTGTATCTGCCAATGTCCCATCAACGTCAAACACGATATAGTCAAAGTACTTCATATAGTAGCTCCTCTCTGTTGTTTGCCTGCAAGTTTGATGCAGTGACAGAAGAAGGGCTAGCGGGATTTCTGCCTGGTGCTATCGAGATTCTGCCTCGCTGCTCGATAGCTCGAAGGAGTGCACCCCATTTGTTCTTTAAATACCTGGCCAAGATGGCTTGCTGTTATAAATCCGCATTGGCGCGCGACTGTCTGGACCGTTCGCGTGGTGTGTGCCAAAAGTTCGCAAGCACGGTTTATGCGGTATGCGCGTAGATATGCCGCCGGGGTCGTTCCTGCACAAGCTTCGATAATGCGGTAACACTCTCTTTCGCTTACGCCGGCTGCAGATGCCATCTGGGACACATCTATAGCGGCTGCATAGTTTGCGCGGATAAAGTCCAGGATTGCCTTGAACTGTACGTCGCGGTTGGTCATCCAAGAGGCGTTGTCGGAGGAAAAGAGCGGTTCGGTCTTGGCGTAAATCTGAATCCAGAGCTCTGACAAGTTATTTCGAAGCGCCATCTCGTTCTGCGGCCGTTGAAGGTCGTGGTTAAAGGAACTCTTTAGCAAATCGATAAAGGGCATATCGTCGGGGTTGGTGGGCGACCATTTGAGCACATCGACGCCTCGACATTGAAGCAATGGGTTGATGTAGCGCTTTTGGAGACGTCCCGCGGGATCGCCGAGCATCGACGGCTGAAAGATATGCAGCATTTGAATGGCTGGCGCCGAATTGGGTGATTGCAGCGTGCTGTGCAAAACGCCGCCGTTGATAAAGCCGGCGGACCCTTCCTCAAAGCGTACGTGCTCATGAGCCGCGCGCGTTCGATAGTCAATCGCTCCCTGCTCCATGTAGAAAAGCTCAACTTCGGAATGCCAGTGCCAGGGGACGGAATTGCCCGGATAGCGAGCGAATTCTGCGCGTTCGGCAATATAGGGCCAGTCTTCGGCGGTCTCGGGAAACGCTTCTTCGCGTCCTCCGCGGTGCAATTCTATGTGATCCATGTTTCGCATGGCATCAGTATAAAGCGCGATGGGCTTAGATTGCTCTTGCCTGTTCGGGGAACGCCTTGTCTAGGGATGCTTGGAGCCTTTCGAACGATGCTCGCAAGTTGTGGCTCTGGTCGGTTGAGCGTTTGGCTTTTGTGGTGGGGGAGTCGAGGAGGCCGTTTCTCTGTGTCGGGGGGAAGGAGAAAAGGTTTGCATGATTTAGGGATGGCTGCTGTGCTGCGCCGTTGGAAGAATGCATGCTTATGCGGCCTCCTCGATGTCCACCAAAAGATTGCGCACGGGGTGTGCTGCTAGGTCCCGTGCGCTGGCAGTATTATGCCGCGGTTGCTGCAAAGAAGCGCTAAAGAAAGGCTTAACCTGGTTTGGTGTTACGATGAAACCGACGCTCCTATAAGTTGTCAAGAGGCAGTTTGCGGGAGCGCTCCCTTCAATTCGCACAGGAGCTCGTAATACCTCCTCTCCAGTTTCGTCGACCGCCGTCTCCCATGTTCCAGGTGCCCGAGTGTGGCCGCGGACAGGCCGAGCTCCGCGGCGGCTTTCTTCTGAGTCACCCGCATCGCCTTGC
>UREZ01000067.1 GCA_900547025.1 uncultured Collinsella sp.
GCGGCGCCGCCATGGCGCACGAGTCCAACAAGCTCAGCACGTTCCCGCAGCTCATCGAGGCCATCGACAGCTTGGGTGACACGCAGGGTGCCGAGGTCGAGCGCCTGGATCCGCTCTTTGCCACCGACGAGGATTTTGCCGAGTTCAAGACTCGCCACGACACCGAGGTCGTCCCCAAGGGTAAGCTCGACGGCTACACCGGCCGCGTGTTCATCGGTATCGACGCCGGTTCCACCACCATGAAGGCCGCGCTCGTGGGCGAGGACGGCCAGCTGTTGCACACCTGGTACGGCAACAACAACGGTGACATCCTGGGCACGGCCAAGGTCATCATGGCCGATTTCTACAACCACATCCCCGCCGGCTGCACCATTGGCCACGTGACCACCACGGGCTACGGCGAGGCGCTGCTCATCGAGGCCCTCAAGGCCGATTCCGGAGAGATCGAGACCGTCGCGCACCTGCGCGGCGCCAAGGCGTTCCTGCCCGGCGTCGAGTTTATCCTGGACATCGGCGGCCAGGACATGAAGTGCCTGCGCGTCAAGGACGGCGTCATCGAGCACATCATGCTTAACGAGGCCTGCTCGTCGGGCTGCGGCAGCTTTATCGAGAGCTTCGCCGTCTCTATGAACATGGACGTCCGCGCGTTCGCCGATGCCGCCATCCATGCCAAGTCCCCCGTCGACCTGGGCAGCCGCTGCACGGTCTTTATGAACTCGCGCGTCAAGCAGGCGCAAAAGGAAGGCGCCACGGTGGGCGACATCGCGGCCGGCCTGTCCTATTCCGTCATCAAGAATGCCCTGTTCAAAGTCATTAAGCTGCGCGACCCCAAGGAGATCGGCAGCCAGGTGATCGTCCAGGGCGGCACCTTTATGTCCGACGCCACGCTGCGTGCGTTTGAGCAGCTTACCGGCGTTCATGCTGTGCGCCCCGACATTGCCGGCTGCATGGGCGCCTACGGTGCGGCACTGCTCGCCCGCGATCGCGCCGGTGCCGACGGCACCTCGACCATTCTTTCGGCCGAGGACATCGCGCACCTCACCGTGACGCAAAAGCATGTCCGCTGCGGCCGTTGCTCCAACAACTGCCAGCTCACCGTTAACGACTTTGGCGGCGGCAGACGCTTCATTACCGGCAACCGCTGCGAGAAGGGCGCCGGCCACAAAAAGCAGAAGACCGAGGCCCCCAACCTCTTCAAAAAGAAAAATGAGCTGCTCTTTAACCGCGAGGTGCTGAGTCCCGACGAGGCCCCGCGCGGCACCGTCGGCATCCCGCGCGCACTCAACATGTACGAGAACTATCCCTTCTGGCACGCGTTCTTTACGCGCCTGGGCTTTAGCGTGCAGCTGTCCGACCAGTCGAGCAAGAAGACCTACCAGGCGGGCATCGAGTCCATGCCGTCCGAGAGCGTGTGCTACCCGGCAAAGATGAGCCACGGCCATGTGATGAACCTCATCGACCGCGATGTCGACTTTATCTGGATGCCGTGCGTGCGCTGGGAGCGCAAGGAGGATCCGACCGCCGGCAACTGTTACAACTGCCCCATCGTCATGAGCTATCCCACGGCGTTGGCACTCAACATCGACGAGATCCGCGAGCAGAACATCGAGTTCCTGTACCCGTTTGTGCCCTATCACGACAAGACCGAGCTCAAGCGCCGTCTGTACCAGGTGCTCGCCGTCGACCGTGTGGCCGATGCGCAAGCTGGTCGCGGTCGCGTGCGTGGACCCAAGATTACGCGCTCCGAGGTCGATGCCGCCGTCAACGCTGCCTTTGAGGCCGATGCGCGTTTCCACGAGGACATCCAGACCATGGGCGAGGAGGCCCTTAAGTGGGTCGAGGACCACGGTGGTCACGGCATCGTGCTCGCCGGTCGTCCCTACCATAACGACCCCGAAATCAACCATGCCCTGCCCGAGCTTATCTCGAGCTTTGGCTTTGCGGTCTTTACCGAGGATTCGCTCGCGCATCTGGTGAAGCCCGAGCGTCCGATTCGCGTCGTCGACCAGTGGATGTACCACAGCCGCCTGTACGCCGTCGCCCGTTTTGTGACGATGCGCAACGACCTGGACCTGATCCAGCTTAACTCTTTCGGCTGCGGTCTGGACGCTCTGACCACCGACCAGGTGCAGGAAATCCTTGAGGCCAGCGGTAAGATCTACACCGTGCTCAAGATCGACGAGGTGTCCAACCTGGGCGCCGCGCGCATCCGCATCCGCTCGCTCATGGCAGCGCTCAAGGACCAGGAGGCCGAGCGCTTGGCCGAGGCCACGGCCGCGGGCGAGGCCTACGAGCAGGGCGATGCCGCGCCGGTGGCGCCTTCCACGGATGCCCCCGCGTTCGCGAGCCGCAAGTACACGTTCGAGGCGCAGCGCGAGAGTGCTTCGACCGCGTGGCCCAAAGTGCCCTTTACCGAGCAGATGCGCGACGAGGGCTACACCATTCTGTGCCCGCAGATGGCGCCGATCCACTTTGACTTGGTCAAAGAGGTATTCCGCGGTGCCGGCTACAACTTGGAGCTGCTGCCCTCGACCGATCACGACGCCGTCGAGGCCGGCCTGCGCTATGTGAACAATGACATTTGCTACCCGTCGATTCTGGTGACGGGCCAGATTATGGAGGCCATCGAGAGCGGTCGATACGACCTGTCCAAGACAGCCGTGGTTATCAGCCAGACCGGCGGCGGCTGCCGTGCCACCAACTACATCGCGCTCATCCGCAAGGCCCTGCGCGAGAGCGGCCACCCCGAGATTCCGGTGATCTCGCTTTCGGCCGTGGCGCTCGGCGAGGACAACCCCGGCTTTAAGATTACGCCGGCGCTGCTCAAGCAGGCCGTGTACGCGGTGCTCTTTGGCGACGTGATGATGCAGATGCTCTACCGCTGCCGCCCGTACGAGGCCACGCCCGGTGCCGCCAACGCGCTCTACGAGGAGTACATGGCGCGCGCCCGCAAGCTGGCGCCTAAGTTCAACAGGCATAACTACACCAAGTTGTGCCGCGAGGCCATCCGCGCGTTCGACACCATGCCGCTCGTGGGCGAGGGTACCAAGCCGCGCGTGGGCGTGGTTGGCGAGATCTTGGTCAAGTTCCACCCCACAGCCAACAACCACGTGGTCAACGTTATCGAGCGCGAGGGCTGCGAGGCCGTGGTGCCGGGCCTGCTCGACTTCTTCCTGTACTCCATGAGCAACGCCGAGCTTCAAAAAGACGAGCTGGGAAGCTCTGCCACGGTGCGCGCTAGCATGCAGGCGCTCATTAAGCTGGTGGACTGGATGCGCACGCCGGTGGAGGAGATGCTCGAAAAGTCCCGCCGCTTTGAGGCACCCGAGCGCATCGGCACCATGGCGGACAAAGCCCGCACGGTGCTTTCGGTGTGCAACAACATGGGCGAGGGGTGGCTGCTCACGGCCGAGATGCTCGATCTGATTGACCACGGTGCGCCCAACATCATCTGCACGCAGCCCTTCGCGTGCCTGCCCAACCACGTGGTGGGTAAGGCCGTGATCAAGGAGCTGCGCCGCCAGCATCCCGAGAGCAATATCGTCGCGGTGGACTATGATCCTGGTGCGTCCGAGGTCAACCAGCTCAACCGTATTAAGCTCATGATCAGCGTGGCGAAGGAGAACATGCGCGCCGGTAAGGGCTTTAAGCTCGAGAAGGTGGCGCCGCTCGCGATGGACGAGGTCACCGGCCAGATGCGTGCCCACGACGGCTGCGTGAGCTGCGGACCTGCCAGCGAGGAGGCCGTGGTATCAGTCGCCGAGCGCCTGGGACGCGGCATTAAGAAGTAACTGGCCTACTTTGGGCTAGATGTGAGGCAAACGGGTGGTAGCCGTACCGGTTATCACCCGTTTTTACTGGACATATGTTGCGTAAATGACCTTGCAGCAGTCTTCCGTGGGCTCGTATTTCAGAAGTGCGGTGAAAAACGCGAACCTCCCGAGCACACCGCCTTTTTAGGCTCTCGTGACCTGCGGTTTTGTTGTAAAAAAAGCCGGTCTGGTCGGCGAAACTCGATTTTCCCCCGCACTTCCGAAAAAGCGGTCCAGCAGCGCTAAAAGGGGCCTCCAAAATCGAGAGATAATGAACAGGTGTTGCCGTTCGCCGCAAATTACCGTCCGTTTATAGAACCCACCTCCAGCGCGCGTCCTCCTTACGGTTGAATAAATACACATCTATGGAATTACGTAAGAGAGGACCGTCCCATGAGCTACAAGACCGTTTGTGTTGCCGGCGGCGGCGTGTTGGGAAGCCAGATTGCCTTTCAGGCTGCCTACTGCGGCTTTGATGTAACGATTTGGCTGCGCAGCGAGGGCAGCATCGGCCGCACCCAGCCCAAGATCGATCATGTGCGCGAGGAGTACATCGCTGCTATCGAGGGCATGGCGGACGGTACTGGCGAGTGGTGCGCCGGTATCGCCGATAGCGACCAGCCCTTCGACAAGGAAGCGGCACTCGCCGCCGTTGAGCGTGCCTACTCCACACTCAAGCTGGAGCTCGACCTCGCCAAGGCCGTTGCCGACGCCGACTTGGTCATCGAGTCTATGGCCGAGGACACACAGGCAAAGATCGACTTCTACAAGAAGCTCGCCCCGGTTCTGCCGCAAAAGACCGTCATCGTGACGAACTCCTCTACGCTGCTGCCGAGCACCTTTGCCAAGTACACCGGCCGCCCCGAGAAGTACCTGTCGCTGCACTTTGCCAACTCCATCTGGAAGAACAACATGACCGAGGTCATGGCACAGGACCAAACCGACAAGCGCTATTTCGATGAGCTTGTCGGTTTTGCCAACGACATCCGTATGCTTGCCCTGCCCGTCAACAAGGAAAAGAACGGCTACTTGCTCAACTCCATGCTGGTGCCGTGGCTGCTTTCGGGTCTTGACCTGTACGTCTCGGGTGTGAGCGACCCCAAGAGCATCGACCTCGCATGGACGCGTGGTACCGGCGCCCCCAAGGGCCCGTTCCGCGTATTCGATACGGTGGGAATCCAGACGGCGTACAACATCGTCATGCAGTATCAGAAGGTCCCGGGCCTGGTAAGTCCGCTGCTCAAAAAGATGATGATGCCCTACAACTTCAAAGCCATGGCATCCGTCCTCAAGAAAATGCTCGACGAAGGCAAGCTGGGCGAAAGCTCGGGCGAGGGCTTCTTCAAGTACTAAAAAATAATCCGTCGGGGACGGAGGTAAACGGATCATTTTCGGCCGTCAACAGTGAGAAGATGGACCCAGAAATAGAAAGGAGTGGCAATGGGCCGGCTCGGGCTTTGAGGACAAGTTACTGCAGGCCCAGGGCGATTTTTGCTCAATGCGGGCCAGTATAGCGTGACGTATCTGCCAAACGACGAGACGATTGCGACTGGTCGCTACCAGGTGCTGCTGTACGACAACAACTTTGGTGCGGCCGAAAGCTATCCCAAGTTCGACTGGGGTCAGCTGGGCGCCGCGGTGGTGACCGACTACAGCCGCGGCACGCATTCGTTTGGGTGCATCTTTACAGTGGACGAGGCGGCGCGCACCTACGAGCTCGAAGACCAGATCGCCGTGCCGTTTTCGGGCTATGTGAGCAGTGCGCAGCGCGTTGGCGATTCGAATAGTATGCTCGTGGCATCGGGCCAGGCCAAGACCTTTACCGAGTGCGATCGGTACGGTCTGGCCATCACCACCTACGAGATGGAGGCCGAGAAGTACATCTATCGTGTGTACAAGTACGAGCTGTAGGGCCGCGCTTAGGTTTGACCAATGGAGTATGAAAACACGCCGTTCGCCGATGCCCCTCCGCGAGTGGCAGCCATATGGTTTGATGTTAGAAACATATAGTTGTCGCCAGCCTGCTGGCGACGTTCCCCCTGGTATCGGAGGTTCCGGGTATGTTTCGCGCTCCGTTAAACAACTATCGGTTGGGCTAACTATGGGTCGCAGTGCTATTTCGATCGCCCTTGCAGTGGTCTGCCTGGCTGTGCTCCTGGGCGCTACAGGGCTGTTTGCTATAAGCCGAGAAACGTCCTATATGCAGGAATGCGCTTCCGAAGGGTTTGCCATTGATGGTTTCTATCGGGATGACAAAACGAGTCGGGAAACCCTGGCTTTTCTTGAGGAGGACAACTGTCGATGGCAGCTGGTCGACCAAGACGGAATCTGCACAGACGGGCAGTTTAAGCGTATGGACGACCCCAACATTCTGGTATTAAAGAATGAAAACGGCGAAATATTTGGTACGGTCCACGTGGCGTATATTTCGCGCCGACGCGATCAGGGCTTGCTCTACCTATTTAGAGATACCAGGGTGACCCGTTTTTATCTGGTGAGTACCGGTCCGGCGTTTACGGTGGAGTCTGGCGATGTCGATGCGGACGTCTGATTCACGGCAATAAAACAGCGAGCGGGGCTCGAGTGTGAACTGCACCCTGCTATTTGCTCGTGTCCGTATCGCGTCTGCGCCTCGTCGTAGCTTGCGTCCGTGCGAGCATTCATCCCGCGCCGGCATCACTTTACGTCAAATTCCACGCGATCGAGTTCGGGCACGTTGAGGTCGATGAGCTTGCGGGCGACGTGACGGTCGTGCGCCCCGAGCGCCTCGCTTGTCGTCACATGGGCGACGATCTCGCGCTCGACGATGCCCTCCTCGTCGCCTTCGGTGGCCGAGGTCTCGACGGCGACGGTGTAGTCCTTAAAGCCCGGCAGCACCGCGGCAAGCTCGCGCGTGGTTTCGGTGACGCCGTGGCCGTCCTGCACACCGGCCTGCGCCGAGCCAATGGACCCCGCCGTCATAACGATGCAGGGGATGGCAAAGATCACCGTACCCACGATGATGCGGCGGCGCACCTTGCGCGATAGCTCGTCGACCTCGGCGTTTTCTTCAGCAGTCACAATACCGTCGCCGTTGAGGTCGCGCTTGAGCGGCACGCGCAAAAGAAGCAGCACGGCTTCGGCGGCCAGTGCGATAAAGACCACGTTGATGCCAAACTCATAAAGCGCCGAGAGAAACAGTGACCCGCTTGCGATGGCGATGCCATAGCCCGCCGCGCACAGGGGCGGCATGAGTGCGGTCGCCACGGCCACGCCGGCGATGAGCGTGGCGGGTTCCTGGTCGCGCGAGTTGCCCAGGCCACCCGCAAAGCCGCCCGCGAGCGCGACGGCAAGGTCCCACACGGTCGGTGTCGAATTGTCGATGATGGCGGCCGTGGTGGTGCCAAGGGGCGAGAGCTTAAAGTACAACGTGGATGTGACCAGGCAAAAGGCCATCTGTAGAGCCAAGCCCGCGACGGCCTCGACGGTAATCTCGCGGTCGAGCGTGGCGATGCCGTATGCCATGGCAAGGACCGAGCCCATGAGCGGGCAGATGAGCATGGCGCCTACAATGGCGATATCCGAGTCGATATCGAGGCCGACGCTCGCGATGAGCATAGCGATGATGAGGATGCACAGGTGAGAGCCGGTCAGGCGCGCCCCGTTTACAAAGCGCTTGCGAATCACGTGATAGGGCGCGCGTCCCTCGCGAATGTTGAATGCCTGCTTTAGAAAGCGGCTTGCGTTCTTCATGGCCTCGCTGTGGGCGGGGCGGATGCCATGGCGCCGATGATGGCGCTCGCGCAGTCGCTTGAGCTGTTGTTTATCGAGTTCCATGTCCACCTCGTATTGCCGCAGGAACGCGGGTGCGTTCGCATCATGTACTCTACACCGTGACGGGCGGGGCGGTCATCTTGACATGGAACTTAGGCGAGCAGGCAAAGGAAGACACGCCACATACGAGTACTGCTGAGGGTTTCGGCAGATACAAAAAAGTGCGGGGCCGGATGGTCTCCGACCCCGCGCTCTGTACGGGTACGTTGTTGTTGGGTTTATCCCAGCAGGCTCAGACCGACGGAGACAAACGCCAGGATAACGCCGACGATGGACTCGCCGCCCAGCAGGCCGCTGGCAACAACCAGGCCCTGCTCCTGGAAGGCGGCATCCTTGGCGGCCTTCTCCTCGTCCGAAAGACCGGCGGCGGCGTCGCGGTGAGCGGCCCACTTGTCGTAGGCGAGCTTAACGCAGGAGCCCAGGAAAGCCGTGAGCGACATATAGAACGGCAGGTACACGCCCAGACCGATCATCATGGCCGGAATGCCGAGCCAGTACATGACGATGCCGGCGATAAAGCCGCCTGCGAACCACGGCACGCTCGGGATGCCCGAGACCATGGTGGCGACCACGCTTGCCTGCGCGGCAACGAAGCTCTTGTCGGGGCCAAAGGCGTCCGGACCATAGGCAGTGACGAGCGCGACCATGACGGCGGCAGCGACCAGGGCGCCCACGATGCCGCCGATGGCCTGGCCGATCCACTGCGCACGCGGGTTGGTGCCCAGCACGGCGCCGGCCTTAAAGTCGTTCATGACGTCGCCCGCAAGGCCGCACGCCACGGCCACGATGCCGGCGATGAAGAACAGCTTGACCTGCGCGAGCTGCGCGAAGGCAGCCACGATGAGCATGACGATGAGGCCAAAGATCTCCATGGGGTCGATACCCGTCTGGCCGCAGCTCTGCGCGCTCATGATGGTGGTGACAAAGGTGAACAGCGTGACGATGACGGCTGGAACGGGGCCAAGATCGAGTACGATGGCAACGATCACGGCGATGGCGGCAGCGCCCAGGCCGATGATACCGGCGTCGAGCTTAAGGGAGCCCGAGATGAGCGACTGCTCGTCGGTGTCGGTGGAGCTGTCGGCGGCGAGGCCGCGGACGATACCGGCGACCTGCGGCAGGATGTCCTTGAGGACGACGGCGACGCCAAAGCCCATCATGAGGCCCATACCCAGGGACTTAACAATGCCCTGTGCGGTCATAACGTCAAACAGACCGGCAGCGGTGCCGCCGACAATGATGCCAAAGTTGCCCAGCAGCGCGCCGGCAAACCAGAACGCGACGGGGGCGAAGCCCACCAAAAAGCCGATGGACAGCAACATGGGCGAGTTATAGATGGCAAAGGTCACGCCGGGGATATTGAGCGTACACAGCATGCTGGGCACCACGCCCAGAGCGTCGCGCAGCACGCTGTAGATGCCGGCGATGGCCATGGAGCCAAAGAGCTGCTTGCCGGTCTTGCCGCCGGCCTCGGTTGCGCGCAGGGTCTGAGCTGCGGCGTTGCCGGTGGGGAACTCAAGCGCGGCGTCCACGATAAAGTGACGGTGGATGAGTGCCGTGGCCAGCAGGCCTAGGATAGTGCCGGCGAGTGCCACGATAAACATGTCGAGCCAACTGATCTGGTCGGCATAGCCCAGCATCCAGGCGCCCGGGATGGTAAACGCCAGACCGCCAGCGACCATGGCGCCTGCGGACATGATGGTGTGGGTGACGTTGGCCTCGTTGAGGCTGGCGTTGCCCATGAGTTTCAGGAAGAACAGCGAAATGACGGCAGCGAAAATGATCGGCCAGGGGAGGGCGCCCATCTTGAGGGCGGTGTAGGCCGAGCTTGCCGTGATGATCACGCAGCCAAGGACGCCGATGACGACGCCACGCAGCGTGAGTTGCCCGCGCATCGAAGCGCGGTTCGAGGGATTGCTCATATAAAACTCCTTTGCGTATATCCGCTTCCCCCAGGAGCGCCGTTACGGATACGGCGCGGGAAGTCGGGTTACCAAGGGCCGCCGCGTGAGCTCGCGCGCGACCGCGCACCAGTATAGCCGCAAGCAAGTCATTTTGGGATGACTGGTTTAGGTAGGCGATATACTGCTGGGCAGACGAAAGGAGCGCCGGCGATGCTTAATGGGTGCGCATATATATTGACGGTCGACGTGGGCAACACGTTCATTCGCTTTGGCCTGTTTGCAGAGGATTCGGCCGCGGCGCAGGAATGTCCGCTTGCGACGTGCGAGATCACCACGCCGTCGAGCATCACAGCGGACGAGGCGCGCATGCGTCTCGTGCAGGTCATGGCCGCACTGGCGGCCGATGCGGGCATGCCGGGTGCGCTTGTGCCCGCGGCTGCCGTGCTGAGCTGCGTGGTCCCGGCGCTCGAGCGCCCGTGGAAGGTAGCGCTTTCCCGTACCTGTACGGGGCGCGTGCTCACCGTAGGGCCGGGACTTAAGACCGGCATGCCCGTGCACTACGATGACCCGGCCGAGATCGGCCCCGACCGCATCGCCGATGCCGTGGCGGCCCGCGCCGTCTACGGC
>UREZ01000068.1 GCA_900547025.1 uncultured Collinsella sp.
GCCGCGGATGGAGTTCCGCGGCGCCCAAGCCACACGCTAACAGCTTTAAGGAGTCAAAGCTGGTTTAGCCAAAGAAGCGCTTGATCTCAATCTCGGCGTTCTCCAGGCAGTCGGAGCCGTGGATCACGTTGGCGTTGACATCGACGGCAAAGTCGCCGCGGATGGTACCAGGAGCAGCCTCAAGCGGGTTGGTAGCGCCCATGAGGGTGCGCATCTTAGCAACAGCGGAGAGACCGGAAACGACCATCTTGACGACCGGACCGCTCGTCATAAAGTCGCAGAGACCGCCAAAGAAGGGCTTGTCGGCCAGATGGGCGTAGTGCTCCTCGACGGTAGCGCGCTCGAGCGTGGTCATCTCCATGCGCTCGATGACAAGGCCGCTGCGCTCAATGCGAGCAACGATCTCGCCGATCTTGCGGTCGCGCACGGCGTCGGGCTTAATCATGATGAAGGTCTTCTCGATAGCCATAAAAGTAGCCTTTCAAGTAGGTTCGCGCGTGCCCAAGTCCCATTCCGGCACCCGCCTGGACTGCATCGTAACAGAGTTTTAGCTGCAGTTAAACAAAAAGCTGTTTATTGAAACGTTGTAATTTATTAAAGCGCTCCATATGTGTCACTTCTGTTTCGAAGCCCGATTAGAGTACCATCCGACCGCCCATCAACCGCGCCGAACAGAGCAGGCGGTCGGTTGCCGCCCGCGAACGTATCCCCTTCACAACCTGCCCAAAGGTCCTACAGAAGTTCTCGACAAGCCCCTCCCCCATAGCAACAAAATACGGGCTCCCACATCAGCAGGCGCCCGTAAAGCGAAAACGATTTATCAATACATGGCCAAAACGGCTTCAGCCAAACCTCTACTTTGCCCCGTGACCCATCTCGACGACCTTGGTCAGCGATCCAAACACGCCCTCGTCAGCCACGAGCTGTGCCTCGGCACGCTGCAACTGCACGGCAACGGCGGCAGGAGCGGTGCCGCCCTCGGTCGTGCGCGCGGCGACAATCGACGGGATATCGAGCGCCTCGGTAATGTCGCGCTCAAAGAGCGGGCTTGCCTCCTGGAACACCTCAAACGGCAGGTCCTCAAGATTGCAGCCGCGCTTCTCGCACATCAGGACCAGATGGCCCACCACGGCATGTGCCTCGCGGAACGGCAGGCCACGCTTGGCCAGGTAATCGGCAACATCGGTGGCGGCAAGGTGCCCCACGCCGCACTCGCGCGCCATGGCATCCTCGTTGACGGTCCAAGTCGAAATCATTCCGGCCATAACGGACAGGCACTGCATGAGCGTATGGGCCGTATCGAGCGCGCCCTCCTTGTCCTCCTGCAAGTCCTTGTTATAAGCAAGCGGCAGGCCCTTCATGGTTACCAGCAGCTGCACCAGGTTGCCGTACACGCGACCGCTCTTGCCGCGGATAAGCTCGGCAAAGTCGGGGTTCTTCTTCTGCGGCATGATGGACGAGCCAGTGGAGTACGAGTCGGAAAGCGTGATAAAGCCAAATTCGGAGCTCGACCACAGTACGATCTCCTCGGAAAGACGCGACAGGTGCATCGCCATGACGGATCCGGCGTAATGCAGATCGAGCAGAAAATCACGGTCGGAAACGGCATCGAGCGAGTTGGGGATCACGCCCGCAAAGCCAAGTTCGGCAGCCGTCATCTGGCGATCGAGCGGATAGCTCGTACCGGCAAGCGCAGCGGCACCCAGCGGGCAGTTGTCGGCAGCATCAAAGGCGGCCTTCAAACGCGTAAAGTCGCGCGCGAACATCCAGGAATACGCCAGCAGGTGATGCGACAGCAGCACGGGCTGAGCATGTTGCATGTGCGTGTAGCCCGGCAGAATCACCTTGTCGTACTTCTTGGCCGCATCCACCAGCACATGGCGCAGCTCAAGATTGGCCTCCATGAGCTCCTTGGCCAGCGACTTGACGCCCAGGCGCGTATCGGTCGCCACCTGGTCGTTGCGCGAACGCCCAGTATGCAAGCGCTTGCCAGCCTCGCCGATGCGACGCGTCAGCTCGCTCTCGATGGACATATGAATGTCCTCATCGTTGATGTCGAAGGTAAAGTTGCCGGCATCGATATCCTGTTCGATTCCGGTCAGGCCCTTGGCAATCGCCTGCTCGTCCTCGGCACTGATGATGCCCTGGGCGGCCAACATCTTGGCATGCGCCTTAGAGCCGGCGATATCCTGCTTATAGAGATGTTTGTCGACCGGCAGCGACGCGCCAAACTCCTGCGTGACCTCGGCCACGCCCGCCTCAAAACGACCGCCCCAAAGAGCCATGGAACCGTCTCCTTTCTCCAAATACCAAAACAAGCGTCCAAAGCAATGTGCCCTGTCGCTAAAGCGATTTATCAACCGCTAGTTTTACACACTCCCTGCCGCGCGCGGGGCCATGTGGCTAATTTGCAAAGAAGTGACGCACCATGCACTTGGCGCCCAACGTCTCCCTCCGGATGTTGCCCTGCGAACCATCGATCCAGGCCTTCAGGCTCATAGGAACGTCCTCGACCCTTACAGCATCGAACTCGGGCGCGAGGGCAAGCAAAGCATGCGCGATAGCATTGAACATAATGGATACTCCTCATATATATAGGCACAGAGCCGCCAAATTGATAGAAGGAGCCCCGCCGGACAACCCCGGCGGGGCTCGGACTCAGCCGCAGACGCGGCATCATATATGCGGGCGGAACGTAGGGGCCACCGATGTTAAGAAGTGTCAGCAAGCATAACGAAAGGTAGGGACCCCGTGCGCCCGTTATGTATCACGCGGATGGGCCGCGCGGATACCAAGGGAAGGAGGCGCTAGGCCTGGGCAGCAGCAGAGCTGGGGCCCTGGACCTTTGCCCACGTCTTGAGCGACAGCGTATCGATCTCGATAAAGCCGGCGCTGGCCTTCTCGTCAAACGTGGTGTCGCGGTCGTAGGTAGCCAGGCCGTAGTCGTAGAGGCTGAAGGGACTCTTGCGGCCGACGACATGGCAGTTGCCCTTAAAGAACTTCAGACGGACAGTGCCGGTCACGAACTTCTGGGTATCGGCCATAAAGGCGTCGAGCGCGTTCTTGAGCGGGCTGTACCACTGGCCGTTGTACACGGCGGTGGCCCAATCCTGCTCGAGCTTGATCTTGGTCTTGAGCAGGTCGCCCTCGACGCAGATGTCCTCGAGCGCCTTGTGGGCGGTGATGAGCGTCAGGGCGCCGGGAACCTCATAGCACTCGCGGCTCTTGAGGCCCACCAGACGATCCTCGACCAGGTCAAGACGGCCAAAGCCGTTGTCGCCCGAAATCTTGTTGAGGGCGATGACGATCTCGGAGAGCTTCATCTTCTTGCCGTCGACGGCGACAGGCTTGCCGGCCTCAAACTCGATCTCGGTATAGGTCGGGGTGTCAGGCGTGTCCTCGGGGTTCTTGGTCATAACCCAAGCGTCATCGAGCGGCTCATTCCAAGGGTCCTCCAGGTGACCGCACTCGATGGCGCGACCCCACAGGTTGTCGTCGATGGAGTAGGGGTTGTCGTTGGCACCCTCGGGAACCGGCACGTTGTGGGCGTGGGCATAGGCGACCTCGTCGGGACGGCACTTCAGGTCCCACTCGCGAACCGGGGCGATAACCTTGAGCTCGGGGTCGAGGGCCTTGACGGCGGCCTCAAAACGGACCTGATCGTTACCTTTGCCAGTGCAGCCGTGGGCGACGTAGGTCGCGCCAAACTCGTGGGCGACCTCAACAAGCTTCTTGGCAAGCAGCGGGCGAGACAGGGCGGAGAGCAGCGGATACTTATTCTCGTACATGGAGTTTGCGGCGATGGCTTTGGTCAGGAACTCATCGGAGAACTCGTCGCGCAGGTCGAGCACCTGGCAATCGAGAACGCCCAGGTCGAGCGCCTTCTGCTTCTTGGCATCCAGTCCGGTCTCTTCCTGGCCCACGTTGCCGCAGACGCAAACGACATCGAGATTCTTCTCGTCCTGGAGCCACTTGACACATACGGATGTATCAAGACCACCGGAATATGCGAGAACGACTTTTTCCTTGCTCATGGCTGTTTCCTTTCGCCCTTGGTAGCTAGTTAGAACATCGGTCAGTTGCAAGTCATTTCAAGGTCATATACCGTGCAATATCAGGTTAAATAGCAAAAATCAGCACATACATGCCCTAGAAACATGCAGCAATGTCGTGCTAAAACCCAACGACCTCAAAATGACTCTGTTGAGGCAATTCGCCCCATGCGGACAGAGACGATTGTTATCGTCGTCGGGAAATTGCGCGCTGGCGTCGGATGGCATTGTCTGCAGTGGTGATGATCTTTACGAACTGCATCTGCCTCTCCTTTCACGTATCGCCGGGCGCAATTCAAATATCGTAAACAGTACCTTTTACTCGGTAAGCGGTTGTTTTCCGTCTCCGTTTTCGATGGTCGCTATATTACGCTAAAGTGCCCGCAGCACAAGCGACAAATTCAAATTTCTGAAAAGTTTTTTCATTACTTTGTGAAGCGTGGTGCAAATACGCACCATTCCTGCGAAAATACGCTCGACTACTAGTTGATGGTTATAACGTCTGAAACAATCTCGAAACGAAAGGCGCATTTTTATGCAAACTTACGAATCGGACGCCAACATCGGCAACATTAAGATTCTCGCCGTCGATATGGACAAGACGCTGCTGACCGACGAGCGTGTGCTGCCCCAGGGTCTTGATGAGCGCCTGGACAAGCTCGCCGACGCCGGCATCGTATTCTGCCCCGCCAGCGGACGTCCCGCCCCCAAGCTCGAGGAGATGTTCGAGGGCATCAAGAACCTCCTCGCCTTTTGTCCCGACAACGGAGCTTGCGTGATCTATCGCGGCAGCTATATCTATAAAAGCAATATTGACGTGGAGCTGTATCAGCAGGTCTTGAACCGTGCCTCGGAGGATCCTCGCGCTGTCCCCGTCCTGTGCTGCTTCGACGAGTTCTACGTGCTTGCCCGCGACCATCAATACCACGACGAGATCAGCGTCTACTACAACACAATCAACTACGTAGACAGCTTTGAGGGCATTGATTTCGAGTCCAACAAGATTTCGGTCTTCTTCCCCGGCTACGACGCCGAGCCCGCTTTCCGCGAGACCTATAGCCCCGAGTTCTCGGACAAACTCTACGTCACCAACGCTGGGCGCGAGTGGATCGACTTTATGAACCTGGGCGTCGACAAGGGCGCCGGCGTCGCTCACCTGTGCGAGCACCTGGGCATCGATATTGCCGATGCTGCCGCCGTGGGCGACACCTACAACGACATCCCCATGCTGGAGCGCGTCGGTCACAGCTTTATCGTGGACAATGCCGAAGAGCACATGAACGCGCACGCCAAGTGGCGCATTCCGAGCAACAACGACGGGGGCGTACTGACGCTCATCGACGCCATCTTGGCGGCTCGTTAACGCGCCCGTCGGACCTGGCCGGGCGAGGCGGGTAAGTTTTTCGTTCGGTCAGGTCCTGGGCTCGCTCGGAAAGCACATTAAGTGCTTTCCGGCTCGTGCGGAATCTACGAAAAACTTACCCGCCTCGCCCGGCCAGGTCCTGCGGTGACTTGCTTGCCGCCTGGATGGCGTCTTGGCGCCTAGATACTTTGGCTGACTTTTTTGGAATGAAGGGGGCTCCTTGTTGGCAAGGAGCCCCCTTCTGCTTTTGGTTACTTTGGAATTGTGAGCGCTTCCCTATTTAGCGTCAGCCCAGGTTATGCCGGTGCTGGCTTCGGCGATCAACGGCACACGGAGGTCTACTACGTGTTCCATGACGTCGCGGACCATGGTGGTTAGGCGCTCGACTTCGTCGATGGGGCACTCAAAGTCCAGTTCGTCGTGCACTTGCAGGATCATGTGGGCGGCAAAGCCTTCCTCTTCCAGGCGGCGGCTTACGCGGGCCATCGCGATCTTGATGATGTCGGCGGCGGTTCCCTGCATGGGATGGTTCATGGCCGTGCGCTCGCCAAAGCCGCGGAGTTGCGGGTTTTTGGCCTTGAGCTCCGGAATATGACGACGGCGGCCGTACATGGTCTCGGCGTAGCCCGTCTGCTTGGCGCGTGCCACCACGTTGTCGAGGAACGTGCGCACGCCCGGGTAGGCCTCGTAGTAGCGGTCGATCATGTCGCGTGCCTCGGCCATCGAGATATGCAGCGACTGCGACAGGCCGTAGGCCTGCTGGCCATACACGATGCCAAAGTTCACGGCCTTGGCGCGACTGCGCAGGTCGGGCGTTACCTCGGACACCGGCACACCGAACACGCGCGCCGCCGTCTCGGCATGGAAGTCCTCGCCCTCGTTAAAGGCGCGCACCAAGTGCTCGTCACCTGAGAGATGCGCCAGCAGACGCAGCTCGATCTGCGAGTAGTCCACCGCCAAAAAGACGCTTCCCTCGCCTGCCGAAAACGCCGTCTTGACGGTACGACCCAGCTCCGAGCGCGTCGGGATGTTCTGCAGGTTCGGGTCGCTCGAGGACAGACGCCCCGTTGCCGTGATGGTCTGGTTGTACGTAGTGTGTACGCGACCGTCACCACGGCGTAGCGGGCCCAGCGTGTCCAGATAGGTGGACTTGATCTTAGACTTCTCACGCCAGTCCAAGATCAGACGCACGATTTCGTGGTCACGCGCAAGGTCGCTCAGCACCTTGGCGTTGGTCGAATAATAGCCGCGCTTAGTCTTCTTGAGGCCCTTGGTCGGAAGCCCCATCACATCAAAGAGCACGTGCGACAGCTGCATGGGACTGCCAATATTAAAGGTCTCGTCACCCGTCAGGTCGCGAATACTGCGCTCAACCTCGGTAATCTGGGTCGCCAGACCCTCGGACAGACTGTGCAGACGGTCGGGGTCCACGAGCATGCCCGCGCGCTCCATCTTGGCAAGTACCGGAACGAGCGGCATCTCGATGCCATCGAACACGTTGGCGGCATTCTCACGGGCCATGCGGTCGCGCAGCGGTGCGACCAGCGCCAGCGTCAAGGCCGCCGTGCGAGCGGCGGGCGCCGGAGCGTCCTCACCGGCACCCCCTGCGCCGCGCGCCGCAGGCAGCGCCATCTGCAGATACGTATCGGCAAGATATGCCTCATCGAACTCGGAGCGATCGGAATCCAGCAGATAGGCAGCGACCACGGTATCGAAGATACGCGTGGAATCGGTAGCGAGCGGATCCATGAGCTCGGGCTCAGAAGAATCGACGGGCGAAAGCTCGTGCAACAGCGCCTTCATATCCGGGCTCGCCACGCGACCCTCCATAAACAGACGCGCGAGCACGCCGGCAATCACGCCGTGAACGAAGTTGAAGCCCTCAACCTCAGCCGCCGCACAGCTGTCGCCCTCCTCGAGCGCGAACAGGCCCTTGGACGTCGCCAACCACAGCGTGCGCGTCAGTCCAAAGAGCGCGCCCTCTTCCTTGTCGTCGTCCACCACGGCGGCGACCCACTCGCCGGCATCAATCGCGCGGGAGACCTCAGCCGCAACGGCACCAAGCGCGTCGGCATCGCCGGCGGCTGCGCGAACCATAGCAGGTATCTCAACCACACTGGAGGCAGCAGCAGCCCCGCCCTCGCCGCCGATCAGCGCCAAGAAACGGTTCTGCATGGCGGTGATACCAAGCGTGCCCAGCGCCGCGGAAACCTCATCGGCAGAAAACGACGGGAAGGACGTCGCCTCAAAGTCGAGCTCGACGGGCGCATCGGTGCGAATTGTCGCAACCTTGCGGCTCAGTAGTGCGTCATCGATGTGTGCACGCAGGTTCTCGCCCATCTTGCCCTTGACCTCGTCGGCATGCGCGATGACTTCGTCCAGGCTACCGTACTGCGCAATGAGCGCACTCGCCTTTTTGGGACCGATGCCCGGTACACCGGGAATGTTGTCGGACGTATCGCCCTTTAGACCGTAAAAATCGGGCACGAGCGCCGGCGTAATGCCGTGATACAGGTCGTCCACGCTCTCGGGCGTCATGATCGCCACGTCAGACAGGCCCTTGCGGGTCGAGACCACGTTGACGTGCTCGGTCACGAGTTGATACATGTCGCGGTCGCCGGTCACCAGTAGCATGTCGCAGCCGGCCTGCTCGCCCAGGCGCGCCATGGTTCCCAGGATATCGTCGCCTTCCCAGCCCTCGGACTGCAGAATCGGCACGTTGAGCGCGGTGAGCAGCTCCTTAATCATAGGGAACTGCGCATGCAGATCGGGGTCCATGGGCGGGCGTTGCGCCTTATACTGCGGCAGCATCTCCATGCGCACGCGCGGCTTACCCTTGTCAAACGCCACGACCACACCGTCGGGGTTAAAGGCATCAATCATCTTAAGAAACATGTTCAGAAAGCCAAAGATCGCGTTGGTGGGGCGACCGTCCGGCGCGTTCATGGTCGGCGGCACGGCGTGAAAGGCGCGGTGCATGAGCGAGTTGCCGTCGATAACGGCAAAAGTGCGGCGCTTGTCAGACATATTAAATACCTCGCTTTGGGCTGGGCACGGTTTGCTCACTCCAGTTTACACGCTCCCCGCCCCGCGGCCACCTCACATCAAGCTCCCCCGCCACCGTGAGCCCGCGCGTGATACGATGGCTCACGGTACATCAACCAGCACGATCGATCCGAAAGGAGCCTGCGTCATGGAGCGTCCCTGCGCATGGAAAAAGTACACGCCACAGCAAGTCGAGGAGCTCGAGGAGCTTTGCCGCGGCTATAAGCAGTTTTTGAGCGAGAACAAGACCGAGCGCCTGTGCGTCAAGACCGGCATCAAGATGGCCGAGGAGGCGGGATACGTCGACCTGGAGACCGTGATCGCCGAAGGCCGCGAGCTCAAGGCAGGCGACAAGGTGTATGCCGCTAACCACGGCAAGGACCTCATGCTCGTCAACCTGGGCAACGCCCCGCTCGAGCAGGGCTTTAACATCCTGGGCGCCCACGTGGACTCGCCGCGCCTAGACCTTAAGCAGAACCCCGCCTTCGAGGCCGGCGACATGGCCTACCTCGACACGCACTACTACGGTGGCGTCAAGAGCTACCACTGGGTGGCCTCCCCGCTCGCACTCGTGGGCGTCATCTGCAAAAAGGACGGTACCACCGTCGACATCAACATCGGCGACAAGGCGGACGATCCGGTCTTTACCATCTCCGACCTGCTGATTCACCTCTCGAGCGAGCAGATGTCCAAGCCCGCCAAGGACGCCGTCGATGCCGAGATTCTCGACGTGATCGTGGGCGGCCGCCCCGTCAAGTTCGATGAGGACGACAAGGACGCCCCCAAGGAGCCCGTCAAGCAGATGTTCCTGGACATCCTTAATGAGCAGTATGACGTCGAGGAGGAGGACTTCCTCTCCGCCGAGATCGAGGTCGTGCCCGCCGGCCCCGCCCGCGACATGGGCCTCGACCGCTCCATGATTTTGGGCTATGGCCACGACGACCGCGTCTGCGCTTACCCCTCCATGCTTGCCCAGATCGACGTCGCCAACGTGGAGCGCACGAGCATCACGCTCATCGTCGACAAGGAGGAGATCGGCTCCGTGGGCGCCACCGGTATGACGAGCCGCTTCTTCGAGAACACCGTCGCCGAAATCATGATGCTCGCCGGCGAGGACAGCCCGCTGGCTCTGCGCCGCGCGCTCGCCCGCAGCCGTATGCTCTCCTCCGACGTGTCCGCCGGCTTCGACCCGGGCTATGCCGGCAAGTTCGAGACCAAGAACGCCGCCTTTATGGGTCGCGGCCTGTGCTTTAACAAGTACACGGGCAGCCGCGGCAAGGGCGGCTCCAACGACGCCGATGCCGAGTACGTGGCCCTCGTCCGCGACATCATGGACGAGGCCGGCGTGGACTTCCAGACCTGTGAGCTCGGTCGCGTCAACGCGGGCGGCGGCGGCACCATTGCCTACATCATGGCCAAGTATGGCATGAACGTCATCGACTCCGGCGTTGCCGTCCTGTCCATGCACGCCCTGTGGGAGGTCGCCAGCAAGGCCGATATCTACGAGGCCTATCGCGGCTACAAGGCCTTCATCGAGCGCGCCTAATCCACCCCACCCATAACTTGCGGTGGAATACGGACTAAACTGGCCCATAAACGGCCAAAACAGACCGTATTCCACC
>UREZ01000069.1 GCA_900547025.1 uncultured Collinsella sp.
AGAGCGCTTGACTGGCAGTCAAGAGGTCAGGGGTTCGATCCCCCTCGTCTCCACCCGAGCATTGAATGAGGCTCCAACGCAAGTTGGGGCCTTTTTTCATATAGGAACACAAGGTCAAAGGCGGCACCATGATCCTCCTGGTCGACAAGATCGAAAAAAGCTTCGGCGCGCGCGTCCTCTTTAGTGGCGCGTCCTTCCAGATCAACCCCGGCGAGCGTTTTGCGCTCGTGGGACCCAACGGCGCCGGCAAAACCACCATGCTCAAGATCATCATGGGCATCGACAGCCCCGACGCCGGCCAGATCCAGTACGCAAAGGACTGCCAGGTAGGCTACCTAGAGCAGGAAACCAACCTGGAGCACAAGGACACCACCATCCTTGCCGAGGTCATGGCGGCCGCCAAGGAAATTCGCCGCATGGGCGAGCGCGCCAACGAGCTGCAGGCCCAGATCACCGAGCTCTCCGAACAGGGGAAGGATGTCGACGCGCTCCTCAACGAGTACGGACAGGTCCAGGACCGCTTTGAGCACCTGGGCGGCTACGAGCTCGAGAGCAACGCCCGCAAGATCCTATCTGGCCTGGGCTTTAAGGTCACCGACTTTGAGCGCCCGTGCTCCGAGTTCTCGGGCGGCTGGCAGATGCGCATCGCGCTCGCCAAGCTCTTCCTGCGCCACCCCGACCTGCTGCTGCTGGACGAGCCCACTAACCACCTGGACCTCGAGAGCGTCCAGTGGCTACGCGGCTTTATCGCCAACTACGACGGCGCCGTACTCATCGTCAGCCACGACCGCGCCTTCATGGACGCCTGCGTCGACCACGTGGCCGCGCTCGAGAACCGCCGCGTGACCACCTACACCGGCAACTACAGCAGCTACCTCAAGCAGCGCGAGGACAACCTGGAGCAGATGCGCGCCAAGCGCGCCGCCCAGGAGCGCGACATCGCCCACATGCAGGTCTTCGTCGACAAGTTCCGCTACAAGCCCACCAAGGCCGCCCAGGCCCAGGAGCGCATCCGCAAGATCGAGCAGATCAAAAAGGAGCTTGTCATCCTGCCCGAGGGCCACAAGCACATCGACTTTAAGTTCCCCGACCCGCCGCGCTCCGGCGACATGGTCGTGGGGCTCGAGGGCGTCTCCAAGTCCTACGGCAACAAGCATATCTACAGCGACATCGACCTCAAGCTCTACCGCGGCGAGCATGTGGCGCTCGTCGGCCCCAACGGCGCCGGCAAGTCCACCCTCATGAAAATCCTCGCCGGTCTGGAGCCGCCAACTACCGGCACGCGCGATCTGGGCACCAACGTGGGCGTGGCCTACTACGCCCAGCACGCACTCGAGGGCATGACCGAGTCCAACACCGTCCTGCAAGAGATCGACACCGTCACGCCCAAGTGGACCGTGCCGCAGCAGCGCAGCCTGCTGGGCGCCTTCCTGTTTAGCGACAACGATGCAATCGAAAAACAGGTCCGCGTCCTCTCCGGTGGCGAAAAGGCGCGTCTGGCCCTGGCAAAGATGCTCGTGGCCCCCGAGGCGCTCCTGTGCCTGGACGAGCCCACCAACCACCTGGACATCGACTCGGTGGACATGCTCGAGAATGCCCTGCAAAACTTCCCCGGTACCATCGTGCTGATCAGCCACGACGAGCACCTGGTACGCGCCGTTGCCAAACGCGTGATCGACATACGCGATGGCAAGGTCACGGTCTACGACGGCGACTACGACTACTACCTCTACAAGCGCGAGGATCTCGCAGCCCGCGCCGCCGCCGAGGCCGCAGGGGAGAGCGCGCCTGCCGCGGCCAAGTCCGCTAAGGTCACCGCGGCCCAGGCCGACACCCCCGCCGTCGCTTCCAAGCCTGCCGAGGGTAAAAAGACCAAGGAGCAAAAGCGCGCCGAGGCCCAGGCCCGTGCCGCGCTCAACAAAAAGCTCAAGGGCGTGCGCAACCAGCTTAAGAAGATCGAGACGGAGCTCGACAAAAAGCGCGCCCGCTATGACGAGCTTATGGAATTGATGGCAAGCGAAGAGCTTTATGCCGATCAGGATAAGTTCAACGCCGCGCTGGGGGAATATAACGGCCTAAAGCAAGAGCTGCCCAAGCTCGAGGACGAATGGCTGGAGCTTTCCACCCAGATCGAAGAGGAGACCGCGCGTGAACTCTCGTAAGGCCACCGCCGTGGCGATGAGCATCATCGCCATCGCCTGTCGCATCTGCGGCATCTTTATGAGCGCGATGACCGTGCTGCTGTGCTTTAGCGGCCTCACCGCCAAGCTGCAGATCGTGGGCTTTGTCGTTGAGCTTTCGCGCGCGCTGCCGAACGCCATCGCCGGCTACGGCGTCATCACGTCGCCCTTTGGCGGTGTGTTCCGCCTGGATTATGCTATCGTCGCCGTCATTCTGTTTGTAATTGACTACCTGCTCACGCGCGCTTCGCGCCGCGTCCGCTAGGGGAGCGCCATGTCCAGCAGCTACATCATGAACCTGCTCGCCAGCGCCGTCGCCGTCATTGTGGGCATCGTCATCCACGAGAGCGCGCACGCCGCCGCGGCCTGGGCACTCGGCGATAAGACGGCCCGTTCGCGCGGTCGTGTCTCGCTCAACCCGCTCAACCATATCGACCCATTCGGTACCATTCTCCTGCCGCTGCTGATGCTCGCCGCCGGAGGCCCGGTGTTCGCCTTTGCCAAGCCGGTGCCTGTCTACCTCAACAACCTCAAGCACCCCAAGCGCGACGAGGTCCTGGTGAGCGTTGCCGGCCCCGCATCGAACATCGCGCTCGCCTGTCTTGCCGCGGTCCTCATGCGCCTAGCCTATGGCAGCCTCTACACCAGCATGTCCTTTGCCCTGGCGTCACAGATCATGAACTTCGGAGCCACCTTTATCGTGGTCAACCTGTCGCTCGCGTTCTTCAACCTCATCCCGATCCCGCCGCTCGATGGCTCATCGATCATCGTGCCCTTCCTCAAGGGCAAGGCGCTCAACAACTATTACCGTCTGCAGCAATACGCTATGCCCATCCTCATCCTGGTGCTGTACCTGCTGCCCATGTGGACCGGCATCGATGTAATCGACCGCTATTTCGACGTTACCGTGTATCCGCTCGCTGAGCAGCTGCTCAACTTCGCAATCGCCGGCATCTAAGGTAAACTTACAGGTCGACCGTGCAAAACGGTCGTAACATGCACTCAAACCGCGCCGCGAAGGCGCCGTCAAAGGAGGTCGAAGATGTCGTATCGCGTGTCGACGCAGGTCTACAGCGGACCGTTCGACCTGCTGCTGCAGCTGGTAACCCGCCAAAAAGTTGATATCGGCGCCATCTCGATCAGCGAGGTGGCCGAGCAATACCTGGCCGAGGCCGAGCGCATCGAGGCGCTGGACCTGGACGTGGCGAGCGACTTTTTGCTGGTCGCGGCAACCCTTTTGGATATCAAGGCCGCCTCTCTGGTGCCGCAGGAGGCCCCGCGCAAAGTCGATGACGACGATGACGAGTTCGACGAAGACCTTGAGGAGCTCAGCACGCTTGACGGCGACGCGCTGCGTGAGGTCCTGATCCAGCGCCTGATTGCCTACAAGCAGTTTAAAGGCGCGGCTGCGGCCCTCGGTGCGCGCATGCAGGCCGAAAGCCGCATGCATCCGCGCGTGGCCGGCCCCGACCCCGAGTTCCTAGGCCTTATGCCCGACTATCTTGCCGGCATCACGCTGCGCGGTCTCGCCGTCATCTGTGCCGACCTGGACGGCAAGCGCCAGACCTTCCTGCTGGAGGCCGAGCATGTGGCGCCGCATCGTGTGCCGCTCGACCTGACCGTGGCCTCAGTCGACCGCTTTACCATGGCGCACCAAACCTGCACCTTCCGCGAGCTACTGGACGGCGATGCCACCACCGAGCAGCTCGTCGTCACCTTCCTGGCCATGCTGGAGCTCGCCAAGCGCGGCTCGCTCACGCTGAGCCAGGACGAGATCTTTGGAACCATCTGCATCAACCGAGTCGAGGGCGCCGAGGCATACGTGCCCGGCGAGGGCCCCGAGCTCACCGAATAGGAGCCGCAACCATGTCAACCCTTTCCACGCTGGAGGCAAACAGCCTCAAAGGCGCCCTCGAGGCGCTGCTGCTGGTGTCGAGCGACCCGGTGAGTGCGCCCGCGCTGGCCGGCGCACTGGATATCGCCCCCGGCGAATGCGCATCGCTGCTCGCCGAGCTCAAGGTTGAGTACGAGGAGGCCAACCGCGGCTTTCAGCTGCGCGAGGTCGCCGGCGGCTGGCGCCTGTTTACGCACCCCGCCTACCACGACGTGGTCGAGGCCTATGTGTTGAGCTGGGACACGCAAAAGCTGTCGCAGGCGGCGCTCGAAACCCTGGCCGTCATCGCATACCACCAGCCCGTGACTCGCGAGGTGGTCAAGGGCATCCGCGGCGTCAATTCTGACGGCGTCATCGCGTCGCTCGTGGACAAGGGCCTGGTGCGCGAGCTCGGCCGCGACCCCCAGCGCGGTCAGGCCATCATTTACGGCACGACCAACGCCTTCTTGGAAAAATTCGGCCTGCGCTCAACCCGCGATCTGCCCGATCTGGAGCAGTTTGCCCCCGACGAGCAGTCGCGTCAGTTTATCCGTGAGCGCTTGAGCGGTCGCAGCATTCAGTCCACGCTCGAGGAGCAGGCCGAAGACCTGGACGAAGAGCGCGAGCTGCTCGATACCGATGTTGTGATTGTTGAGGCAGTCGAGGGCGAGGACAACCTGGTCGTCGACAAGACCTCGGAGGATATGCATGACGAGAACTAACGAAGCAGGGGAGACGCGCGCCATGGGCAACGCAGTGCCCGCAACCGACGCCCAGCCCGTCTATCCGCACACCATGCGCCTGCAGCGCTTTTTGGCGCGCGCGGGTGTGGCGAGCCGCCGCGGCTCGGAGGACCTGATGACCGCCGGCCGCGTGACCGTCAATGGCCAGGTCGCGACCGAACTGGGCACCAAGGTCGACGTCGACCGCGACCATATCGAGGTCGACGGCATGCCCGTCAAGCTCAACCAGGGCGCCGTGTACCTGATGCTCTACAAACCGACCGGCTACCTCACCACCATGAGCGACCCGCAGGAGCGCCCTTGCGTGGCCGATCTGGTCCCCCGCGACCGCTTTCCGGGACTTTTCCCGGTGGGCCGCCTGGACCGCGACACCACAGGCCTTTTGCTTTTTACCACCGACGGCGACCTGTCGCAGGACCTGCTGCACCCGAGTAAGCACGTCTACAAGACCTACCAGGCACTCGTGGACGGGCAGCTGACCGACCGCGATCTAGAACCGCTCCGCCGAGGCATCGAGCTCGACGACGGCCTGTGCCAGCCGGCTATCTGCCGCGTCATCACCCCACGCGAGGCCGAGGCCGTAGCTCCCCAGGGAGTCAAGCCCGGCACCACCGCCGTGGAGGTCATCATCCGCGAGGGTCGCAAGAATCAAGTTAAGCGCATGCTGGGCAAGATTCACCATCCGGTAATCCGTCTGCATCGCTGCAACTTTGCCGGCCTGGAGCTCAAGGATGTGGCCAAGGGTTCATGGCGCGAGCTCACCGACCGCGAGGTGCAGATCCTCAAAAGCGGTGGCATCCCTCCCAAGCAGGCCAGCGCCATGCGCGGCGGCAAGCCCCAAGACACGCCCGCCAGCCGCACGCGTCACCACGGCAGCCACGGCTCCGCACCCAAGCGCAACACCTACCGCGAGCGCTACACAGGCTAAACAACCCGCCGCGCCCCAGCGCCCGCGAACCATACCAGCACGTCAACCATCGAAAGGAAGCATTGCATGATCGTCGCCATCGACGGCCCCGCCGGTTCCGGCAAGTCCACCATCGCCAAGGAGATCGCCCGCCAGCTGGGCTTTAACAAGCTCGACACGGGCGCCATGTATCGCGCCGTCACCTTCGCCGCGCTCGACCGCGGCATCGATCTGGACGACGAGGCGGCCATCGACGCCCTCGCCGAGAAGATCGAGATTCGCTTTACCAACGGTACCGGCGAGGACACGCGCCTGACCATTGACGGCCAGGACGCCTCGGCTGCCATTCGAACCCCGCAGGTTGACGCCAACGTGTCCAAGGTCTCGGCCTACCCGGGCGTGCGCGCCGCAATGCTCATCCATCAGCGCCGTGCCGCAGAGGACCGCGATATCGTGGCCGAGGGTCGCGACATCGGAACCGTCGTGTTCCCTAACGCGCAGGTCAAGGTCTTCCTGACCGCCGACCCGCGCGAGCGCGCCCGTCGCCGTGTGCTGCAGCGTCACCAAAACGATGCCCAGCCGCTCACGTCCGAGCAGCTCGAGGCCGAGGTCGACGAGACCCTCGACGCCCTTAAGCAGCGCGACAAGCTCGACAGCAGCCGCGAGGTCGCCCCGCTCGTGCCCGCCGAGGACGCCGTGCACGTCGACTCCACCGCTCACACCATCGACGAGGTCGTTCGTATCATCGAGGACCTCATCAACCAAAGGAGGTAGCCCATGCGCCTGTTTAAGCAGACGCCCGAGGACTATTACAACGCCCCCTACGCCGAGTTCCCGGCGCTCATCCGCGGCACCGTTTTCGTGGTCATGGCAATCCTTTGGGCCTTCTCCAAGCTCATGTGGCGTTGGAAGGTCGAGGATGCCGATCTGCTGTTTGAGCGCCAGGACGGCCGCGGCAGCGTGGTCATCTGCAACCACACCTCGATGGCCGAGCTCTTGGCCGTGGAGACGGAGCTGTTCTTTGGGGGGCGCCGCATTCGTCCCATCTTTAAGTCCGAGTTCGCCAAGAGCAAGATTGTGCGCTGGGCCTTTAGCCGCGTTGGCGGCATCCCCGTGGAGCGTGGTACTGCCGATATGAAGTGCCTGCGCGCCGCCCAGCATGCGCTGCAGCGCGGCGAGGACGTTCTGATCTTCCCCGAGGGCACGCGCATCCGCTCGCGCGAGATCAAACCCGAGGTCCACGGCGGTTTTGCGCTCATCGCCCAGATGGGCAAGGCACCTGTGAACCCGCTCGCCATCTGCGGCTGGTCCGACATCACGCCCGCGGGCAAAAAGCTCATGCGCCCTAAAAAGTGCTGGATCCGTGCCGGCAAGGCCATCTCGCTATCCGATGCACCGGCCGAGCTCAAGCGCAAGGAGCGCCTGGCATGGTTTGAGTCCGAGGCCATGAACCGCGTCTACGCTATGCGCGACGACCTGTGCGCCGAGCATCCGGGAAGGTTCTAACCATGAGCGAGGAAGTCATGAACACTGCCGAGCCTGCGCCTGGCAAGGCAGACGCTCCCACCATCGAAATCGCAGCCCACGCCGGCACCTGCTACGGCGTACAGCGTGCGCTCGATATGGCGCTGGCCGCCGCCCCGCAGGCAGGGGAGAGCACTCAGGTCCATACCTTGGGTCCGCTCATTCATAACCCCATCGTGGTACGCGAGCTCGCTGAGGCAGGCGTTGGCTTGGCCGAGAACCTGGATAATGCCGCAACCGGCACCGTGATCATCCGCGCCCACGGTGTGGTGCCGCAGGTCATCGATGCCGCTCGCGAGCGTGGCCTTAACGTCATCGACGCCACCTGCCCTTACGTCAAGAAGGTTCACGTGGCAGCCGAGCGCCTGGTGCGCGAGGGCTACCACGTGGTGGTCGTGGGTGAGCCGGGGCATCCCGAGGTCGAGGGCATTCTGGGTCACGCCGGCGACGATGCGCAGGTCGTGAGTTGCGCCGCTGATGCGGACGCGCTGCCGTTCAAGGGCAAGGTAGGCCTCGTCGTGCAGACCACCCAGACCGCGCAGAACCTAGCCGAGGTCGTGGCAGCCATCACCCCGCGTGTGCAGGAGCTGCGCGTGATCAACACCATCTGCGCCGCCACGAGTGAGCGTCAACAGGCAGCAGCCACACTTGCCAACCGCTGCGACTGCATGGTAGTCGTGGGCGGCAAAAACTCGGGCAACACCCGCCGCCTGGCGCAGATTTGCGCAGACGCCTGCGAGCGCACGCATCACATCGAGGAAGCTTCCGAGCTCCAGGCCGCGTGGTTTACCGACGCCCACCACATCGGCATCACCGCCGGAGCCTCCACCCCGCAAGAACACATCGAACGAGCCGTCGCTCGCATCAAGGAGCTTTACCACTAATCATGGACCAGACCGTACCCGCATACGCCGCCGAGGTGGCCGATTACGGGCGCAGCCGCGACCCCGAGCCGGGTGAGGGCGCGCTCGTAAAGAACGTGCGTCCCGAATCGCCCGCGTGGGATGTGGGTATCGAGCCGGGCATGCGCGTGCTCACGGTCAACGGTGAGCAGCTTACCGACATGATTGTGTGGCTCTGGGAGGCCGACGATGATACCGTCGACCTCGAGGTTTTCGATCCGCGCGACAACACCGTCACTTCCGTCGAGCTCGACCGCTTCCCAGGAGAGGACTGGGGCCTTGAGTTCGATGGCCCCATCTTCGACGGCATGCGTACCTGTGTGAACGCCTGCGTGTTCTGCTTTATGACCATGCTGCCCAAGGGTGGCCGCTCCACGCTCTACATCCGCGACGATGACTATCGCCTGAGCTTTTTGCAGGGCAACTTCGTCACGCTCACGAACCTCACCGACGAGGACGTGCAAAACGTCATCCAACGCAACATGAGCCCCATGAACGTGTCGGTCCATGCCGTGAGCCCCGACGTCCGCCGTCGTATGATGGGCCGCAACGCCCAGCGCGGCATGGACGTACTCGAGGCCATCATGGCCGCCGGCATCGAGATTCACGCGCAGATCGTGTTGTGCCCCGGCATGAACGACGGCGAGGAGCTGGAAAAGACCCTGCGCTTTTGCGAGGAGCACGAGCAAATCACCAGCCTGGGCATTGTGCCGCTCGGTTTTACCAAGCATCAGAACCGTTTTAGCTGGTCCTACAGCGACAAGCCCGAGCTAGCGCGCGAGACCATTGCCATGATCCGACCGTTCCAGGACCGTGCCTTCGAGCGCTTTGGCCGCCACACCTTCCAGATGAGCGACGAGTTCTACTTGGATGCCGGCATCGAGCCACCCGAGGCGGACTTTTACGACGGCTACCCGCAGTACTACGACGGCATCGGTATGATCCGCTCCTATCTGGACGAGACCGACAACGTGCTCGCCGCCGATGCCGAGCGCCTGCGCCGAGTTCGCGAGGCAATCGCCGAGCGCAACCAGCGCCTTCTGTGCCTCTCCGGCGCCAGCGCTCGCGACACCGTGGCGCGCTTTGTGGAGTCGCCGCATGGTCTCGGCGGCACCGTCACAGCCATCAAGAACCGCTACTTTGGCGGCAACGTGGACGTGACCGGCCTCATCGTCGCGTGTGACATTCTGGAGCAGCTGCCCCAAGATCTGTCGGGGGTTATGCTCTTTGTGCCTAAGCTCATGTTCAACGCTGACGGCATGACGCTTGACGAGTATCATCGTGACGATTTACTCGCAAGCCTTACCGGTCGCGGCGCCGAGGTTCATGTGGTGTCGACCATGCCGCATGAGCTGCTCGATACCCTGGAGCACATCCTTGGCATTGTGCCTGCCGACTCTACTAATTCCGCTGACCCTACCCATTAAAGGAGAGCAGATGAAACCTATCGTCGCCGTCGTCGGACGCCCCAACGTGGGCAAGTCCACACTCGTTAACCGCCTGGCCCAGACCTCGGACGCCATCGTCCACGAGTCTCGCGGCGTCACGCGCGACCGCTCGTACCACACGGCCGATTGGAACGGCCGCGAGTTCACCATCGTCGACACGGGCGGCATCGAGCCGCTCAAGAGCGATGACGTGTTTGCCACGTCCATCCGCGACCAGGCGCTCGCCGCCGCCGAGGAAGCCGCCGTCATCTTGTTTGTGGTCGACGGCCGCACCGGCGTCACCGAGGAGGACGAGTCGGTCGCCCGCATGCTCAAACGCTGCGACAAG
>UREZ01000070.1 GCA_900547025.1 uncultured Collinsella sp.
GCGCGGTCGAACAAAAGGCGACCGCGCGCACTCCTGTTAACGGACGTTTTGCCCTGCAGGGTTCGAGAAAAACGTATTACCGTACCTGCGGCATAAAGAAGGTCTTAAGAAAACGAACAGGTGCGTATTAACCGATGCTTTTTCGGTTGTACTTTAGCGATTGGCTCGTACAATAGTCACCAATGTTTGGCGGGAACTGTTCTGTGAGGCGTTAAAAAAGGAAAGTGAGGACGCCAATGTTTCAGATAGCCGATCTGCTCGCTATCGTTGCAGGCGCCATCGCGGGCGCAATTGCCTTCCTTCCCTTTGTCTTTACGCTCAAGCCGGTTCTTGACGATAAACAGAATGCGGACATGCTCAAGGGTATGGTGAGTCTGGCGGTCTCGGCAATCGCCCTGCTCGTCTTTACCTTGGTTGTGTTTGTGTTGTTCGGAGAGGCATTTCGCATGTTCCTCCTGGGCGAGGCGATCGGCTTCGTGGCCTTTATGGCCGCCTGCACGGTTCGCGTCGCCAAGGCGCTGCGAGATCCTCATGAGGTCGAAAGGTAAGTCGTGGAAATTTTTGAAAAGCTGCCTGATGAGATTAATCATCTGGTTAGCGAGTTCAGCTCCACCCCTGTCGTGGGCGATCTGAGCTGCGGCATCACGCAGTACTCGTTTTGGCTGATCGTCTCCACGATCGTGCTCCTGATCGTCCTGGCCGTGTTCAAGAAGAAGCAGACTTTGGTTCCCAAGGGCTTCTTCGTCAACGGTTTCGAGTACATCATCGAGTACGTCGAGAACGATATCGGCAAGGGTGTCGTGGGTGAGAACTGGAAGAAGCACTTCCCGTTCCTGTGCTCGCTTTTCCTGTTCATCCTGATCAACAACATGATCGGCCTGATCCCGGGAATGAAGCCCGGCACCGGCGCAATCGGCTCCACCGCCGCGCTCGCCATCTTCGCCTTCGTGTACTTCATCTACTACGGATGCAAGGCTCACGGCGTGATCGGCTACATCAAGAGCCTCGCCCCGCAGGGCGTGAGCTTCCCGATGAACGTGCTCGTGTGGGTCGTCGAGCTTTTCTCGACCTTCCTGCGCCTCATCACGCTCGCCGTCCGTCTGTTCTGCAACATGTTCGCAGGACACGTGGTCATGGGCTCGTTCGCCATCATGGCGAGCATGTTCATGCAGCCGCTGCTTCAGCAGGTTTCCGCGGCCCACGCCGTCGGCGCCCTGCCTTCGCTGGCCTGGCTTGCCATCCTCATCCTGATCTATGCGATCGAGCTTGTGGTCGGCGCCATCCAGGCTTACGTCTTCACGGTCCTTACCGCCGTGTATGTCTCCGAGGCAGAGGAGGTCGCGGAGGAGGAGTAGTCTTCCGTTCGCGCCTTAAAGGTAAGGCAATTCGTTAAACCGCCGGTGCCCGTACCCATGGAGCCCGGCAGTTATAAAAAGGTTATCCTGCGTGAAATAAGACACGCACGACAAAGGAGGAATCGTGGGAGTTATCGGTTACGGTCTCGGTGTTATCGGCGCTGGTCTTGCTATCGGCCTGTCTGCTCTGGGTGCTACGGGTGCTATGGCCCGTCAGCCTGAGGTCCAGGGCCGCGTGTTCACCGTCTTCATCATGGGCTCCGCCTTCGGCGAGGCTCTGGCTCTGATCGGCTTCGTTGTCGCGCTGATCGTTAAATAGCACGGAGCGTCAAGTATGAATCTTTCATCCCAGAAGAGCGCGATCGCACTCTCCGCGTCCGCGGCCGCGCTGCTCATGCCGGTTTCCGCGTTCGCCGAGGACGGCGCCGCCGGTGCGGACATCCTCATCCCTAAGATGGCGGAGTTCATCCCGGCGCTTATCGCCTTCCTGATTATCTGGATCGTGCTGGCCAAGGTCGCCCTGCCGGGCATCATGAAAACCATGGAGGAGCGCGGCAAGAAGATCGAGGAGAGCCTCGACGAGGCCGAGAAGACCAAGCAGGAGGCTATCGCCAAGCGCGCTGAGTCCGACTCGATCGTCACCGACGCCCGTCGTCAGGCTGCCGACATCGTTCTCGAGGCCCGTAAGGACGCCGAGTCCGAGCGCGCCCGTATCATCGAGGCTGCTCACAAGGAGGCCGAGGAGATCATCGCCAAGGCCCATACGACCGTCGAGGACGAGCGCAAGTCCATCTACGCCGGTGCCGCGAACTCCATCGCCGACCTGTCCGTTGCCGTCGCCACCAAGATCGTGGGCGAGGCACTCGAGAACGAGGCCGAGCAGAAGAAGCTCATCGAGCGCTACATCCAGGAAGCAGGTAGCCTGAATGCCGACTAGCCGCTATCAGGACAAAGTGCTCGAGACCTACGCGCGCTCCCTTCTGGAAGCCGCCAAGGCCGAGAACCATGTGTTCGAGGACCTCGAGATGATCGAGCGCTTGGCTTCTGCCAACCCCGAGATCATCGCCGTGCTCGACACCATGTCCAAGCGCGACCAGCTCGACCTTCTTCCCAAGGTGGCAGCTGCCTTTAAGTATGTTGCCGAGGAAGACGAGGATGTAGTGGGCGTGACCGTCACCACGGCGATCCCGCTCGACGACGAGCTGCGTCAAACCATCACTAAGAAATGCGAGCAGGACTTCGGCCGCAAAGTATTCCTTATCGAGCAGGTCGACCCGTCTATCGTGGGCGGCCTGGTGCTCGAGGCCCGCGGCGAGCGTCGTGACATTTCCGTCAAGACGCAGCTGCGCATCGCGCAGGAGACCCTCGCAAACTCTGCTAATTCGTACGGAGGTGAAGCCTAATGTCCGAAACCCTCAATGCCCAGGATATCGCCAAGAAACTGCAGGAGCAGCTCACGAGCCTCTCCGCGACGGTCGATACGCATGAGGTTTCAACGGTCGACGAGGTAGGCGACGGCATCGCGCGCGTCTCCGGCCTCAAGAGCGCCATGGCAGGCGAGCTTCTGGAGTTCAAGAGCTCCGATACCGGTGAGACCGTCTTCGGCCTTGCCCAGAACCTTGACCGTGACGAGGTCGGCGCCGTTCTGTTTGGTGCCGTCGACTCCATCAAGGAAGGCGACGAGTGCCGCACCACTGGCCGCATTATGGATATCCCTGTGAGCCGCGCCATGCTCGGCCGCGTCGTCAATCCGCTCGGCCAGCCCATCGACGGCCTGGGCGACATCGTCGCCACGCACCGTCGCCCCATCGAGTTCAAGGCCCCCGGCGTCATCGACCGTACCCCGGTGTGTGAGCCGGTTCAGACCGGTCTGCTCGCTATCGACTCCATGGTGCCTATTGGCCGCGGTCAGCGTGAGCTCATCATCGGCGACCGTAAGACCGGTAAGACCGCCATCGCCATCGACGCTATCCTCAACCAGCGCGGCAAGGGCATGGTCTGCATCTATGTCGCCATCGGCCAGAAGGCCTCCACGGTTGCCAACATCCGCGAGACCCTCGCTCAGCACGGTGCGCTCGACTACACCATCATCGTTTCGGCCACCGCTGCCGATTCCGCCCCTATGCAGTACATCGCGCCTATGGCCGGTGCCGCTATCGGCGAGTTCTTCATGTACAACGGTGAGGACGGCAAGCCCGCCAGCGAGACCAACCCCGGTGGCCACGTGCTCGTCATCTACGACGACCTGTCCAAGCAGGCTGTGGCTTACCGTCAGATGTCGCTGACGCTGCATCGTCCGCCCGGACGCGAGGCCTATCCTGGCGACATCTTCTACCTGCACTCTCGTCTGCTCGAGCGTGCCGTCAAGATGTCCAAGAAGAACGGCTACGGCTCCATGACGGCACTGCCGATCATCGAGACCCAGGACGGCGACGTCTCGGCCTACATTCCGACCAACGTCATTTCCATTACCGATGGTCAGATCTACCTGCAGTCCGAGCTCTTCTTCCAGGGTCAGCGCCCGGCAGTCGACGTGGGTATCTCCGTGTCCCGCGTCGGTGGCGATGCGCAGACCAAGGCCATGAAGCAGGTCGCCGGCAACCTCCGTCTGGACCTCGCTTCGTACCAGGAGCTCGCCGGCTTCACGCAGTTCGGCTCCGACCTCGACGAGGCTACGCAAAAGCAGCTTACCCACGGCGCCCGCATGACCGAGCTCCTGAAGCAGCCGCGTTACAAGCCGTTTGAGGTTGGCGAGCAGATCGTTACGCTGTTCGCTGGCAACGAGGGCTTCCTGGATGACCTGGAGATCGCCGACGTGCTGCCTTTCCGTGCCGAGCTCATCGAGTACATGGACAATGGCTTTGGCTCGCTGCTCGACAAGGTTCGCGCCAAGAAGATCGATGATGACACCAAGGCTGAGCTCTTGCGCGTCATCGGCGACTTCAAGCAGCAGTTCATGGCCAAGCACCATTCGGATGTTTCTGGATCAGAGGAGAACTAAGCCCCATGGCCAACCTTCGCGACATTAAGAAGCGAATCTCCTCGGTTACCACGACCAAGCAGATCACGCGCACGATGGAGATGGTCTCTACGGCCAAGATCCGTCGTGCCCTCGATCGCTCCAAGCAGGCCGAGCCCTATAAGGAGGCGCTGACCGACGTCATGTTGACGGTCGCCGGCGACGCCTCCTGTTCGGGCACCGATCCCATGCTGCAGAAGCATGAGAGCGTCAAGCATGGCCTGATTGTCGTTATTGCCTCGGACCGCGGCCTTGCCGGCGGTTTCAATACGACGGTGGAGCGCACGGCCGAAAAGCTCGCCGCTTCTTGGGCGAACGACGGCATCGAGTGCGAGATCATCGCGTGTGGGCGCAAACCGGCCACGTATTTCCGTGACCGCGCAAACGTCGTCATGCACTTTGAGGGCAACTCCTCTGAGCCCGATTTCAATCAGGCCCGCATGATCTCCTCTCATATCTGCGATGCGTATCGTGCCGGTGAGCTTGACCGTGTCGAGCTTGTCTACCACCACGCCAAGAACCGCGTGGATCAGGAGCTTCGCGTCGAGCATCTGTTGCCGCTCGACCCCGAGATGATCGCTATGGCCCACGGTCCGCGTAAGAACGAGACCGACGCCCCTAAGCGCATCTCGTCCACGTTCGAGTTCGTGCCCTCTCCCGAGCATGTTCTCGGCAAGCTTGTGCCGTCTTATATCCTGACGGTCATCTACCAGGCCCTGATCGATTCGGCGGCTGCCGAGCAGGGTGCACGCCGCAAGGCCATGCACTCCGCGACGGAAAACGCCACCGCGATCATCTCGACCCTTACCCGCACGTATAGTCGCGTGCGCCAGGCTTCGATCACGACCGAGATTAACGAGATCGTCGGCGGAGCCTCAGCATTGGAGGAACAGTAATGGCTAATAACACCGTAAAGCTTGCGGTCGAGGAAGCCACCAAGAAGACGACTGCCGGTGATGGTCGCATCGTGCGAATCATCGGCCCTGTCGTCGACGTCAAGTTTGACGGCGCGGTGCCCCCGATCTACAACGCGCTCACGGTCGAGGCCGAGACCCCGATCGGTCATCTGAGCACGATCCTCGAGGTCGAGAGCCAGCTTCCGGGCGGCGTCGTCCGCACGGTCGCCATGTCCTCGACCGACGGCCTGCAGCGCGGCCTCATCGCCACCGATACCGGTGAGCCCATGAAGATGCCCGTTGGCCCCAAGACGCTCGGCCGCATTTGGAACGTCATGGGCAAGCCCGTCGACGGCAAGCCCATGCCCGAGGTGGAGGAGTTCTACCCCATCCACCATGCAGCGCCCCGTTTCGACGAGCTCACCACCAAGACCGAGATCTTCGAGACCGGCATCAAGGCCGTCGACCTGCTCGAGCCCTACATCCGTGGCGGCAAGACAGGCCTGTTCGGCGGCGCCGGCGTTGGCAAGACCGTTCTGATTCAGGAGCTCATCAACAACCTCGCCCAGGAGCACGGCGGCACCTCGGTGTTCACCGGCGTCGGCGAGCGTACCCGCGAGGGCACCGACCTGTTCCTCGAGATGAGCGAGTCTGGCGTTATTGACAAGACCTGCTTGGTCTATGGTCAGATGAACGAGCCGCCCGGAGCGCGTCTGCGCATCGGTCTGGCCGGCCTTACCACCGCTGAGTATTTCCGCGATCGCGGCCAGGACGTTCTGCTGTTCATCGACAACATCTTCCGCTTCTCCCAGGCAGGTTCCGAGGTTTCCGCACTGCTGGGCCGTATGCCGTCCGCCGTTGGTTACCAGCCCACGTTGGCAACCGAGATGGGCGACCTCCAGGAGCGCATTACCTCGACCAAGACGGGCTCCATTACCTCCGTCCAGGCTGTCTACGTCCCCGCAGACGACCTGACCGACCCGGCGCCTGCCACGACGTTTACGCACCTCGACGCCACCACGGTTCTTTCGCGTAGCATTTCGTCGCTCGGCCTGTTCCCGGCTATCGACCCGCTCGCGTCTTCCTCCGACGCTCTCGATCCCTCGATCGTCGGCGAGGAGCACTACCGTGTCGCCGTCAAGGTCCAGGAGCTCCTGCAGGAGTACTCCGACCTTCAGGACATCATCGCCATTCTGGGTATGGACGAGCTGTCCGAGGAGCAGCGCCTTACGGTCAACCGTGCCCGTAAGATCCAGCAGTTCCTCTCGCAGTCCTTCCACGTCGCCGAGAAGTTCACCGGCAACCCCGGTGTCTACGTCCGCGTCGAGGATACCGTCCGCTCTTTCGCCGAGATTGTCGACGGCAAGGCCGATGACCTGCCCGAGCAGGCTTTCCGCTATGCTTCCACGATTGAGGACGTGCGCGAGCGCGCCCGCAAGATGGGGGAGAAGTAGGTTATGCGTATCCGCATCGTGTGCCCCGTGAGCTGCGCCTATGAGGGCGACGCTGCGTTTGTGTCGATTCCGTCCACGGATGGCGAGTTTGGCGTTCTGCCTGCTCACTCCAGCGAGATCTGCACGATCGACCGCGGTTACGTTCGCGTTTCCGATAAGGCCATGGGCACTGTCGACCACACGTTTGCCGTGGCCGGCGGCTATGCCCAGGTTGCGGACGATGTCGTGACCGTTCTCGCCGAGCGCGCTTGCGATTTGGCGACCGTCGATGCCGACAAGCTTAAAGCTGATATTCAAGGTTTTGAAGAGAAGCTGGGTAATTTGTCGGAGGATGATGCACGCCGCGCCTACCTCTATAATGAAATCGCATGGTGTAAGCTCAAGCTTGCCCAATAGTCAAACGATTTAGCGTTCGACCATTTGCGAACACATCATGCCCGGGATGGCCCAGCCATCCCGGGCATGCTTTTTGAAAGGGTAGACCTTGGATATTATCCGCGTTGAGGGTGGCCACGCCATCGGAGGCTCCGTGCCCGTTTCGGGCGCCAAGAACTCCGCACTCAAACTCATGGCGGCAACGCTTCTGGCGCCGGGCAAGACGACGCTGCAGAACGTGCCCGATATTTCCGATGTCCACGTGATGGGCAAGGTGCTCAAGGGCATGGGCGCTACGATCGATGTTCTCGACGAGCATACGCTCGAGATTGATACCTCTCAGGTCGATTCTTGGGAGGCCCCCTACGAGCTCGTTGCCAAGATGCGTGCTTCCACCGCCGTGATGGGACCCCTGCTGGGCCGTTTCCATCGTGCCAAGATAGCCATGCCCGGCGGCTGCAACCTGGGTGCTCGCAAGATCGATATGCACATTCTTGGTCTTGAGGCCCTGGGCGTTGAGTTCGATACCGCCCACGGTTACATCAACGCTAATGCGCCCCAAGGTCTGCGCGGTACCACCGTCACGCTCGAGTTCGCCAGCGTCGGTGCGACCGAGAACCTCATCATGGCCTCTGTGCGCGCGCAGGGCACCACGGTTATCGACAATGCCGCCCGTGAGCCCGAGATCGTTGATCTCGCCAACATGCTCAACGAGATGGGCGCTAAGATTGTCGGCGCCGGCACGCCTGTCGTGACCATCGAGGGCGTGGAAGAGTTGCATCCTGTTACCCATCGCGTAGTGGGCGACCGAATCGAGGCCGGTACCTTTATCGTTGCCGGTGCGTTGATGGCCGACGATCGCGGTATCGATGTCACGGGCTTTTGCCCCATTCACTTGGGCATGGTGCTCAAGAAGATGGAGCTCATGGGTATCGACTGCGAGCGCGTCGAGGATGGCGTCCATGTGAACCGTGCCGAGCGTATCAAGCCGGTCGACATCCAGACACTTCCGTTCCCCGGCTTCCCGACGGACATGCAGGCACAGATTATGGTACTCTCCGCCCTTGCTGATGGCAGTTCCGTTATTACCGAAAACATCTTCGAGAATCGCTTTATGTTTGCCTCTGAGCTGGTGCGCATGGGTGCCGACATTCGTATCGAGAGCCATCATGCCATGATTCATGGCGTCAAGGGCTTCTCGGGTGCACAGGTTACCTCGCCCGATCTGCGTGGCGGAGCGGCCCTCGTCGTAGCGGGCTTGATCGCCGACGGGACGACCGAGGTTTCGGCTATTCATCACATCAAGCGCGGCTACGAGCAGTTTGTCGAAAAGCTGCAGGCGCTCGGCGCGCATGTCGAGCATGCTACCGTTCCCGATCCCGTCATCTACTAATACAGTTTGCCTATGTTTAATAAAAAGCCCCTCGCGGATACCACCGCCCGAAGACCCTCAACTGGTGCGCAGGCCAAGATCTACAGTCGCGATAACGTGGCTCGCTATTCCGAGCGCGCTCGCCAACGTCGTCGTAGCCACACGATTCGTCACGTCGCGCTCATTGTCGTGCTTGGCGTGCTGCTGAGTGCCACTACCGCTGCCGGCCTGTGGTTTGCCACCATCATGGGCAAGCTCGGCGATTCTAATGTCATTACCGACAATCTGCGTCGGGTTCTGGTTGACACCGATGAGGCAAAGGATCCGTTCTACGTGCTGCTTCTTGGCACCGACGGCCGTCCGGGCGAGGATACGTATCGTGCCGACTCGATTATCCTGGCACGCATCGACCCCACGCAAAAGCAGGCGACGCTCATTTCCGTTCCGCGCGACACCAAGGTCGAGTACAAGGGCGAGACCATGAAGATCAACGCCTGCCATACCGTTGGCGGCGCCGAGGCCATGGTCGAGGCGGTCAACGAGCTGTGCGGTGTTCAGATTTCCCACTATGCCGAGGTCAGCTTCGACGGTATGCAGGCGCTGATTGATTCGGTTGGCGGTATCGACATTAACGCAACCGATGATGTTGACGACCCCGAGCACCTGGATATTAAGATTACCGCTGGCCAGCAGCATATGGACGGTGCCACCGCCCTTACCTATGCCCGCTGCCGCTACACCTATGCCGACGGCGATTACACGCGCATGCGCCACCAGCGTCAGGTGCTCGGCGCCCTTGCCAACCAGATTCTCAATAACTTCGATGCCACGAAGATCTTTGGCCTGGTTAATTCGCTGTCCGATATGCTCGTAACCGATATGAGCGTTCAGGATATCGTGGCTACGGTCAACGCCATGCGCGGTATGGATGTCGACGGTATCTACTCGGCCAACCTGCCCTCGTATGCCGACGACAGCACCATGATCGACGGTGTGAGCTACGTCTTTGTCTACGAGGACGAGCTCAAGGAAATGATGGAGCGCGTCGATGCCGGCAAGGATCCCAAGGGTCCCAACACCATGGGTCTTTCCGACGGTTCCAGCTCTACGATCGGCGACCTGAACAACAACACGTCTGACGACTACGCAAACGGTACCGCAACCTCATCGGTCAGCTCTGACGATTCCGATGACTCAAACGATTCGAGCGATTCGGACTACTACGAAGAGCCCACCGGCGACGGTAACGGCTACGAGGCCAACTACTAGAGTTACGCGGGCTTACCAGCCCGCGTAACGGCTCGACGCTGCGCGCCGCCCAGAGCGACAATTTGTCATTCAAAAGGCAGGGCATGACCAGAAGGTCAATGCCCTGCCTTTTTCATGC
>UREZ01000071.1 GCA_900547025.1 uncultured Collinsella sp.
GGGCTCCTCCGTCCTGCGGAAAGATTTGGGAGGTAACCCTGTGCCCGGCCTGCGGCAACTAAGGGACCGATGCGTTCAAGAAGTTGCGGTGAAATAGGGACTGTTTTAGCAGTTAAAAGCCCTCATCAGTCCCTATTTCACCGCAACTTATATTGGGGCTCATTGTTGCGCAACTTGGGTTGGAGTTTTCGCTTTACAGTTGAGTTAGAAAGATGGTTCTCGGCTTATTGTGAGGTTGGTATGGTTTGTCCTTATTGTGGTGCTGAGCTTGCTGATGAGGCTCGGTTTTGCGTGGGATGCGGGGTTGCGCTTGCTGATGGGGCACAGACTATGCCCGCAGCCGAACCTGCGGTTGCGCCGGCACCTGTGAGTTCGCCCGCTCCCGGTAAGAAGCCTAAGAAAGGCGTCGTGATCGCCATCGTCTGCACAGCAATACTTGTTGTTGGCGGGGGCGGTGGGCTGGCGTATCACCTGTATCAGCAGCATGTTCAGGAGCAGGAGCAGTATGAGTCGGCGCATTCCAAGCATGCGCTCGTGGTGAGCGTAAAGGCTGAAGGGTGGGACACCGATAACGGCGCCTCGCGTGTGCCGGTGCGCGTAAAGGGCAAGACGGTCGACGAGAAGAAGGTCGACAAGGTCGAATATGTTGCCTCTGACGGCTCGGGCATCAAACTTATCCAGGGCAAGTACACGTTCAAGGCGGCAGGCTCCCCCATCGCCGCCGATGGCACTATCTACCAGGTGCCTTGCACAAAGGCCGAGCTCACGCTCGACGACGCTTTTGCCAAGGGCGAGAAGATTGACTTGGCAGAACTCGCCGAGCAGGATTCGGTTTTGGACTTTACACCCATCGATGCTGTCGACGTGACCGACGACGAGATCAACGACGCCGTGACACTCGCCATGGCATACAAGGGCAAGGACGCGCCCAACGTCGATGCACTGCAACACGCCGCAACGAACCGCCGCGACACCGCCGTCACGGCCAAGAAAGCCGCCGAAGAGGAAGCGGCGCGCCAAGCCGAGGAACAGCGCAAAGCCGCCGCACGCCACATCGAGGCCCAAACCTTCAGTGTCGACCTGCCCGAGTACTGGGATGGTAGGGTGACAGCAGAAGTCGACGGAGATGTGATAGGGCTGTACTCGACTGCCTTTCCAGATAAAGAGCTTGGATATCTTGCCATGAAAAATGAACCGTATGGAAACGCGGGAGATATCGAGTGCGGCCGTATTCGCGACATCAAGCTCGACGAAAACCACTATGTAAAACTAGTAATTTATCGTTGGGCCTTTGATGCGGGGCAAGACCATTTATCAAAAGCTGAATATCGTCTTAACTTGTGTTCAGATGATGCCGCACGCGAGATAGTCGACCTCCAATCGTTGGGGACAATCTCCTACGACTCCATTCTTGCTGATATGGTTGCGGCAAATGACGCTAATGTCGCAGCGGTATGCTGGCCAGACGACATCTTTGCCAACGCCCTCGCCCCGACCGTGAAGCTCCTCTAACCGTTTCTCCCCCCAAACGCAAAGCCGGGGTGCCCCCACATGGAAGGCACCCCGGCTTATTTATTGCCCAATACGGGGACGGCTCTCAAGTTAAGGCCAACGCAAAACGCCTTAGGCCAAGAACTCCTTGGTGGTCGCCACGATGTTCGCGGCGTCCAGGCCGTACTTGTGCAGGAGCTCGGCACCCGGGCCGGACTCGCCGAAGGTGTCGTTGACGCCAATCTTCTTAAGCGGCGTCGGGCACTGCTCGCACAGGACATCGGCAACGGCGCTGCCCAGGCCACCGATCACGGAGTGCTCCTCGACGGTCACGACGTGGCCGGTCTTAGTGGCGCTCTTGACGATCAGGTCGGCATCGATGGGCTTGATGGTGTGCATATTGATGACCTCGGCATCGATGCCCTCGGCAGCGAGCTGCTCAGCGGCCTCGAGTGCCTCGCCGACCATCAGGCCGCAGGCAATGATGGTGACGTCGGCACCCTCGCGCATGACGATGCCCTTGCCTACCTCGAACTTGTAGGTCTCGGGGTCGTTGATAACCGGCGAGGCCAGACGGGCGAAGCGCATATACACGGGGCCGTCGCACTCGTAGGCGGCGCGCGTCACGGCGCGGGCCTCCACGTCGTCGGCGGGAACAATCACGGTCATGCCGGGGATGACGCGCATCAGGGCGATATCTTCGCAGCACTGGTGCGTGGCGCCGTCCTCGCCCACCGAGATGCCGGCGTGCGTAGCACCGATCTTAACGTTAAGGTGCGGATAGCCGATGGAGTTGCGGACCTGCTCAAAGGCGCGGCCAGCAGCGAACATGGCAAAGCTGCTCGCGAAGGCAACGCGGCCGGTGGTTGCGATACCGGCGGCAACACCCATCAGGTTGCTCTCGGCAATGCCCACATCGAAGAAGCGGTCGGGGCAGGCTGCCTTGAACTTGCCGGTCTGCGTGGCGGCGGCCAGGTCGGCGTCGAGGACCACAAAGTCATCGTGCTCGTTGGCAAGCTCGACGAGGGCCTCGCCGTAGCTTACGCGCGTGGCGATTTTCTTGACGTCTGCCATCCTAGAGCTCCTCTCCGGCGGCCGTGAGCTCTGCCATGGCCTGCTCAAACTGTTCATCGTTGGGGGCCTTACCGTGCCAGCCCACCTGGTTCTCCATAAAGGAGACGCCCTTGCCCTTCGTGGTCTCGGCGATAATGGCGGTCGGCTGACCCTTGGTGGCGCGAGCCTCGGCAAAGGCGGCGCGGATCTGATCGAAGTCGTTGCCGTCAGCGAGCTCCACCACGTGGAACTTAAAGGCGCGGAACTTGTCGGCGAGCGGCATGGGATCGTTGACCTCCTCGACGGGGCCGTCGATCTGCAGGCCGTTGTGGTCGACGATCACGCAGAGGTTGTCGAGCTGCTGGTTGCCGGCAAACATGGCGGCCTCCCAGACCTGGCCCTCCTCGCTCTCGCCGTCGCCCAGCAGGGCGTAGGCGCGATAGTCGTCGCCCCAGTGCTTGGCGGCAACGGCCATGCCCACGGCGGCGGAGATACCCTGGCCGAGCGAACCGGTGGACATGTCAACGCCCGGGGTGTCGTTCATGTTGGGGTGACCCTGCAGGTGACTGCCGATGTGGCGCAGCGTCTCGAGATCCTCCTTGGGGAAAAATCCGCGCTCGGCGAGCACGGCGTACAGACCAGGCGCGCAGTGACCCTTGGAAAGCACGAAGCGATCGCGGTCGGCCTTGCGGGGGTCGGCCGGGTCGACGTTCATTTCCTCAAAGTACAGATAGGTCATGATGTCGGCAGCGCCGAGCGAACCGCCCGGATGGCCGGACTTGGCAGCGTGCACGCCGGTGACGATGCCCTTCCTTACCTCGTTGGCAACCTTTTTGAGCTCTTCGTCGCTCATTGTGCCTTCCTTTCATCCTCTTTAGACAAAATGCGCACGGCACAGAAGGTCGTCCCAACCCAGCCGCGATGCACGTACGCCATTCATTATGCTGGAAACTGGAAGCTTTACCAGAGTATTTATCATTATTTGAACAATTGAGCAGGCAGAACCGCTGATGAAACGGTTTATCAATGTGAACGTCTTTTGGACGGAACGCAGTCGGCCCTACGCGTTAATGTCCTTGAAGCCCTCACCGAAAGTTTCCGTAACGTCGGCCACGGTCACGATGGCGCGCGGGTCGCGCTCGCGCACGATCGTCTTGAGCGTATTGAGCTCGCGACGGCTCACGATGACCATGATCACCGGCTTCTCGGCGCCCGAGTACATACCGGTCGCCTTAAACTTGGTGCAGCCGCGGCCCAGGCCATACATGATGTCGGCCGCGATATCGGGAAACTTGTCCGAGATGATGAGCACCATACGGCGCCTGTTGCCACCATCGACCACAGCATCGATCACATAACCGCTAATGACCATCGAAAGACCCGCATACAGCGCGTTTTCGACCGAGAAGACCGGGGCCGACAGCGCGCACACGGCAACATCGATCGCCATGACGGTCGAGCCAACCGGCAGCGATGTGTTGCGCGAGATAATCTGACCGATGGTGTCTGAGCCGCCAGTGTTGGCACCGGCGCGCAGCACCATGCCGTAGCCGATGCCCGTGATAATGCCGCCCCACATAGCGGGCAGCATCAGGTCGGCATGTGCCAGCGGCGCCACAAACGGAGCAAACAGGTCGGTGAAAAAGCCCAGCAGCACAAAGCCCGTCGCCGTCTGGACCACGTAGAACATGCCACCCTCGCGCATAACGACCAGCAGCAGCAAGGCATTCATCACGATGGTTTGAATACCGACAGGCAGCGAGATGCCATGCGAGGCGCCGACCGCCTGGATAATCGTGGCGAGACCCGTAACGCCGCCGGCGGCAAGGCCGTTGGGGATCAAAAATAGATCCGTCGCGATAGCGGCCAGAGCGCAGCCCAGCATAATCTTGGGCAGATCGTGAAAGAAGTTCAGCGAAAGAATGCGCTTGATGTCCAGACGATATGCCATGCTGCCTCCCTCAAAAAAGCGCACCCAAACGAGTGCGCTTTGAACTTCTTGCTGTATTCGATTCTACCGATTCACCGAGCAAATACCACCCCTGCGAAGTGTTTGCATCGACCCGGAGCCAACCATGTGCCTAGGCGTCCGAGCCTTCCGCATCGGCGTTGCCGGTTGCCCAGCGATGGTAGCCGATCACAAACGGATCCAGATCGCCATCGTCGAGAACGGCCTCGACGTTGCTGGTCTCCACGCCCGTACGCAGGTCCTTGACCATCTGGTACGGGTAGAGCACGTAGCTGCGAATCTGGTTACCAAACCCGATCGTGGTCTTGGGTCCACGAATCTCGTCGAGCGCCTCGGCGCGCTTCTCAAGCTCGATCTCGTACAGACGGGCCTTGAGAATCTGCATGCACGCGGCCTTGTTTTGAATCTGGCTGCGCTCGTTTTGGCAAGTGACAACGATGCCGCTGGGAAAATGCGTCACGCGTACGGCGGAGTCGGTGGTGTTGACGCCCTGGCCGCCCGGGCCGCTCGCGTGATACACGTCCACGCGGATATCGTCGGGACTGATCTCGATGTCGATATCGTCAGGCAGCACGGGGATGACCTCGACGCCGGCGAACGTGGTCTGGCGACGCTTCTTGTCGTCGGTGGGGCTAATGCGCACCAGACGGTGGACGCCGGCCTCGGCACGCAGCATGCCAAACGCGTCCTTGCCCTCTACGGTAAAGGTCGCACGGTCGATGCCGATGACCTCGGCCGCGGGGCAGTCGTTGATGGTAACCTTCCAGCCGCGACGCTGGCAGTACTTCATGTACATCTTAAAGAGCATGAAGGTCCAGTCCTGCGCCTCCAGGCCACCCTGTCCGGGCTTGATGGTCACAATCGCGTCGCCGTGATCGAACTCACCGGCAAACCAGCTCGAAAGCTCGAGCTCGTCGATAGCGCGGGCCAGGCGTTCTGCCGTAGCGGCAGCCTCCTCGCGCAACGCGGCGGCATCGGGGTCGTCGCCCATCTCCTCGGCAAGCTCCAGCGCCGCGCGGGCATCGGAAAGCTCGCCGCGCGCGGTATCCACGGCAGCGATATCTTCCTTGGCTCGAGCGATCTCCTCCATGGTGGCGCGAGCGGCGTCGGCGTCATCCCAAAAGCCGGGGGCCACGCTTTTGGCCTCGAGCTCGGACACGCGGGTACGCTTCTCGTCCAGGTGGAGATACGACTCGACCTCGCCGAGCCGGTCCGCAAACGCGTCCAGCTCGGCGGGCGTTACCTCTAAAGCCTCGGCCATTAACGATTCCTACCGTGGCAGTACTTGAACTTCTTGCCGCTGCCGCAGGGGCAAAGGTCGTTGCGGCCCACGTTGACATAAGGGTCATCGCTCTCGGACTTGCGGTAGGTGGTCACCTTGCCGCCGTTGTTGACAGCAGCCGGGCCTCCCTGGACGGCCGTGCGGGCCTGCACCTGTGCCTGCTTGCGCAGCACCGAGTTGCCGTTGTCGCCATCGACATCGGCGGGGCCGGAGAAGCGCGCACCCTCGAGCGCGGGGTCCTCCTTGTGCTCCACGGCGTGCGGGGCGGCCTTGATCTCGATGCGCAGGACGGTGCGCAGGTAATCCTCGTACATGGTGTCGACGAGCATCTGGAACGCGCCATAAGCCTCGGTCTTGTACTCGACCAGCGGATCGCGCTGACCAAAGCCGCGCAGTCCGATACCGGTCTTGAGGTAGTCCATCTCCTGCAGGTAGTTCATCCAGCGGGTGTCGATGACGCGCAGCATGACCTGGGTGTTGAGCTCGCGCATGAGGTCCTCACCCAGGCGCTCGGCCTTCATGTTGTAGCACTTCTCAACGTAGGCCAGGACATCGGCAGCAAGGGCCTCGAAGTCCTCGTCGGGGAACTTCGGCGTATCGATATGGCCGGTGAGCTCAACGACCCACTTGCGCAGGCCCTCGAGATCGCGCTCGCCCTCGTGGCTGTCCTTGGTGCAGAACTCCTGTACGCAGCGGTACACGGTGTCGTGCATGACCTCGGTGATGTGGTCGGTCAGGTCCTTGCCGTCCAGAATCTTGTTACGCTCGGCGTAGATGACCTGGCGCTGCTTGTTCATGACGTCATCGTACTCGAGGACGCTCTTACGCATGGAGAAGTTGATGCTCTCGACCTTGTGCTGGGCGCTCTCGACGGCCTTGGAGATGATCTTGTGCTGGATGGGCATGTCGTCGCCCATGTCGGCGGTGACCATCATTTTGGAGACGCGGTCCATCTTGTCGCCGCCGAACAGGCGCATGAGGTCGTCCTCGAGCGACAGGTAGAACTGGGTCTCGCCCGGATCGCCCTGACGACCGGAGCGGCCGCGCAGCTGGTTGTCGATACGACGGGACTCATGGCGCTCGGTGCCGATGACGGTCAGGCCACCGGCGGCAAGCACGCGCTCGCGCTCGGCCTTGCAGGTCTCCTTGGCCTCGGCGTTAAACTGCTCGAGCTGCTCGGGCGTCACGTCCTCCATGGTCAGGCCCTCGTACTCAAGGCGCTCGCGCACCAGCTCGTCGGGGTTGCCGCCCAGCAGGATGTCAGTACCACGACCGGCCATGTTAGTAGCGATGGTCACGGCGCCGTAGCGTCCGGCCTGGGCAACGATATGAGCCTCGCGCTCGTGATGCTTGGCGTTGAGGACCTCGTGCGCGATGCTGCGCTTGGTAAGGGCGGCCGACAGCTTCTCGGAGCTTTCGATGGAGACGGTGCCCACCAGGACCGGCTGGCCCTTGGCGTGACGTCGCTCGACGTCGTCGGCAACGGCATTGTACTTGGCCTGAATGGTGCGGTACACCAGGTCCTCGTGGTCAACACGCTGAACGGGTTTGTTGGAGGGGATGACCTCGACGGGCAGCTTGTAGATCTCGCGGAACTCGGCATCCTCGGTGAGCGCCGTACCGGTCATGCCGGAGAGCTTGTCATACAGGCGGAAGTAGTTCTGCAGGGTGATGGTGGCAAGGGTCTGGTTCTCCTCGCGCACGAGCACGCCCTCTTTGGCCTCGATGGCCTGATGCAGACCCTCGGAGTAGCGGCGGCCTTCCATGATGCGGCCGGTGAACTCGTCGACGATCTTAACCTCGCCGTTGGTGACCACGTACTGCTTGTCGCGGTGGAACATGTACTGGGCCTTCAGCGCCTGCTGCAGGTGGTTGACCAGCTGGCCGGAGAGATCGGCATAGATGTCATCGATACCCAGGCGGCGCTCAATCTTCTTAAGGCCGCGCTCGGTGGCGGCGATGGTGTGCTTGGCCTCGTCCATGACGTAGTCGCCCGTGGGCTCAACGTCCTCGGTGGCGGTGAGCATGTCGTGCGACACGTCCTCACCGCGCTCCAGGCCGCGCACGGCACGCGCGAAGTCCTTGTAGGTGCTGGCGGACTTGGTGCCGGCGCCCGAGATGATGAGCGGCGTTCTGGCCTCATCGATCAGGATGGAGTCGACCTCGTCGACGATGGCATAATGGTGGCCGCGCTGCACGCGCTGCTCGGGGCGAGTGACCATGTTGTCGCGCAGGTAGTCGAAGCCGAACTCGGAGTTGGTGCCGTAGGTGACGTCTGCCTGGTAGGCCGGACGCTTGAGCTCGAGCGGCATGTTGTTCTGGAGCAGACCGACGGTCATTCCCAGGTACTTGTAGATGCGGCCCATCCACTCAGAGTCGCGCTTTGCCAGGTAATCGTTGACGGTAACGACATGCACGCCCTTGCCGGCGATAGCGTTGAGGTAGCCGGCCAAGGTGGAGACCAGGGTCTTGCCTTCGCCGGTCTTCATCTCGGCAATATGACCCTCATGAAGCGCCATGGCGCCGATGAGCTGTACGTCAAAGTGACGCATGCCCGTGATGCGCTTGGAAGCCTCACGCACGGTGGCGAAAGCCTCGGGGAGCATGTCGTCGAGCGACTCGCCGTTGGCGTAACGCTCGCGGAACTTATCGGTCTGGGCGCGGAGCTCTTCCTCGGTCATCTTCTCAAACTGGGGCTCAAGACCGTTGATCTGGTCAACGATCTTGTAGTAGCGCTTAAGGTCCTTATCGGATCCAAAGGACAGCAGCTTTGACATGAATCCCATGTGGTTTTCCTTTTTGGCCATCGCCCACGCCGTGCAGCTGCGGGCGAGTTAAACACAGATAAATGTACTTTAGCCAAACAAGGCGCGGCCTATACGGTCGACCTCGACCGCCACGTAATAACTACGACCAACCTGCCAAAAAGGGACAGGTTTATTTTGGCAGGTTTTATCTGGGAAAACGCTGCCTCTCTGCCATTTGGCGCAAACCAATCCGTCCCCTTCGTACCAATCTGGTGCCATGGAGACAGGTTCGTTTGCACCAATAAAAAGAAAAGGGCCGCGCACCCAAACGGATGCACGGCCCTTATGCCATGAATGCGAGCGATTCCGCGGCGAGCTATTTACTCAGCAGCCTCGGTGGTCTCGGCCTCAGCAGCGGCCTCCTCGACGGGAGCCTCTGCGGGAGCCTCGGCGGCCTGCTTGGCAGCCTCCTCGGCGAACTTAGCAGCACGCTTAGCCTTCTCGGCAGCCTTAGCCTCAGCGGCGGCCTTGCGAGCAGCCTCGGCCTCAGCAGCCTTGGCGGCCTTGGCGGCCTTGGCCTCCTCGGCCTTCTTGAGCTGGGCGGCAGCGGCGCCACCGAACTTGTCGGCGAAGCGCTGGACGCGTCCACCGGTGTCGACGAACTTCTGCTGGCCGGTGTAGAACGGGTGGCACTCGTTGCAAAGCTCGACCTTCATCTCGGACACGGTAGCGTGCGTCTTGAAGGTGTTGCCGCAGGAGCACGTCACCGTGCACTCGACATACTGGGGATGGATACCCTGCTTCATGGTAGGACTCCTTATTGGTCAGGCGCTGGTTACCGATCAGCGCATAAGGCGTCTTGGTTTCCGACCAAGACAACAAACTCGGCTATGGTACCACGGCGCCGCGTGTCCCACAAAAGGTTCACGGTCTTTTCGGAACGACACGAATCTGACCCATCGAAACACATCTCCACCGTTCCTTCAACTGGGAAAATGCCGTCCCCGGGGCCTGAGAAGGGCCCCGGGGACGTTCGACTGACTGCGGGAACGGCCTTTCCGCTCAATGTGTTCGGCTGAGATCGGAAATCAACCAAACTGAACTAGGTTCAGTTGACATGGTTAAAAACGGGGGCGACGCTTTTGCG
>UREZ01000072.1 GCA_900547025.1 uncultured Collinsella sp.
TCGGCGAGCTCCTCCTTGGAGAAGCCAGTGGCAAAGACGACGGCAGCAGCGATGACAAAGGAGATTGCCATACCGACGATAGCCCAGACGGTGTTCATCTGGCCACCCTGCAGGTAGTTGGTGAAGACCAGGAAGTTGGAGGCACCGCCGGCCAGGTAGTAGGTAACACCCATGAGACCGGAGAACACAGCGCCGATAGCACCGCCGATAAACATACCGAGCATGGTGCGACGGAAGCGCATGAGGATACCGAAGAGCGCGGGCTCGGTGACGCCGCCGGCGATGGCGGAGATGACGTAACCCAGGGCGAGACCCTTCTCGTCGGGGTTCTCCATCTTGAGGAAGGCACCGAAGGCGCAGCCCCAGACAGCGGCCATAGCGCAGTTGGTGGAAACGAAGACGAAGGGATCGTAGCCGGCGGCGATGATCTGAACCTGAGCGAGCAGGATGACGGGCATGTGCATGCCGCAGACCACGAAGAGCTGCCAGAAGGCGCCGAGGATGGCCATGACGATCAGGATACCGATACCGCCAAGGTCAGCAAGGCCAAAGAGGGCGTTGGCGATGAGGCTGCCGATCTCGTTGCCGATCGGCGCAAGGATGATGAAGGCGATGGGGATGGTGACGATCATGGTGCAGAACGGCGTGAAGACCGTGGACAGCACGTCAGGCATGACCTTCTTAAAGAACTTCTCGACAAAGTACAGGACGGGCACCGAGAGGATGATCGGCAGGACGGACTGCTGGTAGTTGGCAGCGGCGATCTGGATGCCGTAGACGGAGATGATTCCGCCACCCTCCTGAGTCGCGACACTCACGACGGACGGGGCCATGAGAGCGCCGCCGAGGAGCATGCCCAGAACCGGAGAGGCGCCGAGCTTCTTAGCAGCGGCATAGCCCAGGTAGATGGGGATAAAGGTAAACGTGGCCTCGTACAGGGTGGTGTAGAGGAACGTGTAGGTCGGATCGGTATCGGAGAGAACGCCGAGCATGGTGGGACCGAGGACCGCAGCGATGGTGCGGAACAGACCGCCGGCCATGAGCAGCGGAATCAGCTGGGTCATGGAGCCCGACAGATAGTCGAGGATGATATTGGGCAGGTTCTTGAGCTCGAACTTCTCCTTAGGAGCGTCGAGGTTCTCGTCGACTGCGGCACCCTGCTTAACGCCGGACATGGCGACGAACTCGGCGAGCACCTTGGGCACGTTCTGGCCGATGATGACCTGGAGCTGGCTGCCGGCGAACTGGCAACCCAGCACACCCTTGACCTTCTTGATCTTCTCCACGTCGGCCTTGCTGTTATCCTTGAGCGTCAGACGCAGGCGCGTCATGCAGTTGGTGGCGACGGCAACATTCTCCGCACCGCCCACGAGCTCGAGGACATCGGTGGCAATCTGCTTGTTATCTACTGCCATGGGACCCCTCCCCATATCATCGTGTGCCTACCCGTTTGGACGTAGGCACGCCTTTGGCGCGGCGACTATAACCCCTTACGGCTGCCGAGCCCTTGGATACGCTGTCGTAAACAATCTGTTTACTGAACGTTTACAGCGCTTAGTTTACACGCAGCGTTGAATTTGTGGCACTTTTGCCGTTTGCAGTCCGGTGAACGGTAGGAAATCGGGGGTGAACGTAATTGAACGCTAAGGCATTACATATAGTACCGTTTATTAATAAATAGCCGTCTACGTGGGATTTTATATAATCTGGCACCCAAATGCCTTGTTGACCCATCAACAAAAGCCCTGATAGATAGTAGTAAACGAGTGTTTAGCAGTTCATTGAGCGTTTGATGCGACCGTTTACCGAGTTCATCTGCTTATTCTCTAATTCTGCTTTACACTAAACATGTTTAGATTGTATTGCCGCGATTGTTTAGCACGCGCGGCGCAAGGGAGGCAGCTCATGGAACTCAGATCGTGTACCTACGCAACCGTCACCACCTTGGGCGACTTTGGCCCCTGGATCAGCAAGGTCGTTCTCGACCTGCCCTGCACCGTGCGCGCCAACGATGTCGATGCGAACACTTTCCATATATATGTAGAGCGTCACGAGCGCACGGGCGAGATCCTGATGCGCAAGGAGCACGGCGCCGACCATGCCGCGCCCTCCGTGGGTTACATCGACGTTCTCGCCGCGTATCCGTGTGACGAGAACGGCCGCAAGCTCGCCGTGGGCACCCATGTGGCACTCGAGGTCGCCGAGCAGCGCCTGACCAAAAAGATCGAAGGCGGCGTCATGGGCTCGCGCATGCTCGATGACCAGCTGCACATCACGCAGCTCGCGGCTCTTCCCGGCAACGACGGCGACGACCCCACCTGCGGCCTGGTCTTCGATACCTGTCGCGGCGACATCTGCCCCGCACTCAAGGGCTGGAGCAATGCCGTACAAAAGACCGCCATTGATGGCATCGCGCTCGAGTACGGCTTCTTTGAGCCCAGCTTTAAGGCAGAGGACTCGGCCTGCTTCAATCCCTTCGCGCCCGAGGCCACGGTCGTGCCCCAAAAGGCCCCGCTCGTGGTGTACCTACACGGCGCCGGCGAAGGCAAGGGCGCCACACAGGGCGAAGGCGCCACGCGCGCCTATACCGGCAACCGCGTGACAGCCATTAGCCAGGCGCAAATCCAGCGCTACTTTGGCGGCTTTGCCTGGGTGCTCGTGCCGCAGTCTCCGACGTTTTGGATGGACAACGGCGTCGAGCAGCTCGGTCGCTCCAACCAGAGCATCTACTCCCCCGTACTCAAAGCGCTCATTGACGAGTTTGTCGCCGAGTATGCCGAGCGTATCGACACCGACCGCATCGTGATCGCTGGCCTTTCCAACGGCGGCTTTATGACCCTGCGCCTGTGCGCCGACTACCCCGATTTCTTCGCCGCGGGCCTTCCCTGCTGTGCCCCGTGGTACAACGCCACGGACGAGGACGTAGCCGCGCTCGCCAAGACGCCGCTGTGGTTTACGCACTCCAAGGGCGACGAGCTCGTGCCGCCGCAACAGACCGTGCTGCCGCTCACGGCGCGCCTGCGTGACGCCGGAGCCAACGTGCACCTCACCTACTTTAGCCATGTCGAGGACCTGACCGGGCGCTATCGCGAGGCCGACGGCTCGCCCAAGAAGACGTTCAACCACGGCGTGTGGATCCACCAATTCAACGACCTGTGTTATCAAGACTTCGACGGGGGTAACGTACTCATCGACGGCGAGCCGGTGGGCTGCTGGGAGTGGTCGGCCAGGGTCGATAGGTAATCCGTCCCGGCGCGGGGCCGAGGGCTTAGTTTTGCAAACGTCCTCGGGCATGCATGGGTCGGCGCTTTGCGCTTCGCGCTGCGCCGACCCATGCCCCCTGTGGAATGTTTGCAAAACTAAGCCCCGGTCCCCGCTGCGTTTCCATTGCTGTAGACCCTGGGCGAGCGCTTCCGGCGGGCCGCCGGGTCGGTGGCGATGAGGGCGTGGGGTCCCGTCTTGCCCTGCGCGTAACTGGCTGAGATTTATTTGGTTGGAGCTTTCTTATGTCCCAAGAGTTGACTCGGGTGATTGTTACTACTGATATGGAAGTCGATGATATGAACTCGCTCGTTCATTTGGCTCTGTATCTCAACTTGCTCGATGTTCAGGCTGTGGTGTACACGGCTTCGCAGTATCATTTTCTTGGGGATGGCGTGCATTCGCTTGGCGAGGTGAATCCGCATTGGCGTACCAAGGGTCACCGTTCCTATGAGTGGGATGTGGTGCCTCATGAGCCTGATCCGCTTGCTGGGGAGCTTCGTGAGTATCGACCGTTTCCTGAGCATTGGATCGAGAGCCTCTGGAGCAATGAGTATGCCCAGGCCTGGCCTCAGCTGCAGGCTAATGCGGCCGCTGCCGGCGAGTCTCCGTTTCCCTCGCCTGCTCAGATGATTGAGCGTACGTTTGTGGGCAATGTTGCCTTTGAAGGCGATGTGCGTGAGGAGTCTGAGGGTTCGCGCGTGATTGCTCAGGCGATTTTGGATGATGACCCGCGCACGCTTTGGCTGCTCAGTTGGGGCGGTATGAATACGATCGTTCGCGCCCTGATGAGCATTGCCGAGCGCTATCGTGATACGCCTGAATGGCCTTCTGTGCAGCAGCATGTCTATCAGAAGGTGCGCGTGATGGGCGTTGCCGATGGCGTGGGGCAGGACAATTCTTGGCTCGACCATGGGCGTGAGCTCTTCCCCGATCTCATCTTTTGGTGCGTGCCCTATATGTATGGCGGCTATGTCGATGCCAAGATGGCTCAGCCCGATTCGTTGCCGTTGTTCCAGGCTCCCTGGCCCGAGCAAAATCTCACGCAGGGCAACGGCCCCCTTATGGCGCGCTATATGCTCTATGGCGATGGCAAGGTGTACGAAAACGAGCCCGAGAGGTTCCAGTTTGGCAAGCATGCCCGCTTGGATTGGGGCTTAGAAGGCATGCCCGCGATGCAATTTGAGCGCGGCGATTTTATGGCCGAGGGCGACTCGATGACCTATATTCCGCTGCTGCCGTTTGGCCTGCGCGGCATCGATAACCGCGACTTTGACACGTTGCTCGGCCGCATGTTCCTTGACGGGCATCCCGACTCAGATGCGCCTGCCGGTTTTGCTGCCATAGGTACGCCGGTGGACGGCAACCCCAACCCCTATCTGCGCGCCTACCAGGAAGACTTCGCCGCTCGCGCGCAGTGGTGCGCCCATGAGCCCGCGGCCTGCTCGCATCCGGCGTATGTTGCCGAGGTCACGGGCGACATGAGCGCCGCGGCCGGCGAGCGCGTTGCTCTTGCAGCGACCATCGTCGACCCCGATGGCAGGGGCTTCGATGCTCATTGGAATGTCACCATGGGACCGTCGCGCTATGCAGGCGCTCAAGATCTGTCGCTATGGCAGGAATGCGCGACGGACGCCACGTTCACCGTACCCGCCGACGCGCAGCCCGGTGACCGCTTCGTGCTCACCCTCAGCGTTAAAACCCGCGCCGAGCGCCCCTGCACCCGCTACGCCCAGGTCGCCATCACCGTCGCGTAGCAAGCGGCGGCACCCACATTCGGCACGGAGTGTCCCCAACTGCTACTCATTTAAGTACGTCCCCAATGACTACCCAGAAGTTGCGGTGGAATAGTTCCTGTTTGGCCTTCTAAGGCCGCCATTTAGGAACTATTTCACCGCAAGTTATTTGGGGATGAAAAATGGGCCATGTGTCCCAGTTGTGGAGACCTCTTGAGCCGTCTGGGTATCGTGAAAGATCGTGCGCTCCCCCATCATCAAAAGTGACACACGCTACCTGTTGATGGGAGGCAGCCATGGGCTTCTTTGACAAGATGTTCGAGAAGAAAGAGTGCGCGATTTGCGGTACCGAGCTGGGACTTCTAGGTAAGACAAAAATCAATGAAGGCTACCTGTGCAAAGAGTGCGCCGGCAAGCTCTCCCCCTACTTTCACGGCTATCGCTCCAGCACCGCGGACGACATCCGTGAGCAACTCGCCTACCGCGAGGCCAACGCCGAGCGCCTGTCTTCGTTCAACCCCACGCGCACGCTTTCTGCCGGGCGCACCAATATTATGCTCGATGAGGACGCGGGCCTGCTGATCATCACTTCGCAGAGCCGCTGGCGCGACGCCAATCCCGACATCATCGAGTTCTCGCAGGTACTCGGCTGTGATATGGATATCGACGAGCATCGCACCGAGATTTACCGCGAGACCAAGGACGGCGAGCGCGAGAGCTACAATCCGCCGCGCTACGACCTGGATTACGACTTTAATCTGACCATCCACGTCAACACGCCGTACTTTACCGAGATCAACCTGCGCGTGAACGACTCCACCATCGATCAGCGCGGCTCCATCGAATATCGCGAGGCCAAGCGCCAGGCAACCGAAGTCCGCGATGCGCTGGTGCAGCTGCGCCAGGAGACACGCGACAGCGTCGTGGCCGCCAAGGCCCCCAAGACCGCGGTGACCTGCCCCTTCTGCGGAGCCACCACCATTCCCGATGCCAGTGGGCGCTGCGAATACTGCGGCGGCGCCATCGGCGCATAGCCCCGGCACGGAAAGGACCGATCATGGCCTTCGAGAGCGTTAACTATCAGTGCCCTGCCTGCGGTGGCCCCTTGCATTTTGCAAGCGCCGAGCAAAAGCTCGTCTGCGACTACTGTGACTCGCGCTTTGAAGTCGAAGAAGTCGAGGCCCTCTATCGCGAGCGCCAGGACGAGGCAGATTCCAAAGCCGATGCCGCAGCCGCGGCCCCCAAGCCCGTCGCTGACGACGCGGTGCAGGAGCTCGCCCAAAACGCCGGCTACATCTGCTCGTCGTGCGGCGCCGAGCTCGTGTCCGACGGCACCGTCGCCGTCACCACCTGCCCGTACTGCGGCAACTCTGCCGTGGCACCCGGCCAGCTCTCGGGCGACTTCTCACCCGACCTGGTGATTCCGTTTAAGCTCGGGCGCAACGACGTCACGGCCGCACTCAAGGAACACTACAAGGGCAAGATCTTGCTGCCCAAGAGCTTTGTCACCGGCAACCACATCGACGAGGTCCAAGGTGTCTACGTGCCGTTTTGGCTCTACGGCGCCCGCGTTGACGGCGAAGTGTACTTTGACGCGACCAACGAGACCGTGACCGAGGAATCCGACCGCACCGTCACGACCACCGACCACTACGATGCCTATCGCAAGGGAAATATCTCGTTTAAGCGCGTGCCCGTCGACGGATCGTCCAAGATGCCCGACGGCCACATGGACGCCATCGAGCCGTTTGACTACGACGCGCTGCGCCCGTTCTCGGTCGCATATATGCCCGGCTACATCGCCAACCGTTACGACGAGGACTGCGAGACCTGCAAGGCGCGCGCCGAGCGCCGCATAGAAGAAAGCACGATCTCGGCCCTGCGCGAGACCGTCGTCGACGAATACGACGATGCCACGGTCGAAAGCAAGCAGCTCGACTACACCTGGGAAGACAGCGACTACGCCCTGTTCCCCGTCTGGATGCTCTCCACCTCGTGGAACGGCAAGAGCTACCTGTTTGCCATGAACGGCCAGACCGGCCGCTTGGTCGGCGAGCTCCCCTGCTCCAAGCCCAAGCTCGCCATCGCCTCGGTGCTGTTCTTTGTGATCGGATTTATCCTCTCCCAGATTCTCTTTATGGGTGAGAACGCCTTCGATCCGGATTACCTCACCTTTGATATCGAGGGCATCCTCATCAACATTATCGCGCCGCTGATCATCGTGATTATCGGAGACGTGCTACTGGTAGGCCAGCTCAAGACGGCCAACGAGGCCACCCACGCCGACGAGTACTGCGGCGAGCTCGACCTGACCGAGAAGCACGACACCTTCAGCCACACCGAGACCACCGTTGTCATGAAAGACGACAAGGACGACTAAGCAATCCAACCAATACCACCCGGCCTTTGACGAGAAAGGAAGATCACCATGGGACTCTTGAAAGCTGGATTGGGAGCTGCCGGCGGCGTCATGGCCGACCAGTGGAAGGAATTTATCTACTGCGAATCGATGCCTGCTGACGTCTTGGCCTGCAAGGGCAGCAAACGCACCGGTGGCCGCAGCTCCAACACGCGCGGCGAGGACAACGTCATCTCCAACGGCTCGGTCATCGCCGTCAACGACGGCCAGGGCATGCTCGTGGTGCAAAACGGCAAGATCATCGAGGTTGCGCTGGAGCCTGGCGAGTTCGTCTTTGACACCGGCAGCGAGCCGAGCGTCTTTAGCGGCAACCTGGGCGATTCCATCAAGGAGACCTTCGCCAATATCGGCAGCCGCTTTACCTTTGGCGGCGACGCGGGCAAGGACCAGCGCGTCTACTTCATCAACACCAAGGAGATCATCGGCAACAAGTACGGCACCGCCTCGCCCGTGCCCTTCCGCGTGGTCGATAACAACATTGGCCTGGACGTCGACATCTCCGTGCGCTGCAACGGCGAGTATTCGTATCGCATCACCAACCCGCTGCTGTTCTACACCAACGTGTGCGGCAACGTGACCGATAGCTATACGCGCGACAAGATCGACAGCCAACTTAAGTCCGAGCTGCTCACCGCTCTGCAGCCCGCCTTTGCCAAGATCTCGGAGATGGGCATCCGCTACAGCGCTATCCCCGGCCACACCACCGAGCTCGCCCGTGCGCTCAACGAGGTCCTCTCTGCCGACTGGCGTGACCTGCGCGGCGTCGAGATCGTGAGCTTTGGCGTCAACTCCATCGCCGCCTCGCAAGAGGACGAGCAGATGATCAAAGACCTGCAGAAAGCCGCGGTCATGCGCGATCCCACTATGGCGGCAGCCAACATTGCCAGCGCCCAGAGCGACGCAATGCGCGCGGCAGCCGCCAACCCCAACGGCGCGATGGCGGGCTTTATGGGCATGGGCATGGCAGGCGGCATGGGCGGTATGAACGCCAGCCAGCTGTTCGCCGCCGGCCAGGCACAGCAGCAGGCCGCCCCGCAGCCGGCTCCGGCTCCCGCCCCCGCACCGGCTCCCGCCGCCGCACCTGCGGCCGGCACGTGGACTTGCAGCTGCGGCGCCACCAACACCGGCAAGTTCTGCTCCGAGTGCGGCAGTCCCGCACCCGCCCCGGCACCGGCCAAGTGGTTCTGCCCCAACTGCGGTAGCGAAAACGGCGGCAAGTTCTGCAGCAACTGCGGAACGCCCAGGCCCTAGCGCCCCTAACTGGTGATGAGCGGGGGATCCGCCACCCCCGCTGCCTTCTATGGGTTTCGTTCGATGAAGGAGGACACCATGAAGACAACGTTCAAAAAGTCCGTACTCGCATTTCTGACATGCGTCCTGGCGCTCGCCTTTGCCCTGACGGGCTGCAGCGGCGGCGGCAAGGACCCCAAGGCCAACTTCGTCGGCAGCTGGGAACTCTCGGGTGGAACCCTGGAGGGCGAAGAGCTGACCGATGAGTACATGAAGATGCTCGAGGATTGGGGTGTCCACTGCGTCCTAGTTCTCGATGAGGACGGTACAGGTGCCCTCGACCTGTTCCTTGAAGTCATGGACCTTAAATGGGAGGCAAAGGACGCCACCACCGTAACCATCACCGCCGAAGACGAGTCGCATGACATGAAGCTCAAGGACGGCAAACTCATCCTCGAAGAAGATGACGGCAATCTTGTCTTTACCAAGTCTGACAAGGACCTGTCCGGTACGGTGAAGAAGGATCGCGAGAACGCCGAGAAGGAAGAGGAGATCGATGAGGCCGTCGAAGACGACGACGTCCAGAGCGTCGAAATCTCCCCCGCCGTCACCGTCGCCGATGACGATCTGTGCACCATCACCATTACCGAGAAGTTCAAAGACGACTGGGGCGACATCGGCTTTGTCGTCAACATCACCAACAAGAGCGACAAGGACCTAACCTTCTACGCTCCTTCCGGCAAGACAAACGTCAACGGCACCATGAAGGAACCCTGGTTCTCGGCTCACCTGATGCCCGGCACCAACGCCACCGAGGAATTCACGTTCTCGAACGGCGAGCTTGACAGCCTTGACGACCTGGTCAACACGACCATCGGCATCGACGCCTACCTGACCGATTCCTACGAGGACGTCGCTTCCTACACCGCGACCATCGCGTAACGGCACGTAACATCAGCCGCGGATTGGCGGACACATCCGCGCACTTGCCAGGCGGGGCCGCAGGAAATGATCCCG
>UREZ01000073.1 GCA_900547025.1 uncultured Collinsella sp.
CTTTGCCATGTCCACATTCTTCTCCTCGCTCAACGCCCAGTCGCTCGTACTCATGCGGCTCGCGCTCATGCTGCTGGCGGCTTTCGGGCTTTCGCGCGTCGCCAAGCTGCTCAAGCTGCCCGCAAAGCCAAGCGCCTCACGCGGAGCCGAACCCATATACAGCGAATTATTGGGACTCTGGAAGATCGACGTGCCGCACGACATAAACGCGACGCAGCACACAATCATCAAGATGGAAGAGTGCTCGTCAAGCGTGCTCACCGCAAAGAGACCGCACACGTACACGCCCAGGCCAACGGCCGTGGGCGCTTCACAACCAACACGGTCGGACACCGAGCCCGAAAGCGGGCCCACAAAGGCATTCACGACCGGCATCGCCAAAAACAACAGGCCGGAGATATCGGAGCTAAAGCCGTGGGCATCCTGAAAGTAGAACGGCAGCACAAACTCGGAGGCACCGATACCCACGAACACGATAAGCATGCAAGCCAGGTTAATCGTGAAAGCCGAGCTCGCAAAGCAGCGACGCGCCGCCTCTGTCAACGGCATAGGGCGTTCGCCAGCCTCCGGCTTCACATGCGGCAGCGTATAGAGTCCCACGATAAACGAGATTACGCCAATAGGCAGGTTGATGAGGAAGATGCTCTCCCAGGGAAAGCTCGCCACCAGCACGCCGCCGAGCACGGGGCCGCACATCATGCCAAGAGCCACAAAGGTCGCCAGAATGCCCATGGCACGGCCGCGCTCACGCGCCGGAAACGACTCGGTGATGATGCCCATATTGTTGGCCATCGCGGCGGCACAGCCAATGCCCTGCACGAAACGCGCCAAGATAAGCACCTCGAGCGAAGCCGAAAGCCCGCAAAGCAACGAGCCACCCGTAAAGACGATTACACCAAGCTGGAACACATTCACCTTGCCGCGCACATCGCCCAAGCGGCCAAACGGCAGCATGGCGACGCACGTCGCGAGCAGATACACCGAGCTCACGAGCTGAATGCGGTCGAGACCCACCCCCAGCTCCTTTTGCATCACTGGGAGCGCCACCGTCACGATGCTCGCATCCAGACACGCCATAAAGGTCATGACGAGCACGGTGAACAGAATCGCCCATTTATTCTTACCGTGGGTGTCGCCCTCTAGGGCAATGTGTTCGCGGCGCAGCTGCTCGGCAGTTTTCTCCATGTATATCCTTTCTATCGTGCAACGCAAAAACGGGACCCCAATCGCCTACAAACGGACACGATCGGGGTCCCGCCTACGGAATCGGAACTATGAGGACGTCGTCAGCCGAAAAGCCGTCCCACGCCTCGCACGCACGCTAGCCTAGCACTGCTCGAGCGCCTGCTCAAGGTCGGCAATCAGGTCGGCCGTGTCCTCGAGGCCGCACGACAGGCGCACCATGTCAGCGGAGATGCCACAGGCGATGAGCTCTTCATCGTTCATCTGGCGGTGCGTGGCATTAGCGGGATGCAGGCAGCACGTGCGGGCGTCGGCAACGTGCGTGGCGATCTGGGCAAGCTTGAGGCTCTTCATAAAGGTCTCGGCCGCCGCGCGACCACCGTTAAAGCCAAAGCTCACAACGCCGCAGGTACCGTTGGGCATGTACTTCTGAGCCATGTCATAGTACTTATCGCCCTCCAGACCCGGATAGCTCACGAAGCGCACCTTGGGATGGCTCTGCAGGAACTTGGCAACGGCCAGGCCGTTCTCACAATGACGCGGCATGCGCACGTGCAGGCTCTCGAGCGAGCTGTTCAGGAAGAATGCCGCCTGCGGGTTCTGCATGGGACCAAGATCGCGCATGAGCTGCGCGGTGGCCTTGGTAATAAAGGCGCCCTCGCGACCGAACTTCTCGGCATACGTCACGCCGTGATAGCTCTCGTCAGGCGTGGTGAGACCCGGGAACTTGTCCGCATGGGCCATCCAGTCAAACTGGCCGTGGTCGACGATCACGCCGCCCAGGTAGGCCGCATGTCCATCCATGTACTTGGTGGTGGAGTGCGTAACGATGTCGGCGCCCCACTCAAAAGGACGGCACATCACGGGCGTCGGGAAGGTGTTGTCGACCATCAGCGGTACGCCGTGGTCGTGCGCGGCCTTGGCAAAGCGCTCAATATCGAGCACGGCAAGGGCGGGATTGGCGATCGTCTCGCCAAAGACGAGCTTGGTGTTGGGTTGGAAGGCTGCCTCGAGCTCTTCGTCGGTGCAGTCGGGGGCAACGAACGTGCAGGTCAAGCCCATACGACCCATGGTATGGGCAAGCAGGTTGTAGGTACCGCCGTAGATGGCAGAGCTTGCGACCACGTGATCGCCGGCACCGGCCACGTTAAAAATCGCGAGGAAGTTCGCAGCCATGCCCGAGCTCGTGAGCATCGCAGCGGTACCGCCCTCCATCTCGCAGATCTTGGCGGCAACCAAATCGCACGTGGGGTTCTGCAGACGGCTGTAGAAATAGCCCGACTCCTCTAGGTCAAACAGCTTGCCCATGTGCTCCGACGTGTCGTACTTCCACGTGGTGGACTGGTAAATGGGCACCTGGCGCGGCTCCGCATCTCCCGGGTGATAGCCGCCCTGAACACATGTAGTACCGATGGTCTGCTCGCTCATATCTAGCTCCCTTGCCTGGGTTACGTTTTATTCGGTTCACGATACCGCTACCCTGCACCCCTCTCAACCCATCCCAAAGGTAGGTAATGGGACTAATTGATCAGGGGTATTTATCTCAAGCCTTGGGCATTTGCTCGATAGTTAAAAATGAGGCATACACGAAGCTCTCGATGATTACATGCACCGTCACGGGTACCATAGGCGGGTACACCGTGAACAAGGAGACAACGATGAAGCAAATCGATACAGCCCAACTCGACATCACCGCCTGCCAGGCTCAGGCTGCCGAATACCACGCCCGTGGCTTTAACTGCGCACAGGCCGTCGCCTGCACGCTCGCGCCCGCCGTCGGGCTCGATCCCCAGACCGCCTTCACCCTCACCGAAGGCTTTGGCGCCGGCATGGGCGGCATGACCGAAACCTGCGGCGCCATCTCGGGCGCCGTGGCCATCATGGGCTTTGTAATGAGCGACGGCATGGAAAACCCCAAGACTAAGGGCCAGACCTACAAGCTGTCGCGCGAAATCGCCAAGCGTTTTGGCGAGAAGAACACGACGACCGTCTGCGGTACGCTCAAGGGCATCGGATCGGATAAGGGTCCGCTCCGCAGCTGCCCCGGTTGCATCGACGATGCCGTCGAGATCGCCTGCGATGTGCTAAAGCAGCTCGCCGAGTAGACGGCATCAACAGAAAACGACGGCCGGCGCGCTTGGGATCCATCCAAAAGCACGCCGGCCGTCGCCGTTAGAACTCGGCAAATTCGGGAGCGCCGGCCTCAATCTCCTCGCGCCCCGCCATAAGCTCGCGCATCTTGGCGCAAAACGGCTCCTGCTCCCCCGCCTTAAACACCAAATGAATTGTCACGGCATCCGCGTAATCGGTATCCGAAACCTTGGCACCCGAATCCTGCGCCAAACGAAGCACCTGCTCATACTGCGGATAGGCCACGTGCACGTCAACAGGCACGACGCTCGTCATCTCGACGATCTGCCCGGCCTCCTGAGCCGCGGCCACCGCCGCCTGCGTCGCCGCAGTATAGGCGCGCACCAAGCCACCAGGCCCTAACAGCGTGCCGCCAAAATAGCGCGTCACTACGCAGCAAACATTTTTGAGCCCCGCGCCGCGCAGCACCTCGAGCGTCGGCATACCACTCGTGCGGCTCGGCTCGCCATCATCGCTCTGGCGCTCGCGTCCATCGACCAAAATCCACGCGGGAACATTGTGTCGAGCGTCGTAATGACGCTTGCGAACCATCTCAATAAAGGCATTCGCCTCATCCTCGGACTCAATATGGACCAGCTGAGCAATAAACCGACTCTTGCGGTCCACAAACTCGCCCGAAGCCTCAATATTCGATTGCAGAGTAAAATAGCTGTCCAACAAAGCCCCTCAAACACAAGCAAAGCAACAAACAGCCTCAATAATACGGCAAAGACAGCACCGTTGCCCTCGCCAACAAGAGCGGAAACGCCAATGATGCCGTCACCAACAGCGAGAACCCGTCAGCGCGAGCAAGGTGCCTTGAAAAACGAGATTGCAACAGAAATGAGGCTGCCGATGACTAGGCAAAAACAGCGAGACGGCGTCAGCTGAGTCGATTTGGCCCGAAAAAGAAGGGAGCACGCCTTATGGCGGCGACCGACGAATGAGCGCCAAATCGGCCAGCTGACGCCGTCGCAGCGTCAACATAGTTGCCAAGTGGGCCTATAAGCCGGGTTCTGTCGTGAACGGTCATTTATCTTGTTTGCACGTTACCATGCAGCTCCACGCACGCTACCCGAACGCGGACCGGGCCGGCCCATAGCGTTCCTATTCGCGCTTGCTCCGGATGGGGCTTGCCAAGCCGCCGTGTTGCCACGACGCTGGTGGTCTCTTACACCACCGTTTCAGCTTTTCCCTTTACGCCTTGCGGCGCAGGTGGGAGTCTTCTTTTCTGCGGCGCTTTCCGTCGGATCACTCCGCCCGGCCGTTAGCCGGCATCCCGCCCTCTGGAGCCCGGACTTTCCTCACGCGTGCTGCAAGCAGCACATCGCGCGACCGTCTGGCCCACTCAGCAGTGCAAGAGTGTAGCACACCGTTGCCGCAGGCAATGGCACAACACAAGCGTTCGACACGATAAACCAAGAACCGCGCTATGCAGTACAATAGAGTCGTCGATGGGCAACGTCGTCAGTCGAGACGCGACCGCGCTCCGCACCCCTCCGTCTACTCGGTGCGTTCCCGCCTCCTCCCCGAGGCGGGATGTCGGCATTTTTCATGCACCGACAACCCAATAGCCTGTGAACAGCCCGGGCAGCATTGCGCACGGGCAGCATCGCGCACCTCAGCAACAAATGCAAAAAGGGACCCGTCCATTGCGGACGGATCCCTTAAAACAAGTGATCGTCAAACCGATTTACTCGGCGTCGGTCTCCTCGTCCTTCTTCTCGGAAGGCAGCGGGGTAACCTCGATCTCGACGCCCAGAGTCTCAGCAGCAGACTTCATGGACAGGGAGATACGACGACGGTCGAGGTCAATCTCCATGACCTTGACCTGAACCTTGTCGCCCACGTGGGTGACCTGAGAAGGCTGATCGACGTGCTTGTTGGCCATCTCGGAGATGTGCACCAGGCCCTCGATGCCCTCGCCCAGGTCGACGAAAGCGCCGAACGGGACAAGCTTGGTCACAGTGCCCTCGACGATAGCGCCGACGGGGTACTTCTTGACCAGTGCGCGCCACGGATCCTCGGTGGTCTGCTTGAGACCCAGGGAGATGCGCTCGCGGTTGAGATCGACGTCGAGAACCTCGACCTCGACCTCCTGGCCGACCTTGACAACCTCGGAAGGATGGTTGACGTGGTTCCAGGAGAGCTCGGAGATGTGGATGAGGCCGTCGATACCGCCGAGGTCGACGAAGGCGCCGAAGTCGACGATGGAGGAAACGGTGCCCTGGAGACGCATGCCAGACTTGAGCTTGGACAGGATCTCGGAACGCTCGGCCTTACGGGACTCCTCGAGCACGACGCGACGGGAGAGGACGACGTTGTTGCGGTTGCGGTCCATCTCGATAACGCGGGCCTCAATGCGGGTGCCCATGTAGGAGGTGAGGTCCTTGACGCGACGGAGGTCGACGAGGGAAGCGGGCAGGAAGCCACGCAGGCCGATGTCGAGGATCAGGCCGCCCTTGACAACCTCGATAACCTCGCCCTCGACGTTCTCGCCGGAGTTGAACTTCTCCTCGATGCGGTTCCAAGCACGCTCGTACTCGGCACGCTTCTTGGACAGGACCAGACGACCGTCCTTGTCCTCCTTCTGGAGAACCAGAGCCTCGATGGGATCACCGAGTGCAACGATGTCTGCAGGGTTAGCGTCCTTACGGATGGACAGCTCGCGGACCGGGATAACGCCCTCGGACTTGAATCCGATGTCAACGAGCACCTCGTCATGCTCGATCTTAACGACAGTGCCGTTAACGAGATCGCCCTCATCAAAGTCGGTAATCGTACCGTCGATGAGGTTGTTCATCTCCTCCTCGTTGACATCGTCAAGAGAGAAAATGGACGAGTTCTGAATCTCACTCAAAGGTGGACCCCTTTCGAACTACGGGGCCCCGATTGCTAGGACCTACAGAAGGGTGCGACAAGCACACAACGTTTAGGAACACTCGGGAGCCGACAGATACTAATGTGACGCTTATGCAATCACGTCCGTATAGGTTACGGGGAAATGGGTTCGATTTCAAGCGTGAACTGCGTTTTTTTACTCGTGTGGAGACTTTTTCGTAATCTTATGGACAGCTGTCTCCACAACTTGACGATAAGCAGTTTGCCCATACGCCTTTGAGGTAAAGTATCCGGAGCCAACGATTCTAGAACGATTTATCGAGAAAGGTGCCCGCGTGCTCAAAGCAGTCGTTTTCGATATGGACGAGACGCTTCTTAGCATCAACCTCAACGCATTCATCCTTCGGTATTTTAAGGATGTCTCGTCGATGCTCGCGGACATCGGGCGACGCAGCCGCGGTGGCACGATGGCACGCCTCGGCACCATCTTGGTCGACCTCAACGCCAACCGCCGCAGCGGCACGGATAATCGCACTAATCTTGAGTTTTACCAAGAAGAGGTTGAGCGCCGGTGCGGCATTTGCCTCTCCGATCCCCTCATCTACGAGGCGTTTACCTACTTTGACCGCGAAGTTCTTCCGCACAAGAACGACGATGTCATCAACGCCCACGCCATGCCGGGCGCGCACGCCGCGCTCCAGGCCGTACAGGACGCAGGACTGCGTTGCGCGCTCTTTACCAACCCCAGCTTTCCGCAGGGGGCCATCGAGTGCCGCATGGGTTGGGGCGACCTGGCCGACGCCCCCTTTGAGCTCGTCACGCACATGGGAAACACCACCCGCTGCAAGCCCGATGCCACCTACTATCTAGAGCAGCTTCAGGTGATGGGGCTCGAGCCGCATGAGGTCCTTATGGTGGGCAACGACCCCAAGCGCGACTTCCCCAGCCCCGCCTGCGGCATTCAAACCGCCTATGTTGGCCAGGGAAAACCCGGCCGAGCCACCTGGCGCGGAACCATGGAAGACTTCGCCCGCGACTTTAACGCCGTAGTAGAAGCCTTCTACGAACACCAAGTAGCCGACGAACTGTCGTAGGACCCCTCCCTCGCTCCAAAAAAAGCGCCGCAGGTTGAGCACAAGTCAGCGAAAATGCCCCTAAGCGAGCAATGTGCCTTGAAAGAGGAGGGCATAGGCCTTCTGGCCATGCCCGACGATTGAAAGGCAGATTGCCGCTTAGGGCATTTGCAGCGTCGACTGGTTACGCGGTTTGGTAAAACCGCGTAACTAGCACACCTGGGTTTTGCCGATCATGATGTTGAGGATCTCGATGTCGGTGTCCTTCATGCCCACGCGGCCTACGTAGCCCATACTGGCGATTGTTTGCTCAACGGTATCTTGGATCAGGCCCTCGCCGGCGCGGAAGCCGCGACCCTGCATGGCCATATCATGGCCCAGAATCGCCGCATCGACGGCAGCCGAGATCTTGGCGGCACAGCTCGCCTTGGCGCCGTCGCACACGATGCCGCCCACGTTACCGAGCGTGTTCGAGACGGTCGCGCCAATCTGTTCGCGCGTGCCACCGCACAGCCAGGTAATCGCAGCGCCGGCGCCGCACGCAGCGCAAATAGCACCGCAAAACGCCGAAAGCGCACCAATATAGCTCTTGATATGCACGGCGATAAGATCGGACAGCATCACGGCGCGCACCAGGCGCTCGTGGTCGCAACGCAGGTACTCGGCATACTCCATGACGGGCAATGCGCAGGTAATGCCCTGATTGCCCGAGCCGCACACAATGGCGACCGGCAGCGCGCAACCGTTCATGCGGGCGTCGGACCCGGCGGCCGCACGGGCACGGGCGCGGCAGGCGACGTCATCGGCACGAGCACCCAGCAGCGTACGGCCCACCTCGGCGCCCCAAGCGTGCGCGAGACCCTCGGCACTGATCGCGCCATTCAGCTCAATCTGACGCTCAACGGCAGCGCGGGCGTCCTCAATGTCACCGTCCTCGATAAAGTCGATGATGGTCTCGATCGACATGGGCGTGTCGGCGTTATCTGCCGCACGCTCGGCCACCACGCGCTCGGCGCAGGCGGCGCACTCCCCCGCCGACTTACCGCATACCGGAATACCGTCGAGCGTATGGCACGTGACATTAGTGTGGTGATCGGTAATCTCGACGACCGCGGTATGGCCCCCGGCCGTCGCAGTCACCTTGATGTAGAGGTTGGGCACACCCTCGACAAGCGACACATCGCAGTAGTCCGCATCGGCAAGCAGCTCGGCCACGCGGGCGCGGTCCGCGTCATCGACGCTCTCGAGCACCTCGAGCGCGCTCTTGGCGTCGCCGCCCACGGCACCCAGCACGGCCGCGGCCTCAATACCGTGCATACCGCCCGAGTTGGGCACGGTCACGCTCTTGACGTTCTTGATGATGTTGCCCGAGCAGGCAACATCCATATGATCGGGCTCGCAACCGAGCGTCTGGCTCGCCAGCGCCGCTGCATAGGCAACGGCAATGGGCTCGGTGCAGCCGAGTGCACAGACAAGTTCGCGGTTCAAAACATCGCAAAACGCGGCATCACGGATGGAATCGGTAGGCATAGGTATCTCCTGCTTGCATAACGGGCTGGGCTCTCAAAAAAGTTACCTCCTTTATTTGATAACAATGCATCAAAAACCGCAACCATGGTTCCGGCAGACGGCGCTCAAGCGCAAACTGACGACATTCATTCACGAGAAGCAAGTCTCGTTGCCTGCTAAAGCGTTTGACCAAAAAACGCTCGAGCGTTTACGCAAAAGTCGCGCTATTATGCAGTCGAACGCGGTAAACACCTTTAGCATTTGCGCCGCACAGACCAGAGAGGAACCATCCATGAAGATCGGTATCGGTAACGACCACGCCGCCGTCGAGCTCAAGAACATCATTTCCGAGCACCTGAAGGAGCGCGGCTGCGAGGTCGTGAACTTTGGCACCGACACCTCCGAGAGCTTTGACTACCCCATCGCCGGCTACAAGGTGGGTAAGGCCGTTGCCAACGGCGACGTCGACCTGGGCATCCTCATCTGTGGCACCGGCGTCGGGATTAGTCTGGCTGCCAACAAGGTCGAGGGCGTACGCGCCGTCGTGTGCTCCGAGCCCTTCAGTGCCAAGCTCTCCCGCATGCACAACAATACCAACGTGCTCGCCTTTGGCGCCCGCGTCGTGGGCTCCGAGCTCGCCAAGATGATTGTCGACGAGTGGCTCGACGCCGAGTTTGAGGGCGGTCGTCACGAGCGTCGCGTTAACCTCCTCAACGAGATCGATCACACGCGCGCCCTTAAGATCGTCGACGAAGCCTAAACTATTCAGTGCCACAAGCTAACAGCAGGGGCCCGCTCGGAACACATGTCCGAGC
>UREZ01000074.1 GCA_900547025.1 uncultured Collinsella sp.
GCCCCGGTTTCGGCCGGGGCGCCTTTTTTGTTCCGCCATGGGGGAGAGGTGTCCCGCCGTACTTCATCGCTTCCACACCGTTCACCGAGTTGTCCTAGCCTTTTACCGATGCGTGGAATATACTTTCATTAACACGTTGCTTCGTGAAAGGAACATTCATGATTTACACGCTCACTGCTAATCCCGCCATTGATTACAACATCGCCTGCGACGGCCTTACTGCCAATACCGTCACGCGTACCCGCAATGCCGTCTACACGCCCAACGGCAAAGGCCTCAACGTCTCGTTTACGCTTGACCACTATGGTGTCGACACCACGATCCTGGGTTTCTTCGCCGGCTTCTCGGGTGAGTTTATCGTTAAGGGCGCCGAGGCCCTGGGCGTGCCCGTCAAGCCCGTGTGGACCGACGGTATTACGCGCGTCAATGTGTTCCTCAACGCCGGTCCCGACACCGAGTACAACATGGTCAATGCCGGTGCCGCCATTAACGAGGCCAACGAGCAGGAGATGTTTGAACTTATCGATTCGCTCGATGACATGACCTGCCTGGTCATCAGCGGCTCGCTGCCTCCCAACACTTCCGAGGGCTTCTTGGCCGAGGTCCTGCACCGTGTCAAGGCCAAGGGGGCCGAGTTCGTCCTCGACATCTCGAGCCATCAGCTGGCAGACCTCATTGCTCTGGAGCCACTGCTGATCAAGCCCAATGACGACGAGCTGCTTGACATCTTTGGCATCAAGGTGAGCGGTGGCGACGACGAGTCCGTCAAGGGCGCTATGGCCGAGCTGCACGCCAAGGGCGCCAAGAACGTGCTGCTGACCCTTGGTGGCGCCGGTGCGTACTTCTCCAACGGCGAGCATATCTGGTTTGCCAACCGCACCTTCGACGTCAAGCTGCTGTCGACGGTGTGCGCCGGCGATTCCTCGCTCGCTGCCTTCCTGTCCGTGTGGCACGACGCCCCCGAGCGCGTCGAGGACGCCCTGCGCCTTTCGATGGCCACTGGCGCCAACGTGGTCGAGTGCCCCGGTCTGGGTGATTTTGCCAAGGTGGACGAATATAAGAAGCACATCGAGGTTCGCCAGGTCTGCTAGTTCCGGCACCTTGTCTGAATAGTTTGATTATTTCGCATCCGTCTTAGACTAGGACGGATGCGTTTTTGTTTATCGGACTTGCGTGTGCAGTGGAGGCTGTTTCTTGCTAGACTTCTTGCAGACGCAATCGATAGCCAATTTGATAGTCGCAGGAGGCCATAGGCATGTGCAATGTTTCGCTCAACGGTACTCAACCGTCCGATGCGTCCCTGCGCGTCCTGCGCGCGCTTGAGGCGGCTGGTCTTGAGGCTTGGTACGTGGGCGGTTGGGTGCGCGACGCCCTTATGGGGTACCCCAGCCACGATGTTGATATGTGCTGTAGCGGCCTGTGGCAGGAGTCCAAAGCGGCGCTCGAGGCCGCCGGCATCGCGGTTGTGGAGTCGGGCATTAAATTTGGCGGAATCACGGCTATTTCCGATGGCGAGCGTATCGAGGTCACCACGTACCGTCTGGATGGCTTTTACACCGATGGTCGTCATCCCCAGAGTGTGGAGCGTGCCGCCTCGCTCGAGGACGATCTGGCGCGCCGCGACTTTACCGTCAATGCCATGGCCTGGCATCCCGAGCGCGGTCTTGTCGACCGCTACGACGGCCAGGGTGACTTGGAGTGCAAGCTGATTCGCGCTGTCGGCGATCCCAAGCGTCGCTTTAACGAGGACGCCCTGCGCATGCTGCGTGCGGTGCGCTTTGCCTGCCGCCTGGACTTTATGATTGAGCCCGAGACCAAGCGTGCGCTTGCCGAGTGCGCGCTGCTGCTCGATGCCGTGGCGCGCGAGCGTGTGGGCATTGAGCTTGAGGGCATCCTTTCGACCGGCCACGGGGGAGATGCCATGCTGCGCTACCCCGAGCTCATCTGCGCCGCTGTGCCCGAGTTGGCAGCGGGTCGCGGGTTTGATCAACGAAGTGTCTATCATGCGTTTAACGTCTACGAGCATATCGCCCGCGTACTGACGGTGGCAGGGGAGCTGGCGCTGTGCGACGGCATCGCGCCCTCCTCGAGTCTGATGTGGGCGGCGTTTTTGCACGATGTGTCCAAGCCCGAGTGCTTCACGGTCGATCACGCCGGCAGCGGACACTTCTATGGTCACCCTGAGCTCGGCGCCAAGAAAGCGCGCATCATTATGGATCGCCTGGCGCTTTCGCACGACCTGGTGCGCGATGTGTGCCTGCTTATCAAATACCATGACAAGCCGCTGCGCCCTGAGCGTACTTGTCTCCTCAATATGATGCGCGCGCTTTCGGGTGAGGGCGTCGACACGGCCCGCCTGATTGACGAGCTCATGGACCTTAAGCGTGCCGACACACTTGGCAAGGCCCCGTCGTGCTTCTATTACGTTGAGACGATTGAGGAGATGCGCGCGCTGGCGCACGAGCTGCTGAAGGCAGGGGAGCCCTATACGCTCAAGATGCTCGCCATCAACGGCGGCGACCTGACCCGTGCCGGAGTCAAGCCCGGGCCGGAACTGGGGCAGCTACTCAACACGGCCCTCGACGCCGTGATTGAAGACAACATTCCCAATGAGCGCGAAGCTCTTTTGCTCCATCTCAACTTGCATTAGCTACCCAGTTTACCTGCGTGTTCCATAACCTGCCGACAATTTTTCGGCAATTTGGAATTTCTTCTTGCGCTGACGTTTTTTGTCCCGTAATATATTTCCTCGCAGCACGGCAGTGCAGATGTCATGTGGCCCGTTCGTCTAGCGGTTTAGGACGCCGCCCTCTCAAGGCGGAGATCACCAGTTCGAATCTGGTACGGGCTACCATTTCTTTTCTGCTGAGGCTTATGGCCCGTTCGTCTAGCGGTTTAGGACGCCGCCCTCTCAAGGCGGAGATCACCAGTTCGAATCTGGTACGGGCTACCACGCATTTGATACCCGGACTTCCCATGGAAGGCCGGGTTTTTTATTTTCAAACAACCGTCTGCAATTCCCGTTTGAACCAGAGCTTTGCGTTCTGCCTATGGCCCTTACGGGTACAATATCCAAGATATTTTGACTGTTAGAAGGAGTCTCATGACGGAGTCCTCTCAGCATACGTCTAAGCCCCAGGTCGAGGTTGAGGCCTCGGGCGGAGATGACAATAAGAGCGCACGCCGCGGCGCCATCTTTATCGGCGTCGTGCTGGTAGGTTATATCGTCTATCTGGTGGTAACCGGGCAGATGGGGCAGTTCTGGGCCGCTATGTCGAGCGTCCAGGCGTCATGGCTCGTTGTCGCGTGTCTTTGCATGTTCATGTACCTGTTCTTTGGCATTGTGGCCTATGCGATCGCCGTCTGGCTCGATCCCAATTCGCCCGTCGGCATCCGCGACCTGATCTCGGTCGAGGCGAGTGGCATCTTCTTTGGTAACCTGACGCCCATGATGATGGGCTCCACCCCGGCTCAAATCTATCGCCTGACCAAGGCCGGCCAAAACGTGGGCGAGGCCGGCGCCACGCAATTCACGCGTTTTATCGTGTACCAGTTTGGCCTCGTTGCCTGGGGCGCTATCCTGCTGCTCGCCCGTATGCCGTTTTTTGCCGAGCGCTATGGCGACATGACGTTGCTGTGCGTCTTTAGCTTTGGTGGGCACTGCTGCATCTTGCTGGGCATCTTCGCCGTCGCGCTCATGCCTAAGACCGTCACGCGCGTCGCCCATTGCATCATCAATTGGCTTGAGCGCATTGGTGTCTCGGCCACTAAGATCGAGGGATGGCGCACGTTTGTCGATGGCGAGATCTACTCCTTCTCCGAGAAGTTCAAGCTTTCAGCCGGACATTTTTCTTCCATGCTGCTCACGGTGGTCATCACCATGCTGCAACTCGCGTTTTTCTATCTGGTTCCGTATTTCCTGATGCTTGCCTTTGGCCACCACGAGGTCGACTTTTTCTCGGTCATGGCCGCGAGCGCCTTTGTCCAGCTGCTGAGCTCTGCGGTTCCCTTGCCCGGTGGAACTGGTGGTGCCGAGGGCGGCTTTGCATTGTTCTTGGGTCATTTCTTTGGGTCGGCTTCGACCGCCGGCTATCTGCTGTGGCGCCTCATTACGTTTATTGCGCCGACCATTTTGGCTGCGCCCCTGCTGGGACTTAAGAGCGCCCACAACGAGAGCATCCATGCGCGCTGGGATCGTGTGATGCGCAAGCTCGGCCGCACGCCTCAGACGCCCTCTGCGCCCACTATGCCGCACCCCACGAATGCTGTTACCGTTGATCCCAAGAAGCGCGCTCAGAAGGCTTCTGGGACCGCTAAGCCGGCTCATAAAGCCTATGTGCGCCAGACAGGCGATGGTATTCGCGTATCTCCGTCGGCACTTAATAAGAAGAAGCACCCTAAGTCGCAGTAGGGCAGTCGTGCGTTCTTCATGATGCGAGGCATATTTGTGCTGTATGGGGGATAATCCTCTTACGTAGATTATCTCTCATCTGTTGATGAATGCTCGCATATCGAAGGGACACGCCCATGGCAACCAGCAAACCGCGTCTTGATCGTCGCATCGTTCGCAGCCGTAATGCCATCCTTTCGGCTTTCGAGCGCCTGCTCATGGAAAAGCCGCTGGCAGACATTACGGTGAGTGCCATCGCGCGCGAGGCCAATGTCGACCGCAAGACCTTCTACGTTCACTTTGGTACGGTTGACGGCCTGCTTGATGCCATTGCCGTCGATGTGGTGGAGATGATTGTCGACTCGGTCGAGAAAACGCTTGCTTCAATGGACGGCGACACCAATGAGCGCGCTCTTGGCGCGGCGGCGACCTTCTTTAAAACCGTTAACGAGGCACTGTGCAACAACTTGGTGCTCAATCGTCAGCTGATCGAGAACATTCCGCTCGATGATTTTATGGCTCGTCTTCGTGCGCCGCTCGAGCACGAGATTGCCGAGCGCGATCTGCTGCCCCAAGGTCTCAAGGACGAGATGTTCGACTACTATCTGGCGTTTTTGCTGTCGGGTATTATCGGTATTTATCGCACGTGGGCGCTGTCTGACGGTTCGGTTCCTATCGAGCGCGTCTCGGAGGTTGCCAACGACCTCACGCTCAACGGCCTTTCGAGTCTGGAATCTCGCTTGGATTAGGCCTAGTTGGGCTCGTCGGCGTGGAAATTCCTGTTCACGAGGTTCTCCGGCGCCTTGGAGACCTCGCCGGCGTAGGAGCTGTAGCCTGAGGATCCTTAAAAAAAAGTCCAGTTTATCCTTCCCACTCCAATTGGGAATCCTCCGATGCGCCTTCGCGCGCTCGCATGACCTCGATACCATGCGAGCGTGCGAACTCGACGAGCTCTGCGTTGCGGGCGTTTATGGTGCCGAAGGCGGCGGGGCACACGATAAGGCGCGTGCAGTGGACGAGGAGCTCTTTGGCGCGGGCTATGGTTTTATCCCCGATCGGCTCGAAGGCGCGCTCGGCCACGCATTCCGTCGCCAGGTCGCGCGCGAGCTCGCAGTCGATGTCCCCTTCGTGCAGAACGCCCGCGTAGAACGCCTTGCCCTGCCGGATGAGCTGGCGAAACACAGCCGACCCCGTACCTGCGCCGGCGATGACGAACGTGTGCGCATCGCCGTGCGGGCGCCCAATTTCCACGCTGCCGAAGCGCTCGTTGAAGGTGCCATGTTGAAGGCCGTAGAGCTCGCCAATCGTCTCGCGCGTGAATATGTCCTCGGGTGCGCCGGCGCGGAAGACCCGGCCGTCCTTCACGCAAATCACCTTGTCGGCGCTTTTCTGCGCGAGCTCGAGTTCGTGGATGGACATGATGACAGCAACATTCCGCGATTTCGCAAGGTGGCGAAGTATTCGCAGCAGGTCGATCTGGTAGCGGATATCGAGATACGACGTGGGCTCGTCGAGCACGAGCACGCGCGGATCCTGCGCGATGGCGCGTGCGAGCATGACGCGCTGGCGTTGCCCGTCGCTTATCTGCATGAAGTCGCGCTCGGCAAGCTTTTCCACATGTGCGGTTTTCATGGCCTCGTCGACCCGATTATGGTCGTCGGGCGTGAGTGTGCCCATTCGCCCGGTGTAGGGATGCCTTCCCGCCTCTACGATATCGCGGCAGGTGAGGAGCTCGGTCCGGGGTCGATCTGTCAGCATAACGGCAAGGTTCCTTGCGAACTCCGCCGTCTTCCATCGGGAAATCTCCCGCTCGTCGAGCTCGACCGCGCCGGCAAGCGGTGCCAGATGGCGTGTAATGGTTTTCAAGATGGTCGACTTGCCCGAGCCGTTCGGCCCGATGAGCGCCACGACGTCGCCCGCGCGAACCTCCAGCTCGACGCCTTCGACTACGACCTTCTTGTCGTAGCCCGCCGACAGGTCGCTTATGCGGAAAAGCGGCGCTCCGTCAGCCTGCGTTTTTACCGGGGTTTCGAGGTTCGACTCCCCTCCGAGCGTTTTGGGCCGCGGCACGAATTCCCCCATCTACCTCACCCGCTTCTTCAACATGAGCGTGATAACCACCGGCGCGCCGAAGATGGCGGTGACGGCGCTGATGGAAAGCTCGACGGGGGAGAACAGCGTGCGCGCGATCAAATCGCAGCCCGCGCAAAAGATGGCGCCTCCCAAGAAGCACGCAGGAATCACGCGGATGGGCTTCGACGACTTCAGCGCCGACTTAACGAGATGCGGAACCGCGATGCCTACGAACGACACCGGGCCAGCGAACGCGGCCACGCAGGCGGAGAGCATGCTCGCTAGAAGGACGAGCACCACGCGGAAGCGTGCGACGTTCACGCCGACGCTTTTCGCGTAGGCTTCTCCCAGCTGGAAGGCGGAAAGGGGCTTCGATATCGCGAATACGCATGCGCTCACGGCGATCACCACGACCGCGATGACCGCGACGTCGTCCCAGCTCGAACCCGAGAAACTACCCAAAGACCAGTTGTGCAGGTTTACGATGGACTGGTCGTCGGCGAAGGCGATGAGGAAGTTCGTCGCCGCCGAGCAGATGTATCCCACCATGACGCCCGCCACGATGAGCATGGCCATGGAACTTATGCGCCGTGCGATGAGGAGCACGAAGCCGATGGTGATAAGCGAGCCCACAAATGCTGCGGCCACCATGGCCGGCGAGGACATGGCCTGGTTCGCGCCCAGAAGTACGATCATCGTAAGCGCGACGACGAACTTTGCGCCCGAGGAGACGCCCAAGATGAACGGGTCGGCGATGGGGTTGTTGAAAAACGTCTGTAGCAGGAACCCGGAGAGCGAAAGTGCCCCGCCGAGAAGCACGGCTGAAAGCACGCGCGGCAGACGAATCTCCCAGATGACCTGGCTTTCCATGGAATTGGCCGCGCCGCCCGAAAGGATGCCGGGGATGTGGTCTGCGGGCACGAGCACGCTCCCGATGCACAGGTTGGCCCCGACGATCACGATGAGGGCAACAGCGAGCAGCGCCGTCACGACGCGACACCGCGCAGCGCGCCCCGATTCGTCGTATGCCATGGAAAGCCGGTTTCTCATGGCGCTAGCCGAGCTTCCTCAGATAATGGAAGTCGCTCGCGTCATCGCCGGTGAACGCCCCGTGCAGCTCGTCGATAATGTCGGCGGTAGAAGTCATCTGCTGGTACATGTCGGCGCTTGTGACCCAGACGTTGCCGTTCTTCACGGCTTTGAACTGCGACAATAGCGCATTTTTGCCTACGAAGTCGTCCAAGGTGGCAACCGATTCGTCGATGGTGCCGTTGTAGACGATGATGTCGGCATCCTTCGCCGTCGCGTAGAAGCGCTCCATTTCGAGCGTTACTGATGAACCTGACGTCGACGCCGTCTGCGCGTCATCGAGCGCGTAGCTGCCGCCTGCAAGCTCGATCATCTGCGCCACGTAGTCGCCCGCCCGCCGCGTGACGGCGGCCCCGTTCGAGTTAATGTAGAAATACGCCACGGTTTTACCTGACGACGCGAGCCTCGACGCTTGCTCGACGCGGGCCTTCTGCTCGTTGAACAGGTGCGCGGCCTCGTCTTCCTTGTCGAATAGGACGCCGAAAAGCTTAATCCACTCGACGCGCCCGAGTGCTTCGGGCTCGCTCGACGACTGTTCGGTGAGCACGACGAGCCCGAGCTTCTGCAGCTTTTCCTTCACATCGGGCGTGTGGTTGATCATGGTGTTCTCGATGGCGAGCGTGCAGCCCGAGGCCGATATTCGCTCGTAGTCGGGCGCGCTGTACTTGCCGCCGTAGGCGATCGCCCCACTTTCGAGTGCGCTTTTGAAGCCCGCGACCGAGCAATCGTCGGCCTTCGTGCCCGACATGAGGATGTTGTCGTTCGCATCGAGCGCGTCGACCAGGCACATCGTCGCCGACGACACGAGGTACACCTTGTTGGCGGGGCGCCTTATGACCGCGATGTCGGAGCTCAACCCATCAGGTACCTTCGCATCTTGCGGTACCACGAGGAAGCGCTCCCCGTTCGAAATGCAGATAAGCCGCAGGCCGCCTTCGTACTCGTCGACAGTGAAGTGCTCGGCGTATTCAAGCTGAAGCGCCCCCGTCGGCTCCCAGCCGCAGCCCAAATCGGCGTTGTGGAAGTCGGCCGCGGCGCTTGAAGCCGTTCCCGCAGGGGAGCCGCCGCTTGCATCGTCGCCCGATTTCTCCTTCATGGTGGATGAGTCGAAGTGGAGCGTGTAGTCGATGGTGTGCGGCGTCGACATGGCGACGGTCTCGGCCGACACGGCGATGTCCTCGTCGAGCGTGACGGGTATCTCGAACGTGGAGTTGCCGCCGTCGTTTATGGGCGCGTAGTCCACGCCGTTGACGGTCATTTTGTCGTAGTTCGAACTCGACCAGGTGATGGTCGCGGTGTAGGTGTCGCCATCCTTCACAATTGTGGTGGGTGAGGCGATGCTTGCGCGCCCTGACCCGCCGGAGAGCGAGACGCTCACAGTGTATTCCTGAGAGCCTGCCGTGCCACCGGTCGCGTTCGGGCTCGCACTGCACCCCGCGAAGGGAAGCGCGAACAGGGCGACGAGAACGCAGGCGATCGCGCGCACCGCGATGCTGCGACGCTTCCTGCTTTCCCCCTTGGGAAGAATCGACCGCATGGCGTTACTTCAGTGCGTCGGCGCGCAGATCGACGCCGGCGGATTCGAACACGAGCGTGCGGTCGTACCACTGCTCTTTTCTAATACTCCACGCGGCGCAGGCGGTGTCCTCGTCGAGCGCTTCAACGGGCACGTCGTAGGTGTACTTGCCTTCCGCGTTTTCCACATAGGGGATGAAGTCGGCCTCGCTCGCGGCGGCAGCCTCGTCGCCCGTGCCCATGAAGAGCTTGCCGTAGCCCGTGCCGGAAAGCGTCATCACGCAGTGCATGGAGCCGTTTTCCACGATGAGCTGGGCGTCCACAATCCTGAACATGTTCGAGCTGGAATCTACGGTGATCGGATAGGTGCCGTCGGCCACCTTGTCGGCGGTGATGGGGGCAGCGCTTGCGCCCTCGGGCGCATCGGCCGCCTGACGGATAAAGTTGTCCACATCGTAC
>UREZ01000075.1 GCA_900547025.1 uncultured Collinsella sp.
GGCAGCCGCCTCGGCAAGCGGGGAGCGCGAGAGACGAAAGGGAAGACATGAGTCTGATTGATGATCTGGTCAAACTCGAGGAAGAGGCCAAGGAGCTCGTCGCAGGCGCCGACGACGCCGCAAAGCTCGAGGCCGCGCGCGTTGAGCTGCTCGGCCGCAAGGGCCGCATCACCGGCCTGATGCGCATGATGGGCAAGCTCGCCCCCGAGGATCGTCCTATGATGGGCAAGCGTGCCAACGAGATGCGCCAGCTGATCGAGGGCATGCTCGACGAGCGCACCACCGAGATGAAGGCCGCCGCCCTCAAGCACGCACTCGAGCACGAGGCCGTCGACATCACGCTGCCGGGCATCCGTCCGCAGATCGGCCACCAGCACCTGATCAAGCAGATCATCGAGGAGGCCGAGGACATCTTCTGCGGCATCGGCTACACCGTCGAGTCCGGCCCCATGGTCGACACCTCCTACTACAACTTCACCGCGCTCAACGCCCCCATGGATCACCCGAGCCGCTCGGCCCGCGATACCTTCTACGTGGTCGACAACAACCCCGGCAGCGTCGCGCACCCCGAGGCTCACGCCCATGGCGAGTCCGACGTGCTCCTGCGCACCCAGACCTCGGGCGTACAGATCCACACCATGGAGTCGCAAAAGCCGCCCATCTACATGATCTGCCCGGGCACCGTCTACCGTCCCGACACGGCCGACGCCTGCCACCTGCCGCAGTTCAACCAGATCGAGGGCCTGGTCGTCGACGAGGGCATCACCTTTGGCGACCTTAAGGGCACGCTCGACTACTTTGTTAAGTGCATGTTTGGCGAGGACCGCAAGACGCGCTACCGCCCGCACTTCTTCCCCTTCACCGAGCCGAGCTGCGAGGTGGACGTGAGCTGCCACGTGTGCGGCGGCAAGGGCTGCAACTTCTGCAAGCACAGCGGCTGGATCGAGATCCTGGGCTGTGGCATGGTCGACCCCAACGTCCTTATCAACTGCGGCATCGACCCCGAGAAGTACACCGGCTTCGCCTTTGGCATTGGCGCCGAGCGCGTCGCGGCCCTGCGCTACGACCTGCCGGACCTGCGTACCCTGATGACTGGCGATATGCGTTTCCTGAATCAGTTTTAGGCTTGCCCAGGCACCCCATCTTGGCGTTCAAACCGTCGCTCGCGTACCTTTAGTACGCGTCGCTCCTCTTTCACGCCAACCTGGGGCACCTGGACAACCCTAAGGCGAACGTCTTCATTTGATATTCCTCCTTTTGCGGAGATTAAGAACTAGGAGAGCTACATGCGCGTTTCTTACGACTGGCTCAAGACCATGATCGATATTCCGGAGGATCCCAAGACCCTTTCGGACGAATATATCCGTACCGGCACCGAGGTCGAGGCGATCGACACCGTGGGCGAGTCCTTCGACCACGTGGTGACCGCCAAGGTACTCACCAAGACCCCGCACCCCGATAGCGACCACATGTATGTGTGCTCGGTCGATGTGGGCGACAAGAATCTCGACGCCGACGGCAACCCCGCTCCGCTGCAGATCGTCTGCGGCGCGCAGAACTTTGAGGCCGGCGACCACATCGTCACGGCCATGATCGGCGCTGTCCTGCCCGGCGACGTCAAGATCAAGAAGAGCAAACTTCGCGGCGTCGTGTCCATGGGCATGAACTGCTCCGCGCGCGAGCTCGGCCTGGGCGGTGACCACTCCGGCATCATGATCCTGCCCGAGGATACGCCCTGCGGCATGCCGTTTGCCGAGTACGTGGGCTCGAGCGACACCGTGCTCGACTGCGAGATCACGCCCAACCGCCCCGATTGCCTGTCCATGATCGGCATGGCCCGCGAGACCGGCGCCATCTTCGACCGCGACTTCCACGTCGAGCTGCCCGCCATTAAGGTCGAGACCGGCCGCGCGACCGACGACGAGCTTTCCGTCGAGATCGCCGACGAGGGCCTGTGCGACCGCTATGTCGCCCGCATCGTGCGCAACGTGAAGGTCGGCCCCTCGCCCGACTGGATGGTCAAGCGCCTCAACGCCCTGGGCGTGCGCCCGCACAACAACATCGTCGACATCACCAACTATGTGATGATGCTCACCGGTCAGCCGTTGCACGCCTTTGACCTGGACACCTTTGCCGAGCGCGATGGCCACCGCCGCGTGGTGGTTCGTGCCGCTCAGCAGGATGAGAAGTTCACGACGCTCGACGGCGAGGAGCGCACGCTCGACGCCGGCATGGGCCTTATCACCGACGGCGAGCGTCCCGTGGCATTGGCCGGCGTTATGGGCGGCATGGATTCCGAGATCGAGGACGACACCGTCGACGTGATGGTCGAGAGCGCCTGCTTCAACGCCGGTCGCACCTCGCACACCAGCCGCGATCTGTCGCTGATCTCCGACGCCTCCATTCGCTTTGAGCGCCAGGTCGACGAGACCGGCTGCGTGGACGTCGCCAACGTTACCTGCGCGCTCATCGAGGAGATCGCCGGCGGCGAGGTCGCTCCCGGCTATGTGGACGTGTTCCCCGCGCCCAAGACCATCGACAGCATCAAGCTGCGCCTGGCCCGCGTGCACGCCATCTGCGGTGCCGACATCGAGTCCGACTTTATCGAGCGCTCGCTCACCCGCCTGGGCTGCACCGTCGAGCGCGACGGCGAGGACTTTATGGTCACGCCGCCGAGCTTCCGTCCCGACCTGCCGCGTGAGATCGACCTGATCGAGGAGGTCTTGCGCTTATGGGGCATGGGCCGCGTGACGGCGACCATTCCGGCTGCCAAGAACCACATCGGCGGTCTGACCCGCGAGCAGAAGCTCACTCGTAAGGTCGGCGAGATCCTGCGCGCCTGCGGCCTCAACGAGACCACGACTTTTGGCTTTGCCGCCCCGGGCGACCTGGAGAAGATCGGTATGTCCACCGAGGGTCGCGGTTGCCCCGTGGTGCTCATGAACCCGCTGGTAGCCGAGCAGACCGAGATGCGCCGCTCGCTGTTGCCAGGCCTGTTGCAGTCTGTGGCCTACAACGAGGCCCACGGCACGCCCAACGTGCATCTGTACGAGGTCGGCAGCTTGTTCCACGGTCGCGAGAACGCCAGCCTGCCCAAGGAGACCAAGTCCGTGGCGGGCGTGCTCTCGGGCCAGTGGAGCGAGCGGTCCTGGAACATGAAGTACCGTAAGCTGCGCTTCTTCTTTGGCAAGGGCATTGTCGAGGAGCTGCTTGCCCAGTTGCGCATCGAGAAGGTCCGCTTCCGTCCCGTCGAGGGCGAGGGCTACGCTTTCTTGCAGCCGGGTCGTGCGGCCGAGGTTCTGTCCGGCGGCACCGTGCTGGGCTGGGTCGGCGAGATTCACCCCGAGGCGCGCGAGGCGATGGGCATCGATGAGGTCGTCGTTGCCTTTGAGCTCGATCTGGACAAGCTGATCAAGGGCGCCCGCAACCAGGAGAACTACCGCGAGTTCTCGCAGTACCCTGCCGTTGAGCACGACCTTGCTATCGTGGTCGATAACTCCGTGACCTGCGAGGACCTTGAGCGCCGCATTACCAGCGCCGGCGGCAAGTTGCTCGAGGGTGTGCGTCTGTTCGACGTCTACCGCGATCCGGTCCGCGTGGGCGTGGGCAAGAAGTCCATGGCCTTTGCGCTTACGTATCGCTCCGACGACCACACGCTCACCAGCGAAGAGGTCGAAAAGGCGCACCAGAAGATCGTCACCAAGGTATGCAAGGGCGTAAACGGCGAGGTCCGCGGATAGGGCTTGCGCTGGGAGCGTAGGGCCTGACGGCGGTTGCTGTGGGCTCTGCGTGACCGCGGTGTTCGGAATAAGGCACCGTTGATCCTGCATATATGACACGCGCATTACATAACGGCGTGCTGCTTTGTCGGCAGCACGCCGTTTTGCTATGATAGCCCGCGGCGTGTTACGAATCTGACAATGCGTAACACTGACAAGGTGATTTAAGCGGCGTTGCAATTCTGTGCGTCGACAACCGGGAGGCGTACATGCACATTCCAGATAATTATCTGTCCCCGCAGACCGATGCCGTCATGGCGGTGGCAATGGTGCCCGTTTGGGTCCACTGCATCAAGAAGGTGCGTGCCACGCTCGATCGCGAGCACATGGCTTTCCTGGGCATCTGCGCTGCTTTTTCCTTCTTGCTCATGATGTTTAACGTTCCGCTGCCCGGCGGCACCACAGGCCACGCCGTCGGCGGCGCACTCATCGCGCTGCTGTTGGGCCCCGAGGCCGCGGCCATTGCTGTCTCGGTCGCGCTGGCGCTGCAGGCGCTGCTGTTTGGCGACGGCGGCATCCTGTCCTTTGGCGCCAACTGCTTTAACATGGCCTTCGTGCTGCCGTTTGCCGCTGCTATCGTGTTCCGTGCGCTCAACAGCCGTTTGCACGACAAGAGCTGGGGCACCTCGGTTTCGGCCATCGTGAGCGGCTGGGTCGGCCTGTGCCTGGCGGCCCTGTGCGCTGCCATCGAGTTTGGCATTCAGCCGATGCTCTTCACCAACGCCTCGGGTGCTCCGCTGTACTGCCCCTTCCCGCTGTCTGTTTCCATTCCGGCCATGCTGATCCCGCATATGCTGGTAGCCGGTGTGGTCGAGGGCGTGGCGACCGCCGCTATCTACGGCTTTATCAAGAAGACGGCGCCGAGCTTTATCGTCGGCCCCGAGGCCGTCGATGGCCAGCTTGCTGCCGAGGGCGCAACCACCAAGAAGACCTCGCTGATCCCCACGCTCATCCTGGTCGCTGTGCTCGTGGTGGCTACGCCGCTGGGTTTGCTCGCTACCGGTGACGCCTGGGGTGAGTGGGACGCCGAGGGCGCCGCAACTGCCGTCCAGGAGGCTGGCGATGACAGCCTGCAGGCTTCGGTCGGCCTCGATGCTCCGACCTTTGCCGATGCACTGCCCACGGGCGATTATCTTCAGGCCTATTCCGAGGAGCAGGGTCTTGGCTTTGGCGGCCAGGCTGCCATGTATATCCTTTCGGGCGTGATTGGCGTGGCGGTGCTCACCATCGTATTCCGCTTGGTTTCGCTGACGGTTAAAGAAAGCGGAGCCCATGGCGACGGTCGAGCTGCCTAGCTGGCTTGCGGTCGAGCAGCGTTACGAGCCCGCGGGGGCTCGGCATCGTGTGATGCAAAAGAATGTCCTGCACCTGGCGAGCCTGCTTGAGCGGGTTCGCTTGGGTGGAGGCGCGCACGAGGGCGGGTCGATGGTCGACCGCGCCCTTTCTTGCGTTTCGGCTCCGGTGCGCCTGGTGGGGATGTTCGTTTGCGTCCTGTGCGTGTGTCTGACGCAGAGCCCGCTGTACCTCATGTTGATGGCAGCTATCGCGCTGGTGCTCGTTGCCGTGCGCCCCATACGCGGGCTGCGGGCAACCTTTGTACCAGCGCTCGGCGCCACGGGGCTCGCGGTGGTTCTGGCGCTGCCCGCCTTGCTGCTGGACGCTTCTGCTGCGGGCGCCATGCTCAAGATTGCGCTCAAGACCTTCATTAATGTGTCGCTGGTGCTGGGCGTTTCGTGGACCCTCACGTGGAGCCGCATGTCGGCGGCGCTCAAGATGCTGCACCTGCCCGACGAAGTTATCTTTACGTTTGATATGGCGCTCAAGCACATCGAGGTGCTGGGTCGCACGGCGCACAATCTGTGCGAATCGGTCATGCTGCGCAGCGTTGGCCGTGCGCCTGAGGGATTTTCGCGTACCGATTCGATCGCGGGTATCATGGGCATGACCTTTATCAGGGCGATGGAATGCAGTCGCGCGATGGACGAGGCTATGCTCTGCCGCGGCTTTGCCGGTGCGTATCCGGCGCCCGCGCGCGCCGGGTTTGGCTGGCGCGATGCGGTCTATGCGGCCGGCGTGGCGCTGCTGGCGGTGTTGTGCGCCGTGCTGTAGGCGCTGCTGGTTCCGGCTGGGGATGCAAATAGGGAAGGGCGACGTTTTGACGATCGATATGAATAATGCGGCGGGCACGAACGGTGCGGGCGGCGCCGAGGTCACGCCGCTCATCGAGCTGCGCGACGTAGTGTTCTCCTATGCGGGACATACGGTTGTCGATGGCGTGTCGCTGCAGGTCGATCGTGGCGAACTCGTTGCCCTGCTCGGTCCCAACGGCTGCGGTAAGACGACGATTATGCGCCTTATTAACGGCCTTGAACTCGCGGACACGGGGGCATACCTGTTTGACGGGCACGTGATCGATGCGGCGTTTCTAAAGGATTCCGCGGCCGCTCAGCGTTTTCATCAGCGCGTTGGCTTTGTGTTCCAGAATGCCGACGCCCAGCTGTTCTGTGCTACGGTGGGCGAGGAAGTTGCCTTTGGTCCCGCGCAGATGGGGTTGCCGGCAGACGAGCTCGAGCGCCGCGTGAGCGATGCCATGGGGCTGTTCCAGGTTGCCGACCTTGCCGACGCCTCTCCCTATCAGCTCTCGGGCGGGCAAAAGAAGCGCGTTGCGCTGGCTGCGGTGGTGTCGATGAACCCGGATATCTTGGTCCTCGACGAGCCTACCAATGGGCTCGACGAGGATTCATGTGACATCGTGGTCAACTTCTTGCTGGCCTACGTCGCGGCGGGTAAGACAGTCTTGATGAGCACACATCACCAGGATTTGGTGCGACGCCTGGGCGCCCGCGCCATCTATATCGATCGATATCACCATGTGGTCGAGGCGCCTTCGCCGTCGTATGGAACCGAAAGCGGTGCTACGGACTAGTTGCTGCGTAGAGCGTGCGTAGCCGCCCGTGCGGCTTCGCCGTGATGGTATAGTTATCCAGGTTTTTATGGGGGTGGCTATGCCAAGCTGGAACATTCATATCGCTCAGACGGAGCGTTTGCTGGAGCGCACTGGTGCGCTTGCCAAGAGCGTGCGCGACCGCAATGCCTTTTTGTTTGGTTGCGTGGTTCCGGATATCTTCGTGGGCTATATGGTCCCTGGCATCGCCGATCCCATCCCGTACCGCATTACGCACTTTGCAAAGCCCGAGCCTATCCCTAAGCCGCGCGAGCACGAGTTCTGGGATACCTATGTGGCACCGTTGCTTAAAAGTTCGCCCACCGGTGCGCCGGCCGCGGCGACCTCGATTATCGAGGAACGCGAGCGACTGAATCGCGTACACTATCCCCAGCGCTACAAGGATGCCGAGCCGGTTGCCGGTCCCGGCGCTTGTGAGTTCTCGCTTGCGTCCGAAGATGTGGCTCAGTCGTTGCTCGATTTGACACTGGGCGTCTGGTCGCACCTGGTGGCCGACACGGTATGGAATACGCGCGTGAACCAGTACCTGGAGGCGCACGGCGGCAAGCCGTGTGAGGAGTTCCGCATTAAAAAGCAGGGCGATTTTGACTGGTTTGGCAAGACGTTGGGCATTGTTTCCATCCCGCGCGCGACCGATCGCCTGTATACTGCGGCGACGCGTTTTGGGCAGTATCCCATCCATAAAGAATATGTGCTCAAGACCATCGGCGTCATGCACGAGATTGTACGCGAAAACCCCGGCGAGCCCGATCATCCGCCGTATCGCCTGCTAACCGAGGAGTTTTTCGATGCAACGTTTACCGAGGTCATCGAGCTAACCGAGGCAGGCTTTGCGGCTCGCGTTGCTGCTTCTGACATTCCCGCAGTCCCTCTGATCGCTAGCTGCTAGCCGGCCGGCTTGACGGCGAACAGCTCATCCCAATCGACCAATAGCTCCCGTCGAAGGGTTTTTGCGGCGGTGCGTTCCTGATCGGTCTTTGGGATGTAGGGGAGCCCCGCCTTTTTATGGATGAGCTCGGCGATGTTGTTAAAGCTCTTCGTGTCCTTGATTTGCTCATAGGTTATCTGGATAACGTCATAGCCCATGCTTGTGAGGGCGGTGGTGCGCTCGGCATCGGAGGGGCTTGCGGCTTCGCTGCCATGGACGGAGCGGCCTTGGCATTCCAAGATGACGCCCATGCTGTCGGTGTTGCTCTCGATGAGGATATCGGCGTAGCAGCAGGTTTTGTCATACAGTGAGCGCGCGGCGTCGCTGAGAGGGATGCGCACGTTGTTTGCGATGTTGATGCCCATGCCGCCCTCGTCGCGGGGGAGCGAGACAAGCATGGAGGTCTGTACTTCGAAGGGCGAGGCGGTCTGCCCCGTCATGTGCTCGGCCGCCCAGCGCAGTTGTTTAACGCCGCGCAGGCCTGCGGCCTGCTTGGCGAACGCGGCGATATCCGCTGCGCTGAGGAGCGGTGGGCGCTTCCACAGGTTGGTGTCATTGCCCTTGGTGTCGTTAACTCGCTCCCAGCCGCAGTTGGGTGGAATGAGCTTAAGCGAAATGGCTTCATCGAGTTGTTGTTGCGTTCGCTCGCAGGGCCTAAACACTGCAAAGGAGCCGCACATCTCGTAGCAAGCCATGAGTAACTGGTTGCGTGAGACCTGCGTAGCAAGGCTGAGCAGCGTAAACTCGGGCGATGTGACATCAAATCCATGCTCAGTTTGCCTAAACGACCCCGGAGGTGGTTCTTGGGTTAGCAGACGGCTGCGAAATAGCTTTCCGTTCGCGCGCTGTTTTCTTTCGCCCACGAATCTCCAAACTGGTGTACCGAGCAAGTCTTTAAATACTGGTTGTTTTGAGTAATGCACCAAGCGATGGTCATGGTCGGGCGGCAGGATTGCCGGATAGAGTCCCAGTATCTGGGGCGGTATGCGATAGTACTGAAAAGCCGTGGGTCCGCAGGCAAGAAATGACATAGCGATCCGATCGTTTGAGCGTAGTTTGGGCTAGAAAAGCTATCGGTTTCGGAAGTGCGGGGAAAAAGACAAACAGGTCAACCACAAGCGGTATTTAAGCCAACTTTATCAGGGGTTTTGTTGAAATAAAAGGGCTTGTGCTCGGGGGTAAGCAATTTTTCCCCGCACTTCCGAAAACCAGGTCGATCTGACTCTTGCTAAAACGATTTAGCAGCGTCGGTTAAGGTGTGGGTTTGCCACCGGGCGAACACTTTTAGCGCTTGGGACTTTATTTTTGGGCCTCGAAGGGTGGATTTCGCGCTTTTGGTAAAGAAATGAGTGCGTGTTTTGCCGTGCGCCGGCATTGGCACAGAAAAAGGGCCCGGAAGGCAATGCCTTCCGGGCCCTTTGCAATGCAAATCTGCTTGCAAGTGCGATTTAGCGCACCTGAGCGACGTAAGCGACGTTGGTCGAGGAGACCTTGTCCTCGAGCTGGACGCTCATACGGGGATCGCCGGCGGTAGCGACGGTCAAATCGCCAGTCTTGACGTAGCCGAGCTCCTTAGCGGTCTCGATCGCCTTGACGATCGTGCCGTTGACGGTGCCCTGGGTAATCTCGGCCTGGTGCGGGATAACGCCCCAGTACATGATCATCTGCTGGACGGCCCACTCGTGGCGGGAGAACGCGCAGATCGGCATGTTGGGACGGAAGTGCGAGATCAGGCGAGCGGT
>UREZ01000076.1 GCA_900547025.1 uncultured Collinsella sp.
GTACATGTACGGATGAATATGGGAGGTGTTCGGATGAAGTTGATATTCAAGGGTTCAAATCGACGCGCCAAAGAAATAAAAATTTCTCTAGCACGCGGCGAAAATCTTTGTTACTATAGTCGAGCTAACGGGTTGTGGCTCAGTTTGGTAGAGCACTGCGTTCGGGACGCAGGGGTCGCTGGTTCAAATCCAGTCAACCCGACCAGAGCATGAGGAGGGACCGCTTCTTGCGGTCCCTTTTTTTAGCTAGTGTTGTGATACCGCGATACCCGCGGTATACTCATTCGAGCTTGTCTCGCTGTATTGTGGAGGTCTACATGTTTGGACTGAGGGCTCCTGAGCTCATCATTATTCTCGTCGTTGTCCTGATTATCTTCGGGCCCAAGAACCTGCCGAAGCTCGGCAAGTCCCTCGGCTCTACCGTCAAGAATATCCGTGAGGGTATGGAGGGCGACGATAAGGCCGAGACCAAGCAGGCCGAGGAGGTCGTGGTCGAGCAGTCCGAGGAGGACAAGGAGATCGCTGAGCTCGAGGCCAAGCTCGCTGCTGCCAAGAAGAAGCAGGCAGAGGACAGCGACGCGGACGCAGAGTAGTCCCATCCCTTTGGGGTGAGCACCTGACCGGCTTGCCCGCAGGCTAGCCGGTCTTTTTCGTTTTGTTGACAGTTGATTGTTTGATCAGAGTTGGGGAGATATCCGTATGGACGCAAGCCAGATCGTACTGACCGCTGAGGGCCGCCAGAAGCTCGTCGAGGAGCTCGCTTGGCGTGAGGGCGATTACGCCAAGGAGATCGTCGAGGACATCAAGGAAGCCCGCGCGTTCGGCGACCTTTCGGAGAACTCCGAGTACGACGCCGCTAAGGACAAGCAGGCCCAGAACGCCGCTCGTATTGCCGAGATCCAGGCCATCCTCGCCAACGCTCAGGTTGCTGCCACCACGGGCGACCTGACCGTCTCCATCGGTTCCACCGTTTCGCTGATTGATCCCAACGGCGAGGTCATGGAAGTCACGCTCGTCGGTACCACCGAGACCAACTCGCTCGAGCACAAGATTTCCAACGAGTCTCCGGTCGGTCACGCCATCATCGGTCACGGCGAGGGCGACTCCGTCGAGGTCGTTACGCCTTCCGGCAAGACTCGCGTCTACACCATCGCCAAGATCGCACGCTAGACCACGGTCCCGCGTAAAGGTATGTTTTCGCTCCCTGGGACCGAATCCTGGGGAGCGTTTTAGTTTGAGGAGCTAACTTATGGCAGAGAACCAGAACGCCGCCGATCAGGCATCGACGCTCAACGACGAGCGCGCCACCCGCCTGGCCAAGCGCGCCGCCCTGTTCGAGGCGGGCCAGAACCCCTATCCTGAGCACTCTGAGCTTGAGGACTACGTCGCCGATATCGAGACTAAGTACGCCGATCTTGCCGATGGTGAGGACACCGAGGATGTCGTGAAGATCGCCGGCCGTGTGGTCGCCAAGCGCGGTCAGGGCAAGATCATGTTCATCGTCGTGCGCGATGCGACTGCCGAGATTCAGCTGTTCTGCCGCATCAACGACATGGACGAGGCTGCCTGGAATACGCTCAAGGCCCTCGACCTGGGCGACATCCTGGGCGTGACCGGCGTGGTCGTGCGCACCCAGCGCGGCCAGCTTTCCGTTGCCCCTAAGAGCGCGACCCTGCTTTCCAAGGCCGTTCGTCCGCTGCCCGAGAAGTTCCACGGTCTTTCCGACAAGGAGACCCGCTATCGCCAGCGCTATGTCGACCTGATCGCCAACGACGACGTTCGCGAGACCTTCCGTAAGCGTTCGCAGATTCTCTCCACCTTCCGTCGCTTTATGGAGTCCGACGGCTACATGGAGGTCGAGACCCCCATCTTGCAGACCATCCAGGGCGGTGCTACTGCCAAGCCGTTCATCACGCACTTCAACGCGCTCGATCAGGAGTGCTACCTGCGTATTGCCACCGAGCTGCACCTCAAGCGCTGCATCGTCGGTGGTTTTGAGCGCGTGTTCGAGATCGGCCGCATCTTCCGTAACGAGGGCATGGACCTTACCCACAACCCCGAGTTCACCACGATGGAGGCCTACCGTGCCTTCTCCGACCTCGAGGGCATGAAGGCACTCGCCCAAGGTGTCATCAAGGCTGCCAACAAGGCCATCGGCAACCCCGAGGTCATCGAGTACCAGGGCCAGACCATCGACCTTTCTGGTGAGTGGGCCAGCCGTCCCATGACCGACATCGTCTCCGACGTGCTCGGCAAGCAGGTCACCATCGACACGCCGGTCGAGGAGCTTGCTGCCGCCGCGCGCGAGAAGGGCCTGGAGATCAAGCCCGAGTGGACTGCCGGCAAGATCATCGCCGAGATTTACGATGAGCTGGGCGAGGACACCATCGTCAACCCCACGTTCGTGTGCGATTACCCCATCGAGGTCAGCCCGCTCGCCAAGCGTTTTGAGGACGACCCGCGTTTGACCCACCGCTTTGAGCTGGTCATCGCCGGCCACGAGTACGCCAACGCATTCTCCGAGCTCAACGACCCGGTCGACCAGGCTGAGCGCTTTGCTGCCCAGATGGCCGAGAAGGCCGGCGGCGACGATGAGGCTATGGAGTATGACGAGGACTACGTGCGCGCCCTCGAGTACGGTATGCCTCCCGCGGGCGGCATTGGCATTGGTATCGACCGCGTGGTCATGCTGCTTACCAACCAGGCTTCTATCCGCGACGTGCTGCTGTTCCCGCACATGAAGCCCGAGAAGGGTTTCCAGTCCGGTGCCGCTGCCGCCAAGGCTGCCGAGGCCGGCAACGCCGCGAGCCCATTCGTTAAGTCGCTTAAGCCCACGCTCGATTACTCCAAGATCGCCGTTGAGCCGCTGTTTGAGGAGTTCGTCGACTTTGATACCTTCTCCAAGAGCGACTTCCGCGCTGTGAAGGTCAAGGCATGCGAGGCCGTCAAGAAGTCCAAGAAGCTGCTGAACTTTACGCTCGACGACGGCACCGGCACCGACCGCACCATCCTCTCCGGTATTCACGCTTATTACGAGCCCGAGGACCTGGTTGGCAAGACCTTGCTCGCCATCACCAACCTGCCTCCGCGCAAGATGATGGGTATTCCCAGCTGCGGCATGCTGATCAGCGCTGTCCACGAGGAGGAGGGCGAGGAGCGCCTCAACCTGATCCAGCTCGACGCCTCCATCCCCGCCGGCGCAAAGATGTACTAGGGGGTTACGGCGTTTTACCAAACGCCGTAACCGCTCGACGCTGCGCGACGTCCAGAGCGACAATTTGTCATTCAAAAGGCAAGGCATGACCAGAAGGTCTATGCCTTGCCTTTTTCATGCCAACTTGTTCGCCCTGGACGTCGCTCGCTGTCCGTCCTCTATCTGCGGCGTTGACTTGGTTGACACTTAGAACATCGATGTAGTCATTGGGGACGTTCTTAAACGACTACTCAATGGCTATTGCGCACATGGTTCGCATGACAGCCGTCTCTTTTATGTTTCCTTTAGCCGTTGCTGCCTAGGATGGGGGTTAGTCGGCAGGAAGGGAGCGTCTATATGGACGACGCGAGCGAGCGTGCAATCGAAGAGGACATGCTCGATCAGTTCAATTACTTTGATGATGAGGATGAGGAGCTAATCGACCGTCGCGAGCCAGCGCCGCTTGATTCCTTTGATTTGGTCGATGAAGAGGCTGATGAGGTTGAGGGTGAATCAGTGGAGCCCCCACAGCCTTCGCGCCTTGACTCGCTGCTTTCGAGAGCTCCCATGCACCACGGCGTTCGTGCCGGCGCGCTCCATATGAAAACTGACTGGCACCAGATCGTGACGGCAGGCGATGAGCTTGCCGTCGATGCTCCGCTTACCGATAAGTCATCCATCATCTGCCGCACCGGCATGCTTATGCTGGCAAGCGGAACGGGTGCCTGGCGCGTGCGCGATACCATGAATCGTGTTGCTGCCGTACTGGGCGTCACGATTCACGTCGACCTGAGTCTTCTGTCGTTTGAGTGCACCTGCATCGAAGATGGCCACTGCTTTAACGAGGTTGTCAGCCTGCCCACAACGGGAGTCAATACCCATCGCATTTGGATGATGGAGAGTTTCCTCAAGGAAATCGAGACCTATGGTCGTCGCTTCACGGTACACGAATACCACGAGATGCTCAAGACCGTTGAGAGCTCGAAGCCCGATTACGCTTCCTGGCAACAGGGCCTTGCGGCAGCCTGTGCTTGCGGCGCCTTCGTCTTCTTGCTCGGCGGCGGCCCTATCGAGATGGCCTGCGCATTCGTAGGCGCTGGTGTCGGTAACTTTGCTCGCTCCCATATTCTCAAGCAGGGTCTTGGCCAGTTTAGCGCGCTGACGACTGGTGTTGCGCTCGCTTGCGTTTCGTATCTGCTGGCATTGCTCGGCCTTGGCCAGGTCATACCGGGGGCAATGTCGCACCAAGAAGGCTATATCGGCGCCATGCTCTTTGTGATTCCCGGCTTTCCCCTCATTACGGCAGGCCTCGACATCGCTAAGCTCGATATGCGAAGCGGCATTGAACGTCTTTCGTATGCTGTGTCGATTATTGTGATGGCGACCCTCGTAGGTTGGATGGTTGCCGAATGTGTGGGGCTGGCACCGGATGATTTTGCCCCGCTCGGCCTTTCGCCGCTTGCTCTTACGCTCCTGCGCGTGGTGATGAGCTTCGTTGGCGTATTCGGCTTCTCGGTGATGTTCAACAGCCCGGTAAAGATGGCCGCGGCAGCTGGGCTGATCGGCGCCGTGTCCAATACCTTGCGCCTTACGCTCGTCGATGCGCCGACGATGTTTCCCTTCCTGGGCCTCAGCGCGGGAATGCCTCCCGAGGCGGCAGCGTTTATCGGCGCGCTGGTATCGGGGCTGCTGGCAAGCTTGGCCGAAGTCAAGCTCACCTACCCACGTATCGCCCTCACGGTGCCATCAATTGTCATTATGGTGCCGGGCCTGTATCTGTATCGCTCGATGTACTACATGTGCACCTTCGATACGGTCAATATGCTCGGTTGGTTTGTGCGTGCAGTGCTCATCGTGGCGTTTTTGCCCGTTGGTCTGGGTGTGGCACGTACACTCACCGACCCTCGCTGGCGCCACACCAGCTAATTGGTGCAAAGGGGACAGGTTACTTTGCACCCCCAATGAGTTGCGGTGAAATAGGGACTGAATTGCTGCTTAAAGGGTCAAAACAGTCCGTATTCCACCGCAACTTATGGGGTCGGGGGGGGGATTATTGGTGCCCTGCATCTCCATAAACTCAACGCTTACGAAGCGCGCGCCGTTCGTGTTAGGGTAGTTCCACCACATAAGTAGTCGCAGACGCACGTACCACGGGCGGGCGAGATGAAGTCCCAACAGCTCCATCTTGCCCGCCCGTTTTTGTTGCGTGGTGCCGCGGCGTAACACAGAAAGGACAATGCCCTTTATGCCTATCAACAAACGAGAGAGCCTGCTGTTCACCTTTATCATGTGCTTTTGCATGGTGCTCTGGATGAGCATCTACAACGTTGCCCTGCAGCATGGGGCCATCAACGGCGAGGTTGTTGCCGCCGCGTGGCTCGGCTTCCCCGTTGCCTACATTTTTGCCATGTGCTGCGACTGGTTTGTTGCCAGCCCCCTTGCCAAGGGTTTCGCCTTTAAATTCCTGGTCACGCCGGGCAAGAGTTCGCCGCTTGCCATGACGCTTGCCGTCAGCTCCTGCATGGTCGTTCCCATGGTCATCATCATGTCGCTGTACGGTGCCTGTGAGGGTCTGACGCACATGCCCGGCGGCATCCTTGCGAACCTGTATTCCGTGCCCGCGATCTGGATGATCAACATCCCGCATAATTTTGTGATGGCGCTGCCGTGGAACCTTTTGGTAGCCGGTCCGATTTCCCGCTTCGTCTTCCGTCGCGCCTTCCCTGTGGGGACGGTTTTCGAGGAGGAGCATGCCGAGCTCTTGGAGCAGGCTATGGCTCCTGAGTGCGAGTGGCTCGCTTAGGGATCTGCTGAGCGCGGGCGACTTGCTTGGTTGGAGCCCTAAGCGTGGATAGCTCTCTCGGCGACATCGCGGGCGTGAGCGGTGCGCATGACCGGAGGGCCCGTGCTGCTCCGTTGCCCGACGTGCTAGCGCGCAGAACAATCTGTTGGTGCATTCGGCGGCTGCTGAAGCGTTTCGGCAGCCGCTTTTTATACGGAGTTTAAATACAACAGTCTGTTGTATTACGTAGAGTGGTATATCTCTAGCGGGAAAAATGCGAGAGACGGAGCATTATGGCGTTGCTAGTAGGACTGGACGTAGGGTCGACGACGACCAAAGTTTACGCGATGCACGAGGATATGACCGAGGCGTGGTGGGGATATCGCCGCCACGGGGCGTGTCAGACAGCGAGCGTGCGCGCCATGCTCGGCGAGCTCGCCGAGCGCTTTCCCCATGAGTCGCTGCGCGTTGCGGTGACCGGCTCGGGTGCGCGCGATATCGCGACCGCGCTGGGCGCCTCGTACGTTCAGGAGGTGGTCGCCAACGCGCTCGCGATCAGCAGGTTCTATCCGCAGACGCGCTGCGCCATCGAGCTGGGCGGCCAAGACGCCAAGATGATCTTCTTCCGCACCAACGATAAGGGAGACATCGAGGTTGCCGACATGCGCATGAACGGCTCGTGCGCAGGCGGTACCGGTGCATTTATCGACGAGATGGCAAAGCTCATGGGGGTCGGCACCGAATCGGGCGAGTTCGAGCAGCTCGCAAGCCGGGGAACGACCGTCCACGAGGTCTCGGGCCGCTGCGGCGTGTACGCAAAGACCGATATCCAGCCGCTGCTCAACGAGGGCATTCCTACCACCGACCTGGCGCTTTCGGCGCTTCACGCGGTCGCCCGCCAAACGATCGGCGGTCTGGCCCAGGGTATCGACATCGAGCCGCCGGTAATCTTCGAGGGCGGTGCGCTCGCCTACAACCCCACACTGGTCCGCGTGTTCCGGGAGCAACTGAATCTATCGGACGATCAGGTTATCGTCCCGCGCGATCCGCAGATCATGGTCGCGCGCGGTGCCGCCCTGTCGCTGACCGACATGTTCGCATCGTCCCAACCGATCGACCTTCCCGACGCTTTTGTCCGGCTGGATAAGCTCGAGACGGTCGCGCCCGCAAGCGGGGAGGGACGTCTTGCCCAGCCCTTTTTTGCCACACCTGCCGAGCAGGCGGATTTTACGGCACGCCATGGCAAAGAGACGCCGGCAAAGGGTCCGGATGCGTATGCGCCCGGAGAGACGGTGCGTGTGGCGCTCGGTATCGATTCGGGGAGCACGACGACCAAGTTCGCCCTGGTCGATGAGGCGGGTGAGCTTGTCGATTCGTTCTACGCGTCTAATAACGGCAGACCGCTCGACGTCGCCCAACAGGGTCTTGTCAGCTTGAAGAACCGCTGGGAGACAGCGGGAGTCACGCTTGCGATCGATGCCGTGGGCACCACGGGATACGGCGAGGAGCTTTTCGCGCGCGCGTTCCACGCCGACTACCATACGGTCGAGACGGTCGCGCACGCCCGCGCCGCGTGCGCATGCGTTCCCGATGCGACCTTCGTGCTCGACATCGGCGGACAGGATATGAAGGCCATCTGGCTCAACCACGGCGTGCTGACCGATATCGTCGTCAACGAGGCGTGCTCTGCGGGCTGCGGCTCGTTCCTCGAGGGTTTTGCCAAAAACCTCGGAATAGCCGTTGAGGATATCGCGACCGAGGCATTTTCGTCCAAAGCCCCCGCCGTTCTCGGCAGCCGCTGCACGGTGTTCATGAACAGCAGCGTCGTTTCCGAGCAGCGGCGCGGTAAGGGTCCGGGCGACATCATGGCCGGTCTCTGCCGTTCGATTATCGAGAACGTGTTCACCAAGGTCATTCGCGTTTCAAATCTCAACCGTCTGGGCGACAAAGTCGTCGTCCAGGGCGGCACGTTCCGAAACGACGCGGTGCTGCGCGCATTCGAGCAGTATCTGGGCAAACCCGTCACGCGTGCGCCCCACCCGGGGCTGATGGGCGCTATCGGTATCGCCCTGCTCGCGCGCGAGGAATGCCGCAAGGGCGACGCCGGCACGTCGTTTATCGGGCTCGATGCCGTGGAGCGCTTCGAGCATCGCGAGTTCGGCGGCGTTACCTGCCGTCGGTGCAACAACCGCTGCCAGCGCGCGGTCGTGGCATTTGGCGACGGCTCGCTTTACGTCACGGGCAATCGCTGCCCGCGCGGCGGCGCCATCTCATGGGATGAGCTCGTGCGCGAGGTTCCCGCGGCGGAGGAGCTGCGTCCGCAGGGTGCTTGCGAGGCACAGGCACCCGGCACGGGGCGCGACCGGACCGCGGCTGCCCCCAATCTCTTTGTCGACCGCGAGAAGCTGCTGTTCGAGTCGTACCCCACGGTTCCCGTCTGCGGGGGGCGCGATGTCACGATCGGCATTCCCCGTGTGCTCGAGTTCTGGGACACCATGCCGTTCTGGTCGACGTTCTTCAGCACGCTCGGCTTTAAGGTGCGCGTCTCGGGACGCAGCACCAAGGCGATGTACGAGCGCGGTCTGGCGCACGTCACATCCGACACCGTGTGCTTCCCGGCCAAGCTCGTCCACGGGCACATCCGCAATCTCGTCGACGCCGGCGTCGACCGCATCTTCATGCCCTCTGTCACAACGGTGACCTCGGAAAACACCTCGAAAACAAGCCAATCGATGTGCGCGGTGGTGAAGGGCTACCCCATCGTCATGCGCAATTCGGACAACCCCGAGAAGCGCTTCGGCATCCCCTTCGACGCGCCGCTGTTCCACTGGCTCTCGCAGAAAGACCGCGACCGCCAGCTCACCGAGTACTTCACACGCGAGTTCTCCCTCGACACCGCAAGCGTACGCCAGGCAATCGATGCGGCCGACGCCGCGCAAAAGACGTTCAAGGCCGAGCTTGCACGGGAAGGCGAGCGCATTTGCGACCAGGTGGA
>UREZ01000077.1 GCA_900547025.1 uncultured Collinsella sp.
GCCGGGGCGGTTCTCGGGATCGAACGTGATCATGCGCTCGGAGTCGGTCTGGCTCTTCTTGATGCGCTTGGCCGTTTCCTCGGCGGTCATCGAGATGTTGATGGCGTTGCCGTAGCTCTTGCTCATCTTGCGACCGTCAAGGCCGGGCAGTAGCGGGGTCTCGGACAGCAGTGCCTCGACCTCGGGAAATACCTTGCCGTAGCGGTTGTTAAAGCGGCGTGCGATGGTGCGGGTAAGCTCGATGTGCGGCAGCTGGTCGCGACCGACGGGCACCACGTTGCCCTTGCAGAACAGAATATCGCAGGCCTGATGTACCGGGTAGGTGAGCAGAAGGCCGGTGAGCTCGTGGCCCGAGGCCTCCATCTCGGCCTTTACCGTGGGGTTGCGCGCCAGCTCGGCCTCGGACACCAGCGATAGGAACGGCAGCATGAGCTGGTTGGCGGCGGGTACGGCAGAGTGAGCGTAGATCATGGTCTTGTCGGGGTCGATACCGCAGGCAAGGTAGTCCATGACCATGTTGTACACGTTGTCCTGGATGTGCTCGGTGGTGTCGCGGTCAGTGATGACCTGGTAGTCGGCGATGAGCACGTTGGTCTTGGCGCCCATGTTCTGCAGCTCAACACGGCCCTTGAGGGTGCCGAAGTAGTGGCCCAGGTGCAGACGGCCGGTGGGGCGGTCGCCGGTGAGCATGGTGAACTTCTCGGGCGTCTTGGCCAGGCCCTCGCGAATGGCGTTGCTCTTTTGCAGCGCGACTTCGTAGCTGTTCTCGTTTGGCATGATTGCTCCTAACGTTCGTTCGCAGGTCTTGATGATAGCGTGTTTATTGAGAGGGGTGGGCGTGAGTGGGTGAGGGACTGTCAGGGGCCGGCTTTCATGTCCGCCGCGGCGTCCGCGCGAACGGCTGCCAACGTCTTGGCCCATCCTCACCGGCAAACCCTAGCGCCTGTGGTGCCGCTCTTCCTTACGCTCTTCTGCCGCCTGCTCCTCCTGCTTAAAGGCGGGGTCGTCGGGGGTGACGAGCTCGTCCTCGTGCGTGCGCTTGTTGTAATGGTGGCGCAGCACGGGCTCAAACAGATGTAGATGCTTGGCAAAGGCCGCCGAGCCAATGGCGAGCACGGTAAAGATGAGCACGCGCATGGGCACCTCGACCTGGTTAATCGCGGCGGCGCCGGCCGAAAGCATGATGCACCAGGCATAGATGAGTAGCACGGCCTGTTTTTGGTTGTAGCCTTCTTGGATGAGGCGGTGGTGGATGTGACCCTTGTCGGCCTGCCCGATGCTAATGTGGGCGCGCCTGCGGCGCACGATGGCACTAAACGTGTCGATGATGGGCACGCCGGCAACGATGAGCGGGATGATAAGCGAGGTGAGCGCGGCGGTGCGGCTCACGTTGAGCAGCGAGATGGAGCCCAGTGCAAAGCCCAGAAGCAGCGACCCCGAGTCGCCCAAGAAGATGCTTGCGGGGTTGAAGTTGTAGCGCAAAAAGGCCAGACAGGCGCCAAAGAGCGCAATGGAGAGCGCGGCGGCGTCGATGCGGCCCGAGAGAACGGCCATCGAAAACATGGTGAACGAGGCAATGCCGCAGATGCCCGTGGCCAAGCCGTCGAGGCCGTCGATGAGGTTAATGATGTTGGTGAATGCCACCAGATAGATTACGGTGATGGGGTAGGCGAGCCATCCGAGCGTGATTTCGCCGGGGGCAAACGGGTTGACGATGACGCCGATCCGCAGGCCGCCGATACAGGCGATAAGCGCGGCGAGGACCTGTCCGGCCAGCTTTTGCTTGGGCTTGAGCTGGAAGACGTCGTCGATAGCGCCGGTCGCAAAGATGACGGTAAAGGAGAGCGCCAGCATGGGATAGCTAATGTGAAGGCGCGGGTGCGGCACCAGGACGGGTGGCCAGCCTAGGTGCCAGGTGCCTAGGATTTGCACAATGCAGGCAACGACCAGGCCCAAAAACACCGCCGTTCCGCCCAAACGCGGGATGGGCTTGGTGTTGATGCGGCGCTTAGAAGGATAGTCGACGGCATCGAGCTTAATTGCCAAGCGCTTGACCAGGGGCACCGCGAGGAAGGTCGTGATAAAGGCCGCCGCTGCCACGCATAGGTACGGTATGTAGCTCGGGGATGAAGCCATGAATCTAAAAACCGCCAAGCGTCGAAGGAAAAGGTCAGAAGAACGCCATGCGCAAAGGGCATAGCCGAACCATAATACTCGACCAAGGGGGGTGCATGTAATTGCACGCAGCGATAATCACGCGCTTACCAGATATTGGGATGTTGTCGATGGCTTGTCGGGATGCCGGCGGGGATCCATATGGACTGTATGGTGATTTTCGGCAAAAGAAAACCACCCCCCACGTTACGAAAATGAACCCACCTAAAACAGGTGGGTGCCCTCATCGACTGTTCCAGCGTCCTTAACAACGAAGGATACCTGTACTAGGTGCGACTGTGTGGGCTCCCTAAATAAACGCGACGGTTCACCCAGTTGCTCCGCGGGGGGCGGAATAACTACATCATAAAGCGGCACTTTGTGGATTCCAGTCTTGACATTACAAAAATCGTGTCGGACGATTACGGCGCCTTAGGGACGGAGCCGTCTGCGCGGTCCGGGCCTTTACATTTGAGCTGCTGAATTGTTGTTTTGGAGCATGTTTTTATGCCGACGTCGTTGACCGATCTTTTTTCGCCCGCCTGCCATTTGTGTCCGCGCCGTTGCGGTGCGGCGCGCGATGAGGGCGCGCACGGCGTATGCGGTGCTAACGACACGCTCAAGGTGGCCCGAGCGGCGCTTCATATGTGGGAGGAGCCGCCTATCTCGGGCGAGGCCGGTTCGGGCGCGATCTTCTTTAGCGGCTGTTCGCTTAAATGTATCTACTGCCAGAACCACGAGATCTCGACCGGCAATTTTGGCCTTGAGATTTCGCCTGAGCGCCTGGTCGAGATAATGCTGGAACTGCAGGACCAGGGTGCCAACAACATCAATTTGGTGACGGCGACACACTATGCGCACCTGTTGCCTGCCGCGATTGCCGCGGCACGGACGCGCGGGCTGGTCATCCCAATCGTCTACAACACGAGTGGTTACGAGCGCGCGAGTGCCGTGGCGGCGCTGGGCGATCTAGTCGACGTGTGGCTTACCGACTTTAAATATGCCGATGCGGCGCTTGCGCAGTCACTCTCTCATATAAAGGACTACCCGCGCGTGGCCGTGTCGGGTTTGGCCCAGATGGCGCGCGAGATCGATCGCCGCGGGGGAGAGCTGGTGGATGAGGGCGGGCTCATGAAGTGCGGCATGATTGTGCGCCATCTGGTGCTGCCGGGACATGCAGACGATTCGTGTCGCGTGCTGGACCTGGTGTGGCAGACGGTGGGCGATGTGCCGATCTCGGTCATGAACCAGTACACGCCCAATGCGCTTATGCGCGAGCAGGGCGGCGACCTGGCGCGTGCCGTGACGCGCGAGGAGTACGAGCAGGTGCTCGACCATGCCGACGACCTGGGCTTTACGACGATGTTCTGGCAAGAGGGCGGCGCGGTAGACGAGAGCTTCACCCCGGCCTTCGACACCACCGGTGTTCTTACCAGCGCAAAGTAGTGCGTTCGTCGATGATTTTTCTGGGACGGGGATAAAAAATCATCGAGAGGATCGCCTGTTCGAAAAGTTGCCAAAATAGCCGCGCCCCAAAAAGACTGGTTATTGGGCGTTGACAGTTGGCGAGCCGTAGGTAAAATATCGACTTGTCCTGGGGACGTAGCTCAGTTGGGAGAGCGCTGCCGTCGCATGGCAGAGGCCGAGGGTTCGACTCCCTTCGTCTCCACCCTTGGATTTGATAAGCCGCTGACATTGTGTCGGCGGCTTTTTTTAAAAGAAAGGGCTATACCATGGCCGAGCTTGAGTCCCAACCATTGTCCGACGAGGAGCGCGCTGAGTTGGAAGAGCTCCGCGCCGAGAAGGCCCGCCGCGAGGCTCGTGAAGAGGCCCGTCGCGAGCGTGAGGAGCTGGCTGTCCTGCGTGCCGAGCGTGCGAAGGCCGAGGAGATCGCCGCGAACGCCGCATCCGCATCGGCGCCCGCGCCCGCACCCAAGCCCGCTGCTGCGAAGCCTGCACCTGCCGCGCCCAAACCTCAGCCTAAAAAGGCCGCTCGTCCCAAGTCCGTCGAGCCTAAGCCGAGTCGTGACGAGATGACCTTTGCCCAGCGCATGGTTACCTCCAAGGAGCCTACGGGCGAGAACGAGATCCCTGGCATGGCGCCGGCTCAAAAAATCATCATTGTCCTTGCCCTCATCGCGTTTGTCATCTTTATGGGCTACACGATCCTGACCAGCATGGGCCTGCTCTAACCGATTTGCATCGGGCGTCATGTCCGCATGCTCTGCTCTCGTCCAACCCTCAAATTCTGCACCACACATCCGAAAGGTCGCCCCATGGCTTTGACCGACATCTCTCATCCCACCGACATCGCAATGCTCACCGATCTGTACGAGCTCACTATGGCCCAGGGCCTGTGGGAGAGCGGCAAGGCCAATGAGCAGGGTTGTTTTACCGCGTTTTACCGCGACCATCCCTTTGGCAGCGCCTATGCCGTCATGTGCGGCACCGCCGAACTGCCCGAGCTGGTCGAGAATCTACGCTTTACGCCCGAGGACATCGACTACCTCGCCTCGCTCCAGGCCCCTGCCGGCGGCGCGATGTTCAAGCCTGGATTCCTCGACTACCTGCGTGATTTTCGTGCGCATGTAAACATCGACGCCGTTCCCGAAGGCGAGCTCGTCTTTCCGCGCGAGCCCATGGTGCGCGTCACCGGCCCCGCGCTGGAGTGCCAGCTGCTCGAGACGGCGCTGCTCAACATCGTCGGGTTCCAGACGCTTGTCGCCACCAAGACGGCGCGCGTGGTGCTCGCCGCCGACGGTCGCCCTGTGGCGGAGTTTGGCCTGCGCCGAGCCCAGGGTCCCGATGGCGGCCTGGCCGTCGCGCGCGCGAGCTACGTTGCCGGCTGCTCCTCTACGTCCAATGTACTCGCCGGCCGCCGTTACGGTATTCCCGTCTTTGGCACGCATGCGCACAGCTGGGTGATGAGCTTCGATTCCGAGCTCGAGGCCTTCCGCGCCTTTGCCAAGTCGAGCCCCAAGAATTGTACGCTGCTCATCGACACCTATGACGTGCGCGAGGGCTGTGAACATGCCATTACGGTTGCCAAGGAGATGGAAGCGATGGGCGAGCGCCTGTCGGCCATTCGCATCGACTCCGGCGACCTCGCCAAGCTCTCCAAGTATGTGCGCGGCCGTTTTGATGCCGAGGGCCTGCCCTATGTGGGGATCTCGGTTTCTAACGATCTGGATGAGTACACGATTCAGTCGCTGCTCGACCAGGGCGCGCCCATCGACAGTTTTGGCGTGGGTACCAAGCTCGCGACCTGCTATGACCAGCCGGCGCTGGGTGGCGTGTACAAGCTTTCCGCCCGCCGTGCGAGCGAGACAGATCCATGGACGCCGGTGGTCAAGCTCTCCGAGCAGCCCTACAAGCGCACGATCCCGGGTGTGCAACGCGTGCGCCGTTATTTCGACGGCTTTGGCGGCCCGGTCTGCGACATGATCTACGACGAGGACCATCTGGCGGGGGAGGGCGCCGCGCGCGGCAATACCCTCGTGGCCGTGAATGATGCCGCCCTGGTGACCGACGTGTCCGAACTTGAGTATCGCGAGCTGCTGGTGCCGATCGTGCGCGATGGCAGTGCGGTGGCTCCGCGTGAGAGCATCCAGGACGCGCGCGAGCGCTGTGCTTGGGCGCTCGATCATCTGGACGCAGCTTTCAAGCGCTTCCTGTACCCGCAGACCTATGTGGTGGGCATGGAGCAGGGCCTGGCTCAGGTGCGCGACGAGCTCGTGCGCAAGAACATGGCCGCGGCTTCTGCCTTTCCTTGGACTCACTAATTCCTTGGGCGGTAGGGGCGAGTCACGCTCCCTTGGCCGCCAACTCGGCCGTTCGCTGAACAGTTGATTGGTTTGACGTATGACGACTTCTTATAAAACGATGGTGGTAAAGATCGGTTCGTCCACGGTGGTGGGTGCCGATGGCAAGGTCAACCGCGCCTTTATCGGCGGACTTGCCGATCAGGCCGCAGCGCTGCGCAAGCTCGGCTGGCGTCTGGTCGTGGTGAGCTCGGGCGCTATCGCCTGTGGCTATCCCGTGTTGGGCTTCGACCGCAAGCCGGTCGGCGACCTTCCGAGCCTGCAGGCTTGCGCCTCGGCTGGTCAGTGCATCATCTCGTCGGCCTACGACGAGGAGTTCCATGCGCGCGACCTGCTCACCTCGCTCGTGCTGCTCACGCGCCACGATACGGCCCGCCGCACGTCCTACCTGCACGCGCGCGACGCCCTGCTGCGCCTCGTGGAGCTTGGCGTGGTGCCGGTCGTCAACGAGAACGATACCGTTACCGTCGATGAGATCAAGTTCGGCGACAACGACACACTGGCGGCGCTTGTGAGCTGCCTGGTTTCTGCCGATCTGTGCGTGACGCTCTCGGACATCGATGGCCTCTATACTGCCAATCCGCATGAGGACCCCACGGCCGAGTTTGTTCCTGTCGTGCATAAGATCGATGCCAAGATTATTGCCTCGGCGGGCGATTCTTCCACATCGGTGGGCACGGGCGGCATGATTACCAAGATTCGCGCGAGCCGCATCCTGATGACGGCGGGCATTCAGAGCGTGATTTGCTCGGGCGAGGAGCCCGATGCGCTCGTGCGCCTAGCCCGCGGCGAGAGCGTGGGCACGCTGTTCGATCCGCCGGCGGAGCGTCTGGACATCGCACCCCGCAAGTTGTGGATCGCGCTGGGTGACAAGGCACATGGCTCGGTAACGGTTGACGACGGTGCCGCGAAGGCGCTGGTCAGCCGTGGTTCTTCCTTGCTTGCGGTGGGTATTCGCGAGGTTGATGGCCAGTTTGCCGAGGGCGATGTGCTCGATGTGTGCGATCCGAGAGGTATGGTCGTCGCCCGCGGTATCGCCGAGGCCGATTCGGACGTGCTGGAACTTGCCGCCGGCCGCCGCCAGGACCAGATCGCCAGCAACCGCCTGCTGGCAGACCTGGCCGAGAAGCCGGCGATACACAGGGATAACTTGATCGTATTTGCATAAAGAAAGACAGCGCTGCGGATCGTTTCCCGCAGCGCTGTCTTTCTCGTGCCGGCACTTGGGGACGTTCCTTATGTGCCGGCACTTTGGGACACTCCTTTGCTAGAAGATCTGGCGCAGGTCTCCGCGGTTGAGGGCTTCGTCGAAGAGGTGCTTGAATACCACGCTGCCGTGCAGGCCGTCGTGCTCGAACTCGTTGGTCACCCAGGCATGCGAGTTGCCCACGCGGCTGAGCGTATCAAGCTGCAGGCCCGAATCCACGTACATGTCGTCGAAATACACCGCGGCCTGCAGGGGCACCTCGTTGCACGCCAGTCGCTGCGGGTCGTAGATCTTGTCCCAGCTGGTGTCTTCCATCAGCAGGTCCATGGCGGGCTTGAAGGGCTTGAGCTCGGGCATCTGCTCGAACATCCACGGGAACATGGCCTCGCCGGTAAACATGAGCGGGCGCGCGAGTGTGTCGAACTCGGCACGACGGGCCTTCTCCTCTGCTGCGGCCCAGCGAATGGGCATGGTGTCGCCGTCGGCGTAGATAAACTCCTGCAGTGTCCAGTACAGCGGGTTCGTGCGTGTGTTGGTGCGCTCGAAGGCGCGCATCAAAAAGCTGTCGGATACCGAGGAGCCGCAGCTCAGCGTACCGTCGCCAGTAACAAAAGCGTGATCGATAGTCCAATGCATGCGCTCAAAGCTCTGCTTCATGCCAAAGTCGCTGCCCATGAGCTGTAGGCGCTCGACCGTCATCGGCGAGCCGTCGGGCAGCACGGGCTTCTGAGCCTCGAGCGCATCGGCCAGGGCTGCCACGCGCTCGACGTCAGCGGGATAGCGGTCATAATACTGCTGCGTCTTGGCGGCCATGCGCGGGAAGGTGTGCGCGTAGACCTCGCTTGCGCTCGCCGGTACGTGGGGGATGCCGCCGCAGGTAAAGCTCGCCGCCACGCCCTCGGGGAAGAGCGACAGGTAGCTCAGCGTCAAAAAACCGCCGTAGCTTTGGCCGAGCGTGACCCACGGCTTGCCGCCAAAGCCCACTAGGCGCAGGTACTCAAAATCGCGCACGATGGAGCTGGCGAGGTGGCGCTTGAGGAAGTCAGCCTGCGAGCGTGCTGTATCGGCGCCGACGGCCGTTGCGCGATCACCCAGTGCCTTGATCGTGCGTCCGTCCACGCAGCTACTGCGTCCGGTGCCGCGCTGGTCGGGAAGGACCAC
>UREZ01000078.1 GCA_900547025.1 uncultured Collinsella sp.
CGGCGTCGAACGCTTCCATATCGACGCCGCCGAGAAGGTCGTGCGTATCGAGGGCAGCGATCGCGTGCTGCACGAGGGCGACATCATCTCCATCGACGGCACCCAGGGTATCGTCGTCGATGGCGCTGTCGATTTGGTCTCCGCTGAGCTCACCGGCGACCTGGACACCATCCTGTCCTGGGCCGACGAGATCCGTCTGGACGAGACCGACGGTCACGCCAACCACGTGCGCGTCAACGCCGACAACCCCGAGGATGCCGAGCTCGCGCTCGAGTTTGGCGCCGAGGCCATCGGTCTGTGCCGTACCGAGCACATGTTCCTGGGCGATCGCAAGAACATTATCCAGAGCTTCATCCTGTCCGACGACGAGGCTGTGAAGCAGCAGGCCCTGGCCGATCTGCTCAAGGTTCAGACTGAGGACTTCTTGGCGATGTTCAAGACCATGTCCGGTCGCGATGTGGTCGTTCGCCTGCTCGATCCGCCGCTTCATGAGTTCCTGGATAATCCTCGCGAACTCGAGGTCGCCATCACCAAGAAGGAAGCCGCCGGCGCCAGCGAGGAAGAGCTTGCCGCCCTGCGTGCCCGCCTGCGCCGTATCGACGGCATGGTCGAGTCCAACCCGATGCTCGGCCTGCGCGGCGTGCGCCTGTCAGTCGTCTTCGGTGATCTGCCGCTCATGCAGGTCCGTGCCGTGGCAACGGCTGCCGCTCGCCTTATCAAGGAAGGCGTCGACCCGTGCCCCGAGATCATGGTTCCGCTTGTTTCCATCACGGCCGAGCATGTCCAGACCCGCGAGGTCATCGAGCGCGTAATCGCCGAGGTTTCCGCCGAGGAAGGCGTCGAGCTCGACATTCCCGTGGGCACGATGCTCGAGCTGCCGCGCGCCTGCATGGTCGCTGACGAGATCGCACAGCACGCCGACTTCTTCTGCTTTGGCACCAACGATCTCACACAGACGACCTTCGGCTTCTCCCGCGACGATGCCGAGGCCAAGTTCATTCCGCTGTACCTGCACAAGAAGATCTTGAAGGACAACCCCTTCGAGACCATCGACTCGGCGGTGCTGGAGCTCGTGCGCATGGCCGTCGAGAAGGGTCGTGCCACCAACCCCGGCATGCACTTTGGCGTGTGCGGTGAGCACGGCGGCGACCCCAAGTCCATCAAGGCCCTGTTTAACGCGGCCGACGTGGACTACGTGTCCTGCTCGCCCTATCGCGTGCCCCTGGCGCGTCTGGCGGCCGCTCAGGCCAAGCTCGAGGCCAAGCGTTCCGCTTAACTGAGTCGCGTTCCATTTGCGCCTCTTACGCCCCCCTTCGCGCCGTCGCGCCCCTGTGGACGCGGCGGCGTTTTACGTTGGTTCAATACATTGGCAACTGACGGGAGGACTGCGATGAAAAACCTCACCAGGTATTTGCAACGAGCGCGTCGGGGAGCACAGATGACCCTGTGCTGGGTGGTCGTTGCGGTCACGGCGCTTTGCGGGATGCCGACAGCCGGTTTTGCCCTTCAAGATGAATCGCGCGACGAGCTCTATGGTGACGTGGTCAACCCGCTCACCATTACGGTCAACGATCGCGACTGCACCTTCGTGGATATCGACGACGGCAAGCTCGAGGGTCGTACCTCGATGTACGACAACGTCTCGTTCTACACCGCTGCCGTCAAAAAGGTACTGCCCAACTGGGCGTCGCTTGCCTACAACATCCTTGGCTATGGCGGAGGCGACGACTCCAAGGACTTTTTGTACTGGGACCACGCCGGCAAGGGCTTTGAGAAGGACTTCGGTAAGGGTCACTACATCTATCTGTACGATGCGCTTTCGGGCGGCAACGGTGAGCATTCCGACGGCGCTGACAAGTCGAAGCAGAGCGGTCTGACTTCTGCGAAAAGCCTCAATGCGGTCTATGAGCGCTTGACCAACGATATCGCCGACTGCATCGGCCACAAGCTGACCGGCGAAGATTTCCGCACATATGTGCCGCTTGATGGCCTGTCGCAGGATAAAACTGAGCAGGACGTCATCTATGCCACCATCGCGTGCGTGGACAAGCTTGGCGGCACCTACCAGTACGATTTCAATGGCTTTGGCATTGCGTTCTATAACTTTAGAGTTCAGCAGCTCAACAGCGTGAACAAGCTTAACTGTGCGCCAGGGGACGCGCCGGGCTATTCCTTTGTAGATTCCAAGACTGAGCAGGAGCTCGTCACCTCGGCACTTAACGTCGGCTATGAGGACGCCTCGCAGAGTATCACGCTCGCCCGCGGTACCGAGGAGACGGTCGGCACGAGCACCTCTGAATCCGCATCGTTTTCCAAGGGTGGCTCTTGGGGCGCATCGGTGAGCCTCAAGGAGTCGCTGGGCGTGCCCGGAACAGCGAGCGAGGAGATCGAGACCTCGTTTTCTGCCGAGACCACCATGTCCCAGCTGTGGGAGGCGAGCAAGACCGAGGAACAGTCAATCACCACGACGGACAACCAGTCGGTTACCGTCAATATGACGATTCCGGCGCACACGCAGGTCAACAGCAAGCAGACGAGTTCTACCACGACGCTCTCCGAGGACTATGACCAGCCGGTGGGCGTGACGTTCGACGTCATCATCTTTAACATGAATGGCGAGTGCTACGACGACAACGCCGCCGTGCAGGAGTTCCATACCGCAGGTTATGACCAGCGTTCGTTCTACACCACCTTTAGCGATCAGTCGACCGACGCCGTGCAGAACCTGTTCCTGCGCTCGATCGCCCATCGTGGCGACGACGGCTACGATACCACTGCCGGAAACGTCACGAGCTGGTCGCATCGCACCAACAACCACATGGTGCGCGCCATCGATTGGAATTCGGTCCTGGCCGATCGTGAGGTTCCCTCGCGCAACGGCGGCGCCCCGCGCACGTGCAACGTGCTTAACGACATGGCCGCGACCTATCCCATGTCCATTACGGGTGCCAATCTGTCGTTTGAGTCGGTGACGGTCGATACGCAGTTGGGCACGCCGCAGCCTATCAAGCCCATATCGAAGATTCTCGTGTCGCTGCAGACCGATAAAACCCGAAAGCTTACGGTGGGAGAGGAAGATCCCATTTCTTCCTATCGCGTGCGTGCAAGGGACGAGGACGATGTTGATTACTACGGCTTTGTGAAGTCGTCAGGTGACTGGCGCGTGGTCGATAAGAAGGGCAAGGAGTGCAAGTCCGACGTCATCGAGATCCAGACCGACCCTGTCACCCACGAGCAAGTTGTGGTAGGCAAGAAGGCCGGCACCGCCTACGTAAAGTACTTTATCCCCGAGGACACCTATGTGGACGTGAACGGGCATGTCTCGACCAATGATGAGATCGACGCCGCGGCCTACAAATATAAGGTAAGTGACGTGGCGCCCGAGGCGTTTAACGGCAGCATCAAGCTCGAGGGCGCGGCGCAGACCGTCGTCGGCGTCGAGGAAAACCTCAACGGCATCGAAGGCCTGACGGCCACGGTCTATGACACGACGGGCAAGGAAGTCGATAGGGTCTGCAGCTGGGAGGCCCAGGAGCTTGAGAGTAAGGGCATATCGGTCGCGACAGACGGCACGATGACCATCTCGCAACCGGGCACCTTCCATGTTCGCGCCTTTATTGACGGCGTGTATTCCGATTGGGCCGAGGTCATCGCCGCACCCGCAACGGTCGACCCGATGACGACCGTGGTCGAGACACCGGTGAGCGTTACGTCCGTTTCTCCGGGGGATTCTTCGGCAACGACGGATAGCACGGCTCCTGCCCAGGGAGAGCAGGCCGCTTCCGATGCGAACGCGGCCGAGTCTGCTCCGGCGAGCGACGATGCCGCTGCAGTGACTGACGACACAGCGCCCGCTGCCGCGAAGGATGCCTCGCCGATTCCTACGGGCCTCGTTACCGTGTTAACCGATATCTGCCGCTACGGCATCGATCATGGCCTCATCAGCACATCAAACAAGGAAGAGATGACCAAGCAGGACTTCGACATCCTAGGCATCCTGTACCTAATGGCAGACAGCCAGGACCTGGTGCCCCAAGACGCCGAGGACGCGATGAATGAATGGGCCCATGACAACTATAATGACGAAGAGCTTGCCACTTGGAAGCAGCATGCACTTTCGGTGCTGCTCGAATACGGCTATATCGCGCCCGGAACGACCGTGACGACGCCGACGACTGATGCTGCGGACGGCGCATGAGTGCAGAAAGAGTGCGTGTTTTTGTCTTTTTGCGCACGGGCAAAATAGTTCTTGCAGCCAAGGTCGTGGCGTGTATACTCGAATACGTTTGTTCAACTACGTGCCGGCCAAGGTGGTACGGCACCTCTAGAAGAGTAAGGAATTGCACATGGATTACATCCGCGCAATCGAGCGTCAGCAGATCCGCGAGGACATCCCGCAGGTCCGCGTTGCCGACAACGTCAAGGTTCACTACCGCATTAAGGAAGGCGACCGCGAGCGCATCCAGGTTTTCCAGGGTGACGTCATCCGCATGGCCGGCGCCGGTGCCCGTGAGACCTTCACCGTCCGCAAGATTTCCTTCGGTGTCGGTGTTGAGCGTACCTTCCCGCTTCACAGCCCCAAGATCGCCAAGCTCGAGGTCGTCCGTCATGGTCGCGTCCGTCGCGCCAAGCTGTACTACCTCCGCGACAAGGTGGGCAAGGCTGCTCGCATCCCCGAGAAGCGCTAAGAAGATCGCAGCGTCTGTCCACTCATTTGGACAAAAGGGTCACCTTCGGGTGGCCCTTCTTTTTATCTGATTTGCATGCAAGGAGGCCCCGATATGGCCAACATGACGAGCTCGGTTTCGGCATCGCAGGTTGCCGGCGAGCTGGCGAGCGCCACGTTTGAGGAGATCCCCGCCCTCGTGGAGCATTATCGTGAGGATCCGCGCCAGCAAGTGATCAAGGCTTGCGAGCGTGCTCTTAAGCGCCATGCCAAGGAACTTGCCGAGCGCGAGCGCGTCAACGGCATGTACGAGCTGATGCACGAGCTCGGTGGGGATGGCGTGGTCGTGGGCGTGGACGAGGTGGGTCGCGGCTCGGTGGCCGGTCCTTTGACGGTGTGCGCCGTGTGCCTTCCCATGGAGCCGCGCGTCTGGGGCATCAACGATTCCAAAAAGCTCACGCCGGCGCGCCGCGAGCTGCTCTCGGTGAAGATTGCCGAGGTCGCGACGGCGATTGGTTTTTGCCATATCGCGCCCGCGGATATCGACGATATGGGCATGGCCCGCGCCATCCGCGCTGCCGTCGCGGGCGCCGTGGCCGATACGGGGCTCGAGCCCGATTGCGTGCTTATGGACGGTAACCCCTTGGGCGCCGTTCCCAACGAGCGCGACGTGGTGAAGGGCGATGCCAAAATCGCCTGTATCGCCGCGGCGTCCATCATGGCTAAGGTGACGCGTGACGAGATGATGGTCGAGTACGATGCCGAGTACCCCGAGTATCATTTGGCCGAGTCGAAGGGCTACGCAAGCCCCGAGCACATCGAGGCGATTCGCAAACATGGACTTTGTCCGCTGCATCGTGTGAGCTTTTGCGGAAACTTTCTGCAGACTGAGCGCCTTTTCTAGGTCAATTGTGGAGACAGGGACCCCTGGCGTTTTATAAACCTGCTGGTAGCGGGCCGTGTGCAACGTGATTGTTGCGTACGGCCCGTTTTTTGTCGGCATTTGGTCAGCTTTTGGTTTGCTTCCGGTACTTACCCGCATGAAAAGTGCCCTCATCATCGGGGCAATGCAGTGTGCGGGAAAGGAGACCCCATGTGTGCCGCAAGCAAAAAGAGCAAGACGCAGCAACTCAAGGAACGCTGGGAAGACGGCGAGCTCGACTGCGGGGCGATGACGCCCGAGTTTATCAAGGGGCTCAGTCCCCGCGAGCTCGGCATGCTGGGCGAGCTGATCACCATCGATTACTTTAACGAGCGTGGATACACCTTGTTGGAGCAGGGCTATCGTTGCATTGAGGGCGAAGCCGATCTGGTGCTGCTCGATGAGCTCGACGATGTCGTGGTGATGGCCGAGGTCAAGACGAGACGCGTCGCCCTGGATTGCGCCACGCGGGTCTTTCCCGAGGAGGCCGTGGACGCCCAAAAGCAGCGTCGGTATCGTCGTATCGCAAGTTGCTATCTCATGGAGCACTATCCTCTCAGGTCGATTCGATTCGATGCCGTGGGCGTCACCATCCGCGGCGGGCATATCGCTGAGATCGAGCACCAGTACAATGCATTCGATTGGCAGGTGTCGTGATGGCGTTAGAGACGTTTGCCGTACACGCGGCCTGTATCCGCGGCGTCGAGGCAATTCCCGTCACCGTCGAGGTCTCGCTTGCCGGTGGCGTTCCGGGCATCCAGATGCTCGGCATTCCGAGTATGGAGGTGATGGAGTCGCGCGGGCGTATCAGGTGCGCCATGCGCTCGGCCGGCTTCGAGATCCCTCGATCTGGCATTACCGTCAACCTGGCACCCGGCGATATCCGTAAAACTGGCAGCGGTTTTGACCTGCCGATTGCCATCGCGGTTCTGGCGGCCGATGGGCAGATTCCCCGTGACAACCTCGATCGCTGCCTTATCGCAGGTGAGCTTGGTCTGGACGGCACGGTGCTGCCCGTCAAGGGCGAGGTGGCGTTTCAGCTGTTGGCGCGCGACATGGGGCTTTCCTTTATCGCCGGCAGGTCCGATCAACATGTCCCGCTTGCGGGTGTTGACTGCGGGTTTATCGACCACCTATCTCAGCTTGCCCACGGCATGGGGGATGCCGCACGGCATTACCTGGATTCTGAAGTGCTCGAGGCGACCTTTGAGCCCGAGCTCGATTATGCCGACGTGCTGGGGCAGGAGGTCGCCAAACGTGGCATGGCGCTTGCGGCCGCCGGCGAGCTCGGCCTACTCATGATCGGCTCGCCCGGTTCGGGCAAGACCATGCTTGCGCGGCGCATGACGGGCATTTTGCCCGAGCTTTCTCTCGAGGATCAGCAAGAGGCACTGTGCATCCATTCGGTCTTGGGCGAGAACATCGATGGACTGCTTGCGGGGCATCGCCCCTTCCGCAGCCCGCATCACAGCATTTCGACCGCGGGACTCATCGGCGGCGGGCGTCCGGTGCATCCGGGCGAAATTAGCCTGGCTCATGGCGGCGTGCTCTTTTTGGACGAGCTTGCCGAGTTTCCCACGGGTGTGCTGCAGACGCTGCGTCAGCCCATCGAGCGCGGCTATGTGAGGATCGTACGCGTCGACGGGGCCTTTACCTTCCCGTCGCGCTTTCAGCTGCTGGCTGCGAGCAATCCCTGCCCCTGCGGTTTTTTGGGCGATCGCGAGGTACCGTGTCGCTGCTCGGCGGCGATGGTCGAGCGCTATCGGTCTAAACTGCGCGGCCCTTTGGCCGACCGTATCGACATGATGATCGATGTGACCCGTCCCGACCCCCAGGTGATTATCGAGGGAGCGGAGGGCATGTCGTCGGCCGAGTTACGTGACTACGTTGTGCGCGGTCGCGCCTTTCGCGCCTGGCGCGAGTCCCGTATGGACGATGCGGATGCCGAGGCCGAGGATGATGAGACGCGGTCCATTGACGGCGTCGTTTCGACCTTTGAGCTCGATGATGCGGCGGAGAAGTGTGTGCTCGGCCTGTCGAAGCGCACGCATCTCACGGGCCGCGGCATCGTGCGCCTGGTTCGCATTGCGCGCACGATCGCAGATGTCGCCGAGAGCGAGCAAGTGACGCAGGACCACGTGCTCGAGGCGGCGATGTATCAGGGAAGGAGGGACCAATGATGGCAGAGGGGACCTTTGAGCTGCATCCAGGTGATGCGTTGTTTCCCGAGACTGTTTTGGAGCTTTCTGATGTACCCCAGACGCTCTATGTGCGCGGCAACCCCGAGGTGCTTTCGACGCCCGCGCTCTCCATCATCGGCGCGCGCAAAGCCTCGCCGTATGGTCTTGCCGTGGCAGAGCTTGCGGCAAAGGTGGCGGTCGAGGCGGGCGTGACGGTAGTTTCGGGCGGCGCGGTCGGTTGTGACCAGGCCTCGGGTTGGGCTGCGGTCAACGCCGGCGGCAAACACGTTGTGGTGCTGGGGACGGGCGCCGACGTGGTCTACCCGCGTTCGAGCGCGGGGCTAATTATGCGCACGCTCGATACGGGTGGCGCGGTCGTGTCGATCTCTCCGTGGGGCATGGTTCCGCGCAAGTTTGCCTTTCCGCGCCGGAATCGCGTGATCGCGGCCCTATCGCAAGCCCTCTTTGTATCCGAGGCGGGTATGCCTTCCGGGACGTTTTCCACAGCCGAGGCTGCTATGGATTTGGGG
>UREZ01000079.1 GCA_900547025.1 uncultured Collinsella sp.
TGGCAGCCCGGGAAGACAGGCGCGACGAGCTGCGAGATATAAGGATCGGGCTTGGTAGCAAAGGCGTTCTCATGCAGGGCCAGCGGCGCGGGGGCCAGATTGCCGGCAAAGTTAAGCGCACCCTCTGGCGTGTCAAACGATGCCATAATGCGAGCGCACAGCCATCGCGGCAAGCCCATCAGGCGAGACAGGCGAACCAAGCGTCGCTCAGACTCATCGGCATCCACCGCGGCGGCAAAATCATCGACGTTGTCCGCAACCTTATGCAGAACGGCGTTCGCCAGACCGGCGGCGGACTTAACACCGCAGCGAACCAGCTCAACTCCCTGACTTACGGCAACGCGGCCAGGCGTATGCAGGTAGAGCATCTCGAAGGCAGAAATACGAAGCGCCATGCGAACGCGCGGCGCAACCTTTTTGGGCTTATCGAGAAACTGATCGAGCAGCTCGTCCAAAATACCCTGCGTGGCGGCAACACCCAGCGCCAAGCGGGCGGCAAAAGCGGAATCGCGCTGGTCAATAGCCTTGGCCGATGCGCGAGAGGACAGCACGTCGCGTGCATACATGCCGCGGCGATCGGCCTCCATCAGCACATCGAGCGCAAGCTTGCGCGCGGGAGACAGCCTGCTCATGACAAAACACCCCAGATAAGATCGGCACCCTGCAGGCCAGCAGACCAAGCAGAAGCAGTCATAGCACGCTTGCCATCGGGCTTAACCTCGAGCAGTTCAACCGAGCCATCAGAAAGGCCCAGGTAAACACGCTTGGCCTTAACGAGAACCTGACCCTCGCCGAGCGACACATCAGCCGCCGCAGCATCGAGCACACGCACGGTCTTGCCGGCAATCACGCAACGAGCAGGCGCGGTATCGGACGAAGCGAGCACATGACGCACGCAATCGAGCGCCGCCATTTGCGGATCCAAGCGCATCTCCTGCTTAGAAATCTTGGCAGCATGGGTAACGAGCGCCTCATCCTGTTCAGTCCACACGGCAGTGCCATCGGCAAGAGAGGGAAGCGTATCGGTAAGCAGTTTGCCGCCGAGCTCAGCGAGCTCCATGGTCAGCGCCTCAGCATGCTTACCGGCAACCGAGGTCGAGGCCTGCGCACAATAGGCGCCGGTATCCACGCCATGCCCAATGCGCATAATAGAAACGCCAGCAATCTCATTACCAGCAAGAATGGCACGCTGAATAGGAGCAGCCCCACGCCAACGAGGCAGCAAGGACGCATGAACATTCACAATACCAAGCGGCGCCATATGCAGCACCTCATCAGGCAAAATACAGCCATAAGCAGCCACACAGAAAATATCAGCCTGGGCAGCCTGGAGCACCTCAACAACCTCAGGCGTTATACGATTAGCCTCAACAACCGGCAACCCCAGCTCAAGCGCCTTAGCCTTAACAGGAGACGGCTCCAGCTTCTTACCACGCCCACGAACAGCATCAGGACGAGTAACAACAAGCGCAATCTCATTCCCAGCCGCAACAAGCGAAGTCAACGAAGGCACAGCAAAATCAGGCGTACCCATAAACACAATACGCATAAAAGTTAGTCTCCTCTCAACCAAAGCCGAGACGGCTACAAAGAACAGCGGAAAGCCAAGTACCCAGCCCATCCGCGAGAACAATTCAACAAGAACAAATATACCCAAAACCAAAGAAAGAGCCGCAATAAAAGCAGCTCTTCCAACAAAGCAATTATCAGCGAAGACGCCCCTCCCTGGCCCAACGGCACCCGGGCGAAACGAAGCACGACAACGTAGTCCCTGGGATGGGGCCCACACATATCGTCCCGCGCGCAGTTTCGCAGCAAAGCGAGAATGTTTGAGCACGGGATGATATGTGTGGGCCCCATCCCAGGGACGGACAAACCTACTCCGTCTCGCCCGGTCGAGCGCCGCGGGCCAGGGCGTCCTGGTACTCCTTGACTGCCTTGATCCGCTGCATCGGCTTCAGTCGCTCGAACATGGTGTTGCCGTGCAGGTGGTCGATCTCGTGCTGCAGGCACACGCAGAACAGATCGCCTGTGGCCTCGTAGCGAATCAGGTTGGCATCCAGGTCATACGCCTCGACGACAACATGGTCGGGACGCTCGATCTCGCAGCTAATGCCAGGAATGGAAAGGCAGCCCTCGCTAAAGGGCACCAGATGGTCGCTCTGCTCAACAATGACGGGATTAATGAGCACGTACGGGTCGTAGTCGTTCTTGTCGCTGTAGTCGCAGTCGATGGTGACGAGCTGGATGAGCTCGCCGATCTGCGGAGCAGCCAGGCCGCAGCCACCGTTCTCGAACATCATCTTCTTCATCTTCTCGGCAAGCGCTTCGATTGCCGGGGTGATCTCCTCGATGACGGCGCACTCCTGGCGCAGACGAGGGTCGGGCGACAGTACGATTCCGTTGGCTTCCATGGCCATCCTTTCGAGTTGTTACATCAAATCATAGGCGTCGACGTCAACGCTCACGCTCACGCCGCGCACAGAGCCCACCTCTTTGAGGCAGGCGTCGATATCATCAGAGACATGGTACCCCACGGGCGACTTCACAAGCAGATGGAAGCGGTAACGGTCCTTGGCTCTCTCGATTACACACGAAGCTGGGCCCAGCACCTGCGGCACCGCGCTGCCCGCCCGCAAAAAGTCGGGCGCGGCGGCATGCCAGCGACGCTTAAGAAGCTTTGCGATGCGCCCGATGTAGTCCTGCGCGTCGTCTCGGCTCGCCGACCAGACCAAAATGTTTACCAAACGCACGAACGGCGGATACAGGGCGTCGCGACGCTGGTCCAGGTCGTAGTCGGTAAAGATAGAGCGATCGTGCTCAGCAACGGCGCGGATGACCGGGTCCTCGGGCAGATAGGTCTGGATGATGACCTCGCCGGGGCGGTCACCGCGGCCGGCGCGACCTGCGACCTGCTCCAGCAGATCGTAGGCGCGCTCCCCTGCCCTAAAATCGGGCAACTTGAGGGCAAAGTCGGCATTGACCACGCCCACGAGTGTAACCTCGGGAAAATCGAGGCCCTTGGCGATCATCTGGGTGCCCAACAGCACGGCGCAATCGGCGGCATCGAACTGCTCAAGCAGCTTTTTATGTGCGTCCTTGCCACGCGTGGAATCGGCATCCATGCGGATGATGGCGACGTCCTCGGGCAGCATCTGGTGCAGCGCGTCCTCGATCTGCTGCGTACCCAGACCCATTTTTGCCAAGTAGCGGCTGCCACATTTGGGACAGCGGCTCGTGGGCGCCGGGTAGGGCTGCACACGCCAAGACGACCCGCAGGTGTGGCACTGCAGCGTGTGCGTGCGCTCGTGGTACGTGAGCGCGGTGGAGCAATGGTTGCAGGTGGGCACGCAGCCGCACTCGCGGCACATGAGGAACGGCGCAAAACCTCGGCGGTTGTGCAGCAGCACGGCCTTTTCGCGGCGCTCAACCACGCGCTCAAGGCCTTCCATCAGAGGTTTTGAGAACATGGAGCGGCTGCCGTGCGAGAACTCGCGGCGCAGGTCGGCAATGCGGACCGTGGGCAGCACCGCGTGTCCCGGGCGCTCGGGCATCTCGACGCGCGTCCAGGTGGCACCGTTGTACGCGCCGCGACGGCAGCGGTCGAGGGCCTCGGTGGAAGGCGTGGCGGAACCCAGCACGAGCGGGCAGCGGTAGCGGCGCGCCATCTCGGCCGCTACCTCGCGCGCATGGTAGCGCGGACTGGAGCCCTGTTTGTAGCTGGTCTCGTGTTCCTCGTCGATGATGATGAGGCCCAAGTCGTGGAGCGGGCAAAAGAGCGCCGAGCGGGCGCCGACGACCACACGCGCGGCACCGCTGGCGACCATATCCCACTGGTCCAGGCGCTCGCCGGCCGAAAGGCGCGAATGGAACACGGCGACCGTCTCGCCAAAGCGCGACCGGAAGCGGCCGACGGTCTGGGCCGTCAGCGAAATCTCGGGCACGAGTACGCAGGCCGAACGGCCAGCTGCCAGCACACGCTCGATGGCGGAAAGGTAAACCTCGGTTTTGCCGGAGCCGGTTACGCCGTCCACAAGGACAACGTCACCATGAGCGTCGAGGCGCGCGCGCTCAATCTGCGTGAGCGCCTGCTGCTGGCCGTTGGTAAGTGCGACCGGCGCCTTGCCGCTTGCCGAGGACAGCGTGGTCTGCTCGCTGCATCCACGCCAGGCGCGGCGCTCCTCCACAACCACGACGCCGCGTTTTTCGAGCGCCTTGATGGTCGCCGACATGCTGTTATAGAGAAGGTTGAGGTCGCGCGTCGTGACCGGGCCGCACTGGAGCGCCTCAATGAGCTGACGCTGACGAACTGCAGTCTTGGGCGGCGTATAGTCGAAACCCTCGGGCGTGAGCATGACCCAGCGGTTTTGGATTGGCTTGACGGCGGGACGTTCAACCGTCCACACGCCGTCGTCACCCTTGACCACGCGCGGGCTGCCGCCCGGAGGCAAGAACATGCGCAGGCACTCGGAAAGCGTTGCGACGTACTCGCGGCTCATCCAGCGTGCGATACGGGCGGCTTCGGCGGTAAAGAGCGGCTTGCTGAGGATAGCCTCGATAGGCTTGATGCGCGCAGGATCGAGGGTGTTGTTGCCCTGCAGGTCGCCCAGCTCGGGCGCGATATCGACGATATAGCCTGCGGCGGCACGGTTACCAAAGTGGACCAGGACTGTGGATCCGATCTGCGCCTCGTCGGCAAGGGACCGAGGAATGCCGTAAGCAAACGGCTCGGACAGCGCGCGCGTCGGGATGTCGAGAACCACGCTCGCATAGGCGGCGATGGGCTCAGGTGCAAGCTTAGGCTGAGCCGAGGCAGCGGCAGGCACGGGCTTCGCCGGAGTCTCCTCCGGTTCCGGCGAACCAAACAGCGAAAGTTGCTCGGCCATGGCCCCAGCACCTCCTATCCCATACGTCTACAGAAACAAGAGCCCCGCTCGGGGTGAACGGGGCTCGGATACAAACGTTTGCGCAGCGACTACAGCGCCATCGTGCGGGCGCGGTCGATACGCGCCAGGCAGTCGTCACGACCGACGAGCGCCATGGTCTCGCCCAGCGGAGGGCTCACCATGTTGCCGCAGACGGCGACGCGCACGGCCTGGAACACCACGCGCTTCTTGAGGTCCATCTGCTCGGGCAGTGGCTCAAGAGCGGCGTCGATGTTGGCAGCCGTCCACTCGTTCACACCCTCGAGCGCGGCCTTGGCGGCATCCAGAATGGCACCCATGCCCTCCTTGGCCAGGCCCTTGTTGACGGACTTCTCGTCATACTCGAGCGTCTCGGCCGTAGCGAAGATGGGAGCGGCGACGGTCACGGCGTCGGCCGGCATCTTGGTGCGCGGCTTGACGATGGCGGCAAGCGCGTCGATCCAATCCTCGCCGTACTCGACATTGCCCTCGATGAGACCCGCCTCGTGCAGCTCGGGGACCATGATCTCGTCGGCAAACTGAGCATCGGACATGCCGTTGATGTATTCGGCATTGACCCAATCGAGCTTCTTGGGATCGAAGGTCGCCGGGTTCTTGGAGATGCGGTCGAGTGAGAACTTGTTGGCCAGGACATCGCGCGGGATGATCGTGGTCTCGCCGTCGAGCGACCAGCCGAGCAGCGCCAGGTAGTTGACGAAGGCGTCGGACAGGTAGCCGGCGTCGCGGTACTCCTCCACCGAGGTGGCGCCGTGGCGCTTGGAGAGCTTCTTGCCGTCGGCACCCAGGATCATGGAGATGTGAGCGAACGTGGGCACGGGAGCGCCGAGGGCCTCGTACACCATGACCTGACGCGGGGTGTTGGACAGGTGGTCGTCGCCACGGATGACGTGGGTGATCTTCATCATGGCGTCGTCGACGACGGTCGCGAAGTTGTACGTAGGCGTGCCGTCGGAGCGGAAGATGACAAAGTCGTCGAGTTCCTTGGCGTCGAAGGTTACCTCGCCGTGGACAGCATCGTGGATGACGACGTCGCCGCGGTCCTCGGGCACCTTGATGCGCAGGACGTAGGACTCGCCGGCCTCGATGCGGCGGCGGGCCTCCTCGGGATCAAGATCGCGGCAGCGGCGCTGATAACCCTGGAAGGGGTCCTTGCGCTCCTGAGCGGCCTTGCGGTCGGCGTCGAGCTGCTCCTTGGTGCAGAAGCACGGATAGGCCTTGCCCTCGTCCCAGAGCTTCTGGGCGGCCTGCTTGTACAGGTCCAGGCGCTCGGTCTGCGCGTAGGGGCCATAGTCGCCGCCCACCTCGGGACCCTCGTCCCAATCCAGGCCCAGCCAACGCATGGCGCGCAGGATGATCTGCGTATTCTCGTCGGTGGAACGGGTGGGATCGGTGTCGTCGATGCGCAGGATGAACGTGCCGCCGTTTGCGCGGGCGAAAGCCCAGTTATAGATAGCGGTGCGGGCGCCGCCGATGTGCAGCTTGCCCGTCGGTGAGGGTGCAAAGCGGACGCGAACATCTGATGCCATGGAAATCTCCTCGATTGCAGGATGGATGTCTAACCGCACCAGTATAAAGCAACAATGCCCACCTCCGCACAAAGGGCACCGACCCACTCATTGGGGACAGGCTTAAATGACCATTCGTTGGGGCAGACTTACAGCGGGCAAATGGAGGAGTGTCCCAAACTGCCGGCACATAAGGAACGTCCCCAGGTGCCGTAAGAGTGTTCCTATTGGCTGGTCATTTAAGTCTGTCCCCAATGAGTGGGTGCGGAAAGGGTGTGAATGTTTGATTTACGCGCTATGATGTGCCCTTGCATAGAGAGCCCGGCGGAATGGTAACGGTCGCCGGGACACGTTTTTGAAAGGACAATCATGTCAGAAGAACTTCGTTCCATCCCACCCCAACACGGGTCCTTCGTTTTTACGTCGGAGTCGGTGACCGAAGGCCATCCCGATAAGATCGCTGACCAGATCAGCGACGCCGTCCTCGATGCAATCCTCGCCAAAGAAATAGAGCTGCAGGAGCAGGGCTACATCGCCCCCAACGGCGTGCCTGCCAACGTGGAGAACGTCCGCTGCGCCTGCGAGACCCTCGTGACGACCGGCACCGTCATCGTCGCCGGCGAGATCCGCACTCAGGCCTACGTCGACGTGCAGGAGATCGCCCGTGGCGTTATACGCCGCATTGGCTACAACCGTGCCAAGTTCGGTTTTGACTGCGACACCTGCGGCGTCATGAGCCTCATCCATGAGCAGTCGCCCGATATCGCGCAGGGCGTTGACGAGTCCTTCGAGACCCAGACCGGCGCTACCACCGACCCGATCGACCTGATCGGTGCCGGCGACCAGGGCATGATGTTCGGTTATGCCTCCAACGAGACCAAGACCCTTATGCCCATGCCACACTACCTGGCAAGCCGCCTGGCCGAGCGCTTGGCCGCCGTGCGTCACGACGGCACCCTCGCCTATCTGCGTCCCGACGGCAAGACCCAGGTCACCGTGCGCTACGAAGATGGTAAGCCCGTCGAGGTCACGACCATCGTCATCTCCACGCAGCACGCCGCCGAGATCGAGGACATGGGCAAGATCAAGGCCGACCTCATCGAGCACGTCATCACCCCGGTCATGGCCGCCGAGAACATGCCGTGGGACAACGCGGACATCTACGTGAACCCCACCGGTCGCTTTGTCGTGGGCGGCCCCATGGGCGACACGGGCCTCACCGGCCGCAAGATCATCGTCGACACCTACGGCGGCTACGGCCGTCACGGCGGCGGTGCCTTTAGCGGCAAGGACTGCACCAAGGTCGACCGCTCCGCCGCGTATGCCGCGCGCTGGGTCGCCAAGAACGTGGTCGCCGCCGGCCTGGCCGATCGCTGCGAAGTCGAGCTTGCTTACGCCATCGGCGTTTCCAAGCCCCTCTCAATCATGGTCGACACCTTCGGTACCGCGCATGTTGCCGAGGACAAGATCGTTGAAGCCGTAGAGAAGACCTTCGACCTGCGCCCGGGCGCAATCATCCGCGACCTAGATCTGCGTCGCCCCATCTACGAAAAGACGGCAGCCTACGGTCACTTTGGCCGAGAAGACGCCGACTTCACCTGGGAGAAGACCGACCGAGTCGAAGAACTCAAAGCAGCCTGCGGCCTGTAAGCTAACGAGAAAAGCCGCAGCAAAATAGCAACGCACCAAAAGAAGTACCGCCCCCAAGCGGTACTTCTTTTTTATTAATCCGGTGGTGAAGATATTTCGATATGAGCCCACGCTGCGTCACCAGCTAATGAATTTTGCAGCACGCGCCCTTCTACCATGTATCCTTAGTCCCGAGGGGCGGGGCATAAGGTCGATCGCGAGTTCCGCACGAGCCGGA
>UREZ01000080.1 GCA_900547025.1 uncultured Collinsella sp.
GGCTTGCCGCAGTGCCCAACGTTTCGATCTTTCATGCCGGCGGGCCGTTGTCGTGGGATATCGAGCTTGGCCGGGCCGGTGCGGGTGGCATCTCGTCCGTGTCCGTTTCCGGCGAGGTCAAGCCGTTGCCTGTGATCGGTGCGTTTGCGCAGGCTATGGGTGGTACCGCCGAGGGCGGCTACGTTGAGCTCAAGGTCGATGTCTCGTATCAATCGCGTCCCGAATGGCTGGAGGGAGATTATGATTCGTGGATTGCTGCATGGGATTAAGCGTTTCTGGTCTAGATGCGTTTTGACGCGCCGTCCGAGCTGCCATCGCAAACGAGGCGGCTTTATGGGCCGCGCCGGTATCGACCTGTTTATCGAAGACGGTGCCTACACCACGCTTTCTTCTGCCGTGGTCATCCTAGTGGTGCTCACGTTGTTGTTTTCGTCGACCGCGGCGATATGGAGCATGTCGCGTGCCGGGGATACCCAGGTGGCGGCCGATAGCGGCGCGCTGGCGGGTGCCAACGTAGTGTCGTCCTATCACACGGCTGCCACGGTGGTTGATGCGAGCATCTTGAGTCTGGGGCTGGCGGGGTTTGCCACAATCGGGACGGGCCTGGTCGCCATCCTCATCCCAGGTGCCGAATCAGTTGCCGGCAATATGGTCGACACCGGGATTGAGATCATTAAAACGCGCAACAAGTTTGCCAAAAGCGCATCGGAAGGCTTACAGAAAATTGAGACGGCTCTGCCGTATCTGATCGCCGCGCGTGCCACGCAGGCGGTGTCGGCGCAGGATACCGATAGTGTGACCTATACCGGCACGGCGCTTGCCGTGCCCAGGACATCCGAGTCGGACTTCGCTGCGCTCAAAGGGTCCGAGATCTCGACCGATACCATTAAAGACACATCAGATGATTTAGAGCGTGCGGCCGAGGAGCTGCGGAAGGCCTCGGAGGAGACGGCGAAGGCTAAAGAGCGCGCTTGGCTGGCGGATTGTGGTGGGTCGGACGAGAGTTCGATTGGCAAGTACTCGTGTATGTGGGAGCGTGCGAAAAAACTAGCAGAACTATCTGACAGTCAGAACCGTCATGAAAAGTCGAGCATCACATGGGAGCCGCAAATAGCGCTCGATCGCGCGAAAATCTATTACCGGCAGCGCTTGGCGAATGAAAAACCTCAGGGATCGAGCGTCGAGATGAAAGCGCAGTCAGCCGCTCGAAAAGCGTTCTATGCCTATGCGATTGAAGAGGTCGATCGAGCATACATAAAAGATGATGGTGAACGGTTTTCTGCCTATATCCCACTATTGCCGCGTGTCCCAAACGAGGTGCGGCCGACCGAGCTTTACACCGATGCTGCATGGCCTGTAAGCAACAATGACGGCAGAACATACCTGCATTATGGAGCCGAATGCCCCGTCTATCAGAAAGGGACTCCGAGTGGGCTGGCATCTGTTGCTGATTATGATGGTCGTGATACATGCGAAGCGTGCGGCTTCGGCGTGGTTGCGCTTGGAAGCGCCCTTATGCCGCCTTCGTCCATCAGAAATGGCTTCGAATACCACTTCAATGAATTCAAAGAGGCTCTGGAAGACTACGTCGAATGCCGCAACAAAGAACTCGAACTTGAGCGTCAGACCGAGGATGAGGCCGACCGTGCGGGCAATGCGTTTGACCAGGCCATTAAAGCGCTTTCCGGCGAGCGCCCGCGTATCGCCCCACCTGGACGCAACGGCGTGGTCGCATTTGCAGTTTCGGGTGACATTACCAGCCCCGATCAACTTAACTCCTCGTTTAACACGGCAGTCAGGCTTGGCGATCGCGGTGCTATCTCTGCCGCGGTGCTGGCGCCCGATGAGGCGACGGCGCAAAACAACGTGCTTTCGCGATTTTTCTCGACATTGAAGGAACGCTCGGGCGGCGTTGCCGGCGTGCTCGACGGCGTCATGGATGTTTGGGGACGGCTGCTCGTGGGATACGGTGATATCCAAGGTTCGGCCGACGAACTTATGGACGAGATGATTAAAGACCTAGGAGGGGGCAGCGGTGCGTTGGGCTCCATTGCATCGTGGCTCGGCGATACCGTTTCGGCGTCCGTGGCGGCGCTGGGTTTGGAACCGTGCGACTTGCGCCTGCGAAAGCCGGTGCTGACCGATTCCGCCAATGTCATTAAGAGTCCGGGGTCTGACATTGCGGGTCTTTCTCAAGCGCAAGACAAACTGCGAAGTATTCCGTTGGGCGTGACTGATCCCAAGGCGCTTTGCGAGGCGTTGGAATATCAAGTCGAACGCACCATTAGCGGTACGGTGTTCACACTTGCGGAGATTCCTCTGCCCGGCGGCGGCTCCATCCCGCTCACCGTCGATGTCGCCACGCTGGTTGGCGCTCTGGGCGGTGGGTCGTAATGAGTATCCGCATGCGTCTGCGCGAGGAGCGCGCCCAAGCGACGGTGGAGATGGCAGTGGTTACGCCCGTTTTGCTGGTGCTGGCGCTCATCGTGTACAACGTCATGATCTTTGCCGGCGCTGTCGCGCGCTTCGACCGCGTGGTACCCGACATCGTGCTGGCGCACGCTGTGGCGCCGGGCGGGGAGGGTGACGAGAGCTCTGCCGATGCCTCGGCGACGGTTCAGACTCAAATTCTGAATGCCATGGAAGGCTATGACTTGCAGATCGAAGTGTCGAGCGAGCAAGGCGCGGAGGCATCGGATGGTGGCCTGCTCTCCCTATCCGGTACGTTTAGGACCTACACCTGCACCATGCACTATGAGCCGTGGCCGACTTCTCTCAGCATCGCTGGCGTTCCGCTGGGGGCGCCGACAACGTTGTCGCACGAGCGTGCGGTGACGGTCGATCCATGGCGTCCGGGGGTGGTCATGTGACCGCGGTCTCGTCCTACATCGCCTACGCGCGGGCACTCAATAGGCTGGGTTGGACGCCGGCCGAGTTTGTGGTGGCGGAGTCGTTTGCCGTGCGCCTGCGCGGCATGCTGGGACGGCGTCCGGTTGCCGCCAACGGCCTGCCGCTCGTCATGGCGTTTCCACGCTGCTCTTCGGTCCATACGTGTTTTATGGCCTATCCCATCGACATCGCCTTCATCGATGCACGCGGCAATATCCTCGCGCGCTACGAAAACGTATGTCCCTGGTGTATGTGCTCCTGCCCCGGCGCCTGGGCGGTATTGGAACGCCCTTCAATCCTCGCTACACCTCCCGCCCTCCAACAAGTGCCGGCGTAAGAGATTGGCGACAGCGGACTTTCGTCATACGAAATTGGGTAAGATGGAGGAGAAGATGCATGGATGTTGAGATCCATCCCAACGCTAAAAAGCACCTGACGGAAAAGCAGGTACTAGGTGCCTGGTTCGCGGTTACTGAGTGCATTCGCCGCGAGTCGGAGGACGAGCCGCCGAGATGGCTTGCCATTGGATGGCTTCCAGATGGTCGAAGTGTGGAACTTGTTGCGGTCGAACTAATTCGTGGATGGCTCATTATTCATGCCCTGTCTCCGGTTCAGAAGAAATTCTGGCAAGAGATCGAGCGAGCTCGGCAGAGGGGTCGATGATGAGCAAGACGTATACGGCCGCTAATGGTCAGGTTGTAACGGATGAAATGATTGACGCGTGGTGCGAGTCGTACGAGCGCGGAGAGTTACCGGATGGCGAACACACCGTTGGTGGGATCGTGCATGGACGGCCCCCGCTCTCAGGTGAGGGGACGGCAACGCTGTCGGTCAAGATTCCTCTGGGAATGAAGGAGGCCATTCGTCGACGGGCGGCTGCCGAGGGGATGACGCCAAGTGAGTTTGCCCGTGCGGCTCTGAGCGAAAAACTTCTTGCTGCCGACTGATGCCTCTGACGTGCCGATTTATAGAACCGAGGCTGTGCTCAAAAACTTTTTTAAAATTCTCGGTTGACCGGAACGCGTCCTTGGTTATACTAATCAAGCCTTGAAACAAGGCACACCTCAAATGGCTGGGTAGCTCAGTTGGTAGAGCAGAGGACTGAAAATCCTCGTGTCAGGGGTTCGATTCCCTTCCCCGCCACCTTGAATTGACTAGGACCTCTGCAAAGGGGTCCTTTTCTTTTATGTGGACCCGCGGAAAATGCATCCCAGTCTTTTGCGAAAAACGGGACGCGCTTTCCGGCGCTTACTTCCGACGTGCGTGCACATCTCGGCGCGCCATCTCGGGCCCGCTCAGACATTCCTCCCGCTTTTGCGCCACTTTACAGACCGTTCGGTCGTCTGTCCGCACGCGCGGGTATACTCAAAACGATACTTTTCCTATGCAATACGATGCAGGCTCGGCCTGCACGATCCGAAGGGGGCAGTGATGGAGAGGATACTCGGCGTTAATCTCTCTGGCTGGTTTATTCCCGAGCCTTGGGTGACCCCGTCGCTATACGCGGCGACCGGTGCATCCAATGCGGCCGAGCTGCAGGAGGCCATGGGCACCGCCGCCTATAACGAGCGCATGCGCCGTCATTACGAGACGTTTGTGAGCGAGGATGATTTCCGTCGCATGGCGCAGATCGGCCTCAACGCCGTGCGCCTGCCGGTGCCTTGGTATGCCTTTGGCTCACAGGAGTCCGATGCCTCCTACATCTCGGTTGTCGATTACATCGACCGCGCGATTGAGTGGGCTGCCAAGTACAACATTCGCGTGCTGCTTGATCTGGCGACTGTGCCCGGTGGCCAGGGCGATTCCAACGATTCGCCCGCCACGCCGGAGGCTGTTGCCGAGTGGCATTCGTCCACTAACGGCCGCCATGTCGCGCTCGACGTGCTCGAGCGCTTGGCCGAGCGTTACGGCGAGGCCGAGAGCCTGCTGGGCATTGAGCTGCTGGATACGCCGCAGATGAGTGTCCGCAAGAGTCTCTTTGCCATGACGGATGGCATTCCGGCTCACTACTTGCGCAATTTCTATCGCGATGCCTACGAGCTCGTCCGTTCGTATATGCCCGAGGATAAGATCGTCGTCTTTTCGTCTTCGGGACATCCCAGCGAGTGGAAGCATTTTATGCGCGGCGCCAAGTACAAGAACGTCTACATGGACCTTCACCTGTACCATTACCGCGACGAGTATGCGCTCGACATCACGAGCCCCCGCGGGCTGACGACGGCGATCTCGCGCAACAAGCGCGAGCTTAAAGAAGCAATTTCGGCAGGGTTCCCCGTGCTGGTGGGCGAATGGTCGGGCGCGGCGATCTTTGCCAACTCGTCGGTTACGCCCGAGGGACGCAATGCCTATGAGCGCGTGTTTATCGCCAACCAGCTGGCTTCGTTTGCGCCGGCTGCCGGTTGGTTCTTCCAAACGTGGAAGACCGAGAAGCGCATTGCAGCATGGGATGCCCGCGCGGCGCTCGGTACGCTCGAGCGCGGCATGATTGAATAGGTTGATATGACGCAAAACAGCGCCCATACGGGCAAACTCTATGTGGTCGGCACGCCCATCGGCAACCTGGGCGACCTGTCCCCGCGCGTTGGCGAGGCCTTTGCCGCCGCCGATGCCATTTGCTGCGAAGACACGCGTGTGACGTCAAAGCTGCTGATGCACCTGGGCATTTCCAAGCCGCTTGTCCGTTGCGACGAGAATGTGATCGCCAGTCGCGCCGCCGGCCTGGTCGACCGCCTGCTGGCGGGGGAGACCCTCGCCTTTGCCTCGGACGCCGGCATGCCGAGTGTGTCCGACCCCGGCCAGGTGCTGGTCGAGGCAGCGCGTGAGGCCGATGTGCCCGTAGAAGTTATTCCCGGGCCCTCTGCTTGCGTCACGGCGCTCGTTTCGTCCGGCATTCCCTGCGAGCATTTTTTCTTCGAGGGCTTTTTGGACCGAAAGCACGGCGACCGCGTGCGCCGTTTGCAGCGCCTTGCCGTAGTACCCGGCGCGCTCATCTTCTACGAGTCTCCACATCGCATCGTGGCGACGCTCGAGGCCGTGGCGGAGGTCTTTCCCCAGCGTGAGGTTGCCGTCTGCCGCGAACTCACCAAGCTGCACGAGGAGGTCTTGCGCGGGCCCGCTGCCCAGCTCGCCGAGGAGCTGCGTGCTCGCGGCGAGGTAAAGGGCGAGATTGCGCTGGTCATCGCGCCGCCGAGCGAGGACGAGGAGGCTGGCATCGTACCGGTTGGCGCCGCGGCAGCGGATCCCGACGAGGCCCTGCGCGAGGATATCCGCGCCGCGCTCGAGGAGGGGGAGCCCGCCTCTGCGGTGGCCAAGCGCCTGTCTCAGAAGTATTCGCGCCGCAAGCGCGATGTCTATGCCATGGTGCTCGATATGCAATAGATGGAGGATATCCAGCCCTTGCGCTAGAATCATCCCCTGTATGCAACGTTTTTCTGGAGGACAAACCCCATGGATCAAAGCAAGCCTTCGTTCTTTATCACGACGCCCATCTACTACGTCAACGCCGATCCGCACCTGGGCACGGCTTATTCCACCATCATCGCCGACGTTCAGGCTCGCTATCGCCGCTCCGCTGGCTACAACGTTAAGTTCCTGACCGGCATGGACGAGCACGGCGAGAAGGTCGCCGAGGCCGCAGCCAAGCATGGCATGACGCCGCAGGAGTGGACCGACAGCCAGGCTCCGCACTTCAAGGAGCTTTGGAGCAAGCTCGAGATTTCCAACGACGACTTCATCCGCACCACCGAGCCGCGCCAGCATCATGCCGTGCAGTACCTGTGGGAGCGCATGAAGGAGTCCGGTTACCTGTATAAGGGCAGCTACGACGGCTGGTATTGCGTGCCTGACGAGACCTACTTCACCGATACGCAGGTCCAGAAGGGCGACGAGGAGTACGGCAGCGTCGGCCAGCACCTGTGCCCCGACTGCCACCGTCCGCTCGAGCGCGTGCAGGAGGAGTCCTACTTCTTTAAGCTTTCCGCCTTCCAGGACAAGCTGCTCAAGCTCTATGACGAGCACCCCGACTTTGTCGAGCCTGCGTTCCGCATGAACGAGGTGCGCAGTTTTGTCGAGGGCGGCCTTAACGACCTTTCCGTGAGCCGCACGAGCTTTGACTGGGGCATTCAGGTCCCGTTTGACGAGGGTCACGTGACCTACGTGTGGTTCGATGCGCTGCTCAACTATATGACGGCCGTCGGCTACGGTGTCGACACCGACGAGGCGCGTGCCGAGCTGGCCTATCGCTGGCCCGCGCAGTTCCACATCGTGGGTAAGGACATCATCCGTTTCCACTGCGTTATTTGGCCGGCCATGCTCATGGCCATCGGCGAGGCCCTGCCCGAGCACGTCTTTGCCCACGGCTTCCTGACCGTGCGCAATGCCGAGACCGGCAAGGCCGAGAAGATGTCCAAGAGCCGCGGCAATGCTATCGCTCCGCAGGATGTTATCGACATGCTGGGCGTCGAGGGCTATCGCTACTACTTCATGACCGACGTCGTCCCCGGCACCGACGGTGCCATCAGCTTCGATCGCATGGAGCAGGTCTACAACGCCGACCTGGCCAACAGCTGGGGCAATCTGATCTCGCGTTCGCTCAACATGAGCGGCAAGTACTTTGACGGTTGCGCGCCCGCCAAGCCCACATCGTTCGATGCGTTCGACAACCCGCTGGCAAAGATCGCCGATGGTCTGGTCGAGCGCTACATGGCCAAGATGGACGTGCTCGATTACGGTGGAGCTAAGGACGAGGTCATGGAGCTCATCCACGCCGCCAACCACTACATCGAGGACTCCGAGCCCTGGGCGCTTGCCAAGGACGAGGCCAAGGCTGACGAGCTGGCGTTTGTGATCTACAACCTGCTCGAGGCCATCCGCATTGCCGCTCACCTGCTGATGCCGCTCATGCCCCAGACCTCTGCCGAGGCCCTGCGCCGCCTGTCCTGCGAGGACGAGGCCACGAGTGACGACCTCAAGGGCATTTGCGCTTGGGGCCTGCTTGCCGGTGGTCAGCCCGTCGAGAAGGGCGAGCCGCTGTTCCCGCGTCTGGGCTAAGACGCCGCGCGCCATATCGGCAATTTGCTGTTTAGATGTAAGGGCATGGCCGCAACGGTCCATGCCCTTTTGCTTCAAGACGCCGCCACCATGCTAAGGAGGCAACTATGACAACTTCGCCTTTGGCAAACCCCACGGCAACAAGGGAACTGCTGGAGGAGTTTGGCCTTGCGACCAAGCATCGCCTGGGCCAGAATTTCCTGATCGACAACCATGTAATTGAGCGCATTTGCGAGCTTGCCGAGCTTGTAGGCGATGAGCGCGTGCTCGAGGTTGGTCCGGGCGTTGGTACGCTCACGCTTGCGCTGTTGCAGGAGGCGGCGTGCGTCACGTCGATCGAGGCCGATCCCGAGCTCGA
>UREZ01000081.1 GCA_900547025.1 uncultured Collinsella sp.
GCATGCGGGCCTGCCGCTGGAGCTTGGCCTTGCCGAGGCCCAGCAGACGCTGCTGCAAAACGGCCTGCGCTCACGTGTGGTGCTCGAGGCCGACGGCAAGCTCATGGACGGCACCGATGTTGCCGTCGCCTGCCTGCTGGGCGCCGAGGAGTTTGGCTTTGCGACCATGCCGCTCATCTCCATGGGCTGTCTCATGCAGCGCGACTGCCAGCAGGACACCTGCCCGGCCGGCATCGCTACGCAAAACTGCCGCCTGCGTCGCGGCTTCCGCGGCAAGCCCGAGCACGTTGAGCACTTTATGCTCTTTGTTGCCGAGCAACTGCGCGAGGTCATGGCGAGCCTGGGCTTCCGCACCGTCGACGAGATGGTCGGCCATCCCGAGTGCCTGCGCCAGATTGAGGTACCGGGCAATCGCAAGGCCAACCTGCTCGATCTGTCGCCCGTGCTGGCAAGCGCGACCTGCGAGTTCGGTGCCCATATTCCGGGCGCCGACGGTCGCCACTTCCTGCCCCAGATGGCCGCGGACAGCGAGCTCGACAAGACGCTCGACTCCACGTTGTTTGTGCCCTATACGGCCGACGCCCGTGCGCATCTGCGTCCGATTCGCTTCCGCGCCGATATCGCCAACGTCAACCGCTGCGTGGGCACCATCCTGGGCAACGCGGTGACCAAGGCGCATCCCGAGGGCCTGCCCGCCGGCTCCATCACCATCGATTGCGATGGTTCGGCCGGCCAGAGCTTTGGCGCCTTCCTGCCGCGCGGCATTACGCTCAACGTGTGCGGCGACGCCAACGACTACTTTGGCAAGGGACTTTCGGGCGGCGAGGTGTCGGTGCGCCCCAACCCACATGCGACCTACAAGTTCGACGAGAACATCATCGTGGGCAACGTTGCGTTCTTTGGCGCCACGAGCGGCCGCGGCTTCATTAACGGTCTTGCCGGCCAGCGTTTTGCCGTGCGCAACTCCGGTGCCACTGTGGTGGTCGAGGGCTGCGGCAACCATGGCTGCGAGTACATGACGGGCGGTCTGGCACTCATCCTGGGCGAGGTCGGGCAGAATTTTGCCGCCGGCATGACGGGTGGCGTGGCCTACGTCTTTGACCAGTACGGCACGCTCGATGCCCGCGTGAACCACGAGAGCGTGGAGCTCAAGGCCCCGACGGCCGGCGAGCTGGCGCAGATTCGCGAGCTCATCCAGGAGCACGTGGGCGCGACACAGAGTCCGCGCGGCATCAAGCTGCTCTACAGCTTTGAGACGATGAGCAAGCACTTTGTGAAGGTCATTCCGACCGAGTACGAGCGCGTGCTGGCGATTGTCGCCGCGGGCGAAGCTGCCGGCAAGACGCATGCGCAGGCGGAGGAGCTGGCGTTTGACATTGTGACCGGTCGCGCCGACGCCGCCGATGTCGCTCGCTTTGATGTGGCGGGTGGTGTCGCTGGCGCTGTGCCCGCCGCCGCCAGCTCTGTTGCTTCGACCAAGAAGGAGGCGTAAGTGCCATGGGTAAGCCCGGTGCTTTTCTTGATATCGATCGCGTGACCCACGAGCTGCGCCCCGTGGAGGAGCGCAGCCGCGATTTCGATCCGCTGTACGTGGAGCTCGACGACGATGCGCGCCGTGCCCAGGCGAGCCGCTGCATGATGTGCGGTGTGGCGTTTTGTCAGATGGGCGCGAGCTTTGGCAAGGCACGTCCGAGCGGCTGTCCGCTGCACAACCTGATTCCCGAGTGGAACGAGCTGGTGTACCGCGGCCGTTGGGACGAGGCTGCCGAGCGCCTGTCACTCACCTCGCCCATGCCCGAGTTCACGAGTCGCGTGTGCCCGGCGCTGTGCGAGGCCGCATGCAACCTGGGCTCGGTCGATGGCCAGCCCACGACGATTCATGACAACGAGCGCGCGATTAGCGACCATGAGTGGGCCAACGGCGGTCCGCACCGCTTTGAGCCGTCAGGGGAGGGTGCACCCACGGTTGCCGTGGTGGGTTCCGGTCCCGCTGGTCTGGTGGCAGCATGGGAGCTTGCGCGTCGTGGCGCCCGCGTGACGGTGTTTGAGCGCGACGACCGCCCGGGCGGTCTGCTCATGTACGGCATTCCCAACATGAAGCTCGAGAAGTCCGTGGTCGAGCGTCGCGTGGCGCTCATGCGCGAGCTGGGCATTGTGTTCGAGCTGGGCGCTGACGTTACGAACCCTGCGGTGGCGGCCAAGCTCGATGGCTTTGACGCCGTCGTGGTGGCTGCCGGCGCCCGCGCCCCGCGTGGGCTTTCTGCTACGAACATCGATGCGCCCGGCGTGGTGTATGCCGTGGACTACCTGACGGCTTCGACCATCTCGGTGCTCGATGGTGGTGAGCCCGCGGTGAACGCGCGTGGCCTGGACGTTGTGGTCATTGGCGGCGGCGATACCGGCAACGACTGCGTGGGCACCGCGGTGCGCCAGGGTGCGCGCAGTGTGCGCCAGTTTGAGTTCTTGCCGGCCGCGCCCGATAAGCGTGAGGCGAGCAACCCTTGGCCGCAGTGGCCCAACGTTAAGAAGACCGACTACGGTCAGCAGGAGGCTATCGCTGCCATGGGCGGCGAGATGCGTGCCTGGGGCGTGGATACGCTCGAGGTGCTGCTGGACAAGAAGGGCGCGGCAGCGGGCCTGCGCGTGGTCGATCTGGATTGGTCGGCTGGCAAGCCCGAACGCATCGCGGGCTCCGAGCACGAGGTGCCGGCCCAGCTGGTGCTCATCGCCTGTGGCTTTACGGGTCCGGAGCATGGCGTGTTCGATGCGGTAGGCGTGCCTGTTGCCACTGCTGGTCGTCCGCTGCCGGTGATGGCTGCCGAGGGCTCGCACCTTGCGGCGCGTGTCGACGGCGTCGCCGCGGATGCCGCGCCGGTGTATGTTGCCGGTGACGCTCGCAACGGCAGCTCGCTCGTGGTGAACGCCATGGCCGACGCCCTGGCCTGCGCTGCCGAAGTCGCCGACGCGCTGGAGCTGTAAAGTAGTCATTTAAGAACGTCCCCAATGACTAGTCATTTTTTGTCTAGTCGTTGGGGACACTCTTTGCGACCGATTTGTTCGTTTGTCGACGCGCGAGTGTCCATTCGGCGTCTTCTTGAGCTGTGGTCACCTGTTGTTTCTGTGGTGGCTGTGGGTATCTGGCTCAAAAGGACGGGTTGGCCGTCTATGTTTACCTGCGATTTTGTTGCGGTGCGCATTTTCGGTCAAGCTTTTAGTCAAGTGTTTGGTCAGCATCTGGTTTGCAGCCGGAGGCCTATTTTGCCCGCGCTGGTCGTGGCTGCCCACCCTCCTCGTAAGCTCAAATTGAGGTCCATCAGTTTGAGGAGGATGCCATGACTGATCACGCTTTAGACCGAGCGCAGCTAGCCGAAGCCGTCGGCAACGATATTGCCGACATGGCCCATTTTTGGATGCTGCGGAAGTTCCAGTTTTTGGAGCCGGCGCGCGAACAGTTCGAGATCATTGTCGACCCGTGGCTCAGCTATTGCACCGAGCCTTCGCAAAACGAAATCATGGCCTACAACATGGCATTTACCGATTGGCTGTTGTTTGAGCGCCCCTATTACCACGGCAAGACGCTGTTGGAGCTGTTTGTGGACGAGCCGCCGGCGTCAATTTCTTCTGCTTCGCTCGGGCGACTTAAGCAGGTGCGTGACACGCAGTATTTCTCGCGCTTTGGCATTTTGGACAAGGGTCCCGCGACTGGCATGGTCGTGCTGAAGGATACGCGCACCGACCGTCGCTTTGATGTCTACGACCCGCATATCGTGCAAAAGGAGCATTGGAGCGACGGAGCGATTGCGGTGCGCCTCGCCTGCGTCGACGATGTCTGGCTGACGGCGGGACAACTCTATCTGTATGACATCGCACGCCTGAGTGACACGGCGGTCGATGGGCCTGGTGCGGTGCATCCGGAGGACCTAGAGGACGGTTTCGACACCTCATGCATCAGCTTCTTTTTACGCCTGGTCCGCGACATCATGGGTGCCCAGGGGCGGTACGTGAAGTCGCTTAACATCTACGAGCAGGAGTGGGAGTAGGGGATGTGGCTGGTGTCGCCCTGCTGCCCTGACTTTGTCTCAATCTGTAACGTTTGGCGGCTGTTTAGGCCCGTAACTGTTACAGATTGAGATGTTCGGCAACGGGCTGGGGGAATGTCTCAATCTGTAACATCTACGGGCTAAAAGTCGACCTAGCTGTTACAGATTGAGACAAAGGCTGGACGCGGTGCCGAAAGATCTTGTTCTGTAACAACTAGAGGCTCAAAGACTGTCTTTCTGTTACAGATCAAGACATTTGTCAGCGGAGGTAACGGTGACGAAGGTCCATTTGTCTGACGTGGTGGTGATGGAAGTGTCTAATACCGTTCTCAAACACAAACATACGACTCGCAACACGTTGGCGCGGAACAGGATGCTCGCGCGGCTCACGGAGACGGCCAAGCAAGGTGCGCTGTTCGCAACGCATGACAATACCGAGCTCATGTGGCTGCGACGCCATGTTGGAACCGACGATATCGCGGAGCCCGAGCCGTACCTGTTCTGTTTTCAGCATGATTGGGATGCATTGACGTCGGCGGAGCGAGCGCTGAGGACTATCAAAGGGCTTGCGGAATTTCATCCCGATTGGGCGTTTTGGGGCTATGACGCGGCGCTTTTGTGGGGTTTGGAGGTGCCGAATGATCTGCTCGGGCCGCGCTTTCTTGTTAAGACGGGTTGTTCGGTGACGTTGAGCAGCGGGTGCAGGTTGTTGCGTCCGCAGATGGCGGGCGCGCTCGAGCGTGTTGATGGCGTGCGGGTGACGTCGTTTTGGCGCACGGTGGAGGATTGCTTACTGCGTGCGCCGTTCTCCTACGGGTTGGCGATTGCCGATTCTGCACTGCGGGCGAAAGGCGTATCACGTTGGGATTTGTGCGAGCGCCTCCGCGCCGATTGCGAGGGCAGGCGAGGGTATCGCAGGGCACAGGTGATTGCGTCGTATGCGGACGGGCTGTCCGAAAACGGCGGCGAGTCTCGGTTCCGAGCGTTCTTTATTGCGTACGGCTTTCCAGTTCCGGAGCTGCAGGTTGAGTTTCGCGACCCGCTCGATCCGAGCCAGGTATTTCGCGTCGACTATTTTTGGCAGCTCGAGGACGGGACGTGTGTCATCGGCGAGCTCGACGGAAAGGGGAAGTACACCCTGCAGAGCGGCGGGGGCCGGGAGTCGGTAGACCCATTCGTGGCAGAGCGTCAGCGGGAATCTCATCTGACAATGCTCGGGCACAAGGTGCTTCGGTTTACGTTTGATGAGCTCAAGAATCCGGGGAAGCTGGTTGAGAAGATGAGGTTAGCGGGTATTCCGCGACGGCCCGATTTGGCTGAGGAGTGGAGACGTCAGTGGTATGGGCGCTGAGAGGTTTTGTCTCGATCTGTAACATCAGGGGGCCCAATAACCCAGTACCTGTTACAGATTGAGACATTTCCCTGGTTTCGCTGCGGTGGGACTGCAACGTATTCCGTCCCCCACATCCTCTCGTCCCTCCGTTAACCGATATGTTCGACTTTAGGTCGCTGCATTAGGTGATAATGGACAAATGTTCAAGTTAATCGTGAGGGAGGAGCTCGATATGGCGTCTGCCGATCGTTCTACGTTGTTTATCAATGCGACCATTCTGGATGGTTCGGAGCATATGGAGCCGCAACCCGATATGGCCGTGGCCGTTGAGCGCGGTGTCATCACATGGATGGGGCCGAGTGCTGTGGCGCAGGCGCCCGCGGGTGCCGAGGTTATCGACCTGGGTGGTGCGTATCTCATGCCCGGTCTCATCAATATGCACGTGCACCTGTGCGGCTCGGGCAAGCCTGTCTCGGCCGGCGATGCGGGCGCGCTGATGAAGAAGCTCGATAATCCCGTGGGCCGCACCATCGTCCGCCGCATCCTCAAAGGCAGTGCCCAGCAGCAGCTAGCAAGCGGCGTGACCACGGTGCGCGGCGCGGGCGACCCGCTGTTTGCCGATCTGGCCGTGCGCGATGCTATCGATGCCGGCAAGTATCAGGGTCCTCGCCTGGTGGCGCCGGGAACGGGCATCACGGTGCCGGGCGGCCATGGTGCGGGCCTGTTCGCCCAGGTGGCCAACAGTCCCGCCGAGGCAGCCGAACAGGTGCGCGACCTGTATGCGCGTGGTGCCGACGTCATTAAGCTGTTCGTGACGGGCGGCGTGTTCGATGCGACCGAGGTGGGCGAGCCGGGCGTGCTGCGTATGCCAGTGGAGGTTGCCGCGGCGGCATGCAAGGCGGCGCACGATATGGGCCTTCCGGTTATGGCCCATGTCGAGAGTACCGAGGGCGTGAAGGCCGCGCTTGAGGCCGGCGTTGACACGATTGAGCACGGCGCTCCGTTGACACCCGAAATCTTGGAGCTGTACCGTGGCGCCGCGGGCACGCAGCTCGAGGGGCGTGCTCCGAGTGTGACCTGCACTATCAGCCCGGCGCTGCCGTTTGTATTGCTCGACCCGGAAAAGACCCATTCTACCGATACGCAAAAGAAGAACGGCGACATCGTGTGCTCGGGCATCATCGAGAGCGCCCGTGCCGCACTGGAAGCTGGCGTTAAGGTGGGCCTTGGCACGGACTCAAGCTGCCCGTTCGTGACGCAGTATGACATGTGGCGCGAGGTCGCCTATTTTGCCAAGTATGTCGACGTGAGCAACGCCTTCGCACTGCATACAGCCACGCAGGTTAATGCCGAGCTGCTGGGGCTGGGCGGCGATACTGGCGCGATCGAGTGCGGCAAGGCTGCCGATATCTTGGTAACGCGCGAGAATCCTCTCGATAATCTGTGCGCTCTGCGTGAGCCGATACATGTGATGTGTCGCGGTGATCTGGTACGCAAGCTCAAGGTGAAGCGTATTCCCGAGGTGGACGCCGAGCTCGACGCGATTATGGCCATGCCGGCTGAGGCGCTGGCCGAGGAGCTTGCCCGCGACGGCGTGGCGTAAGCGCGCGATATGGCGATGCGAAAAAGGGACAATCCTTTTGTCATAATCAGAAAAAGCCGAGGTCCCGGTGCGAGGCCTCGGCTTTTATTTGTCCTATGGTGTAGCGGCTATGAGCGCGTCTCCATCTTGGCGTGGCACTTGGGGCAGGTGACGCGAATCTTGCCCTTGCCCTTGGGGACGGAGAGCATCTGGCCGCAGTTGGGGCACTTGAGGTATGCCGTGGTCTTGCGACCCTTCCACATCTTCTTGGCTGTGCGCTTGGCGCGCTCAAAGTCTTCCTTGCTCGTTCCGGCTGCGCGTGAGGTGCTGGCCGCTGCGGCGCCGGCGCCCAAGCTGGCGACAAACTTGCCCAAGCCGGGAACATTGGCGGTCGCGGCGACAAAGGCCTCGTTCTCCTTGTGACGTGCGTCGATATTTTTGGACAGGCCGCGCAGCACGCCAATCACGATTACGGCGATGGCAATCCAGCTGAGCCACTGGATGCGGGCTATCGATCCGATCATGGCGATGATAATGCCTGCGAAGCCCATCACGATGGTGAGTTCGTCAGCGCCATTGCGGCCCTTCATAAAGTCATTCATGCAAATTGCCTTTCATTCGATATGCCGCACGCCTTTATACCCGATTTAGAGCAAGGGGGACAGGTTAATCTGCACCAATGTGGTGCAAACGTACCTGTCCCCAATGCCCCAATTACTTGGAGAGTTTGTCGACGACGCGTTCGATTTCGGCGAGTTTGGCGGCTTTGAGGTCTTCGTCGCCCGATTCGATTGCCGAAGTCACGCAGTCCTCGATATGCGCCTTGAGCACGTCGGCGTTAATGCGCGCGAGGAGCGCCTGTGTTGCCATGAGCTGCGTGGAGATGTCGACGCAATAGCGGTCCTCATCGACCATCCGCAAGATGCCGTCGATCTGGCCGCGTGCCGTTTTGAGCATGCGGGTCACCGATTTGTGGTCTGCCATCATGGCGGGTCCTCGTTTCTGGTCGATCTTCCGGATGTCCCCGTCAGTTGCGGTGAAATACGGACTGTTTAAGGGCCTAGGGCGGCTCAA
>UREZ01000082.1 GCA_900547025.1 uncultured Collinsella sp.
CAGCGTCGGCCGGTCCGCCGTTCAGTAGAACGGCGGAACCTCCTAACCGCCCAGATAGGCTTTGCGGACGTTGTCGTCGTGCAGCAGTTCTTGGCCGGTGCCGGTCATGGTGATCTTGCCGGTCTCGAGCACGTAGCCGCGTGTGGCAATGGAAAGAGCCATCTGTGCGTTTTGCTCGACCAGGAGCACCGTGGTGCCGGCCTTGTGCAGGTCCTCGACAATTTGGAAGATCTGTTCGATCAGAATCGGCGCCAGACCCATGGAGGGTTCGTCGAGCATGAGCAGCTTAGGGTTACTCATAAGGGCGCGGCCCATAACGAGCATCTGCTGCTCGCCGCCCGAAAGGGTACCGGCGACCTGGCGACGACGCTCCTTCAGGCGCGGGAACTGCTCGTAGACGCGCTCGAGGCCCGGAGCCACCGTTGACTTGGGCTGCGTATAGGCACCCATTTCCAGGTTCTCCTCGACCGTCATCTGCAAAAAGGCACGACGACCCTCGGGCACCTGAGCCAGGCCCTTACCAACCAGCTTGTCGGCGGGCGTATGGGTAATGTCCTCGCCCATAAACTTGATGGAGCCGGTCTTAGAGCGCAGCAGGCCCGAGACGGTCTTGAGCGTCGTGGACTTGCCGGCACCGTTGGCGCCAATCAGGGCCACGATCTCACCCTCGTTGACGTTAAAGGAGATGTCCTTAATGGCGTGGATGGCGCCGTACCAGACGTTGATGTTGTAGACGGAAAGCATCGGCTCTGCCATTTAGTTCTCCCCCTTATCCTGCTTGCCCAGATATGCCTCGATAACAGCGTCGTTGTTCTGGATCTCCTCGGCCGTACCCTTGGCGATGACCTTACCAAAGTTGAGCACGCAGATGCCCTCGCAGATGTTCATAACGAGCGACATATCATGCTCGATAAGCATGATGGCGATGCCGAAGGTGTCGCGAATCTTGACGATGTTCGCCATGAGCTCCGCGGTCTCGGACGGGTTCATGCCGGCGGCAGGCTCGTCGAGCAGTAGCAGTTTGGGGTTGGTGGCAAGCGCGCGAACGATCTCCAGACGACGCTGAGCGCCGTAAGGAAGCGAGCCGGCCTGTTCATTTGCCAGGTGCTCCATGTCAAAAATGGACAGCAGCTCCATGGCGCGCTCGTGGGCGGCCTTCTCGTGCTTCCAATACGTAGGCAGGCGCAGCACGCCCTCAAAACCGGAGTAGCGCTCCTGGTTGTGCAGGCCGACCTTAACGTTATCCTCCACCGTCATGGTGTTGAACAGACGAATGTTCTGGAAGGTACGGGCAATACCCATGCGGTTGACCTGATAGACCGACTTGCCCGAGGTGTCCTCACCGTCGAGCAGGATGGTGCCGTGCGTGGGCTGATACACCTTGGTGAGCAGGTTGAAGACCGTGGTCTTGCCGGCACCGTTGGGGCCGATCAGACCGGCGATCTCGGTCTTGCCGATAGTTAGGCTAAAGTCGTCGACCGCCTTAAGGCCACCGAACTCAATGCCCAGGTGGATGCACTCGAGCGCCGGGCGCTCGCCCAGATCGCGGTCGGGAACGATGGCGCCAGAAGGATACGGGACCATCTTGCCCTTGTTGAACTCAAACTTACTGGGCATCGGCTGCCACCTCCTTCTTGAAAGCAAAGCGGTCCTTGACGCGACCGAAGAACGCCTTGAGCTGCGGGTTGTTGGTAAAGATCATGACCAGGATCAGCACGATGGCGTAGATGAGCATGCGGTAGTCCGAGAACTGACGGAGCAGCTCGGGAAGCACCGTGAGCAACGCCGCCGCGATGACGGAGCCGCGCATATTGCCCAGACCACCCAGGACCACGAACACCAGGATAAGGATGGACGTGTTGAAGTCGAACTTGGTGGCGGAGAGCTGCGAGAAGTTACCGCCGAAGAGAGCTCCGGCAGCACCGGCGAGGGCAGCGGAAACCACGAAGGCGATCATGCGGTACTCGGTGACGGAGATGCCTACGGACTCAGCTGCAATCTTGTTATCGCGCACGGCCATAATGGCACGGCCGGTACGGCTGCGAACCAGGTTGAGCACGATTACGAGCGCGACCATAACCAGGATGGCACCGGCGAGGAAGGTCGAGTACGTCGACACGCCCGAGGCGCCCTGGGCGCCCTTGATGATGGCGGTGCCGTCCTCGAGCAGGTGCAGGTCGTCGATCGTAGAGTTGCCCGTGATGTTAAAGATCACGTGCAGGCCGCGCGAGTCGACACCCACGATAAGGCAAGTGACGATTTCTTTGATAATCTCGCCAAAGGCCAGCGTCACGATAGCCAGGTAATCGCCGCTCAGGCGAAGGACCGGGATGCCAATCAAGAAGCCCAAGATGGCAGCGGCGATAGCGCCGACCACGATGCTGATGATCAGGCGCACCGGATCGGAGGGAACGGCGCTCTCGAGGGCGACCGCGGTGACGATGCCCGTATAGGCGCCGACACTCATAAAGCCCGCATGGCCCAGCGACAGGTCGCCCGCGATGCCGACGACGAGGTTGAGGGAAATGGCCATGACGATGTAGGCCGTAATGGGAACCAACTGACCGGCGATCATGCGCGGGATCATATGGTTGGACTGCATAAAGAACACGATGGCAAATGCCACGATGCACATGGCGTACGTGACAAAGTCGTGACGCGTCTGCTTATCTTTAAGAAACTTCATAACGCTCACCTACACCTTCTCGGGGACGTACTTGCCCAAGAGGCCGGCAGGCTTGACGAGCAGGACGATGATCAAAACACCAAAGACGATGGAGTTGGCAAGGCTCGTGGAAATGTAAGCCTGCGCCATCGCCTCGATGATGCCGATGAGAATGCCGCCGACAAAGGCGCCGGGGATGGAGCCGATGCCACCGAAGACGGCGGCGTCGAAGGCCTTGATGCCAGGCATGGCGCCTGTCGTAGGCTGCAGCACCGGCGAGTAGGAGCACAGCAGCACGCCGGCGATGGCGGCAAGGGCAGAGCCGATGGCAAACGTCATCGAGATGGTGCGGTTGACGTTGATGCCCATGAGCTGAGCGGCGGCCTTGTCCTCGGACACGGCGCGCATGGCTTTGCCCATCTTGGTCTTACCTGTAAAGAACATCAGGCCGGCCATGATAACCAGGCAGGCGACGATGGTGACGAGCGAGACGGCGCTTACGTTGAACTTGGCCAAGAACTCCGGCACCTGGAAGGTGACGAGCGAAGTGAAGTTCTTGGGCGTGGCGCCCCACAGAAGCTGCGCGGCGTTCTGCAGGAAGTAGGACACGCCGATAGCCGTGATCAGAACGGCCAGCGGGCCTGCTTGGCGCAGCGGCTTATAGGCCAGGCCCTCAATGAGAACACCGAGAACCGTGCAGGCCACGCAAGAGAGAACTACAGATGCCCAGCCCGGGAGGCCGAGATACGACGTGGCGCAGAACGAGACATAGGCACCGACCATGATGACATCGCCGTGAGCGAAGTTCAGCATCTTGGCGATACCGTAGACCATGGTGTAGCCCAACGCGATGATGGCGTAGACGCTGCCCATGGACAGGCCGTTGACCAGGTATTGGATAAAGACCGTCATGTTCCACATCCCCCTTTCGAATAGGTTTCCAGTTAATGTATGAAACAGGGACGTTACATCGTCCCTAGATACCAAGCAAGCAGGGAAGGCCAAAACCTCCCCTGCTTGGGATCAAAACCGCTCTATGTAAGGCGGCCAATTAGGCCTGTACGTACTTGCCGTCGGTAATGACGTACGCCGTCGGGTCCTTCTGGACCTGGCCCTTGTCGTTCCAGGAGAGCTTGCCAGTCAGACCGTCAACGGTAATGTTGCGCATAGCCTCGGGAAGCTTCTCGGCAACCTCGGTCGGGTCGGCGTCAGCACCCAGGCCGGCTTCCTTGAGGGCCTCGACCACCGCATGCACGCCGTCGTAGGCGTCGGCGGCAAACTGGTCCGGAGTCTCGCCATACTTATCCTTGTAGGCGTTGACGAAGTCGGCATTCTTCTCGTCATCGGCGGAGAATGGGGTCATGAGCAGCAGACCCTCGGCCAGAGAGGTGTCGAAACCTTCCACGCCCAGGATACCGTCCATGCCGTCGCAGCCCATCATCTTGACGTCGTAGCCCATGTCCTTGGCGTTCTTGAGCAGGACGGACGCCGGCGTGTAGTAGATCGGTGCAAAAATCATGGTGGCGCCGGCCTGCTTTGCCTTGGTCAGCTGGTTGGTAAAACTCGTAGCAGAGTCGTCCTTGAAGGTCTCCTCGTCGACAATCTCAAGCTTAGACTTAGCGGCCTGGGCCTTAAAAGAATCTGCGATGCCCGAAGAATAGGCGTCGCCGGAGTTATAGAACAGCACGAACTTCTCGTTCGCATACTTCTGCGCCAGGAACTTGGCAGCGTTGACACCCTGGTTGGGGTCGGTGAAGCAAACCTGGAAGACGCAATCCTTGCCCTTGGTAACGTCCTCGGAGGACGCGGACGGGGTGATCATGAACGTCTCGGGGTCGTTACCACACTCTGCGGCAACGGCAACCGACGCACCCGTGGTGGTCGGGCCGACGAGGGCCTGCATGCCCCAGTCGAGCAGGGTGTTGAAGGCGTTGACGGCCTTCTCGCCGTCAGCCTGGTCGTCCTCGGCCTTGCTGACAAGCGGCAGCTCCTTGGTCGAGAAATCCTTGCAGCCAAGCTCGACAGCCTGGGTAACGGACTTGCCGTAGGACGCGTTGGCGCCGGTCAGCGGGCCGATGGTGCCGATCTTAAACGAAGCGTCGCCCGAAGCGGAACCACTGTCGCCGCCGTTGGAGGAGCAGCCAGCTAGAATGGACATCGCCCCCAGACCTGCTGCGCTCGCGATAACGCTCCTGCGATTCATAACAGGGTTCAATGACTTACCGGTGAGGCTCGACATGCGGCTCTCCTCTCAAATCTCGTCGGGTTTCGGTTACCCGACAGGCCATCCTTCGCCGTGTTCGGCGTTCGCAAAATAGTAGACGCTTTAGTTAGGAAAAGTGGCGGTTATTTCGGCTTTTCTTTGGATTTGTTCATTTATCCATATTTCTGCGTATTTCTATTGCTTTATGCAGTTTAGCCACTTTATTATGTAAAAGTAATGTTTCCATTCTGTTACAGGCGTCCCTGCCCTGAATAAAACAGCCTCACCGGTCGTGCTTTATGCGCACTTAGGAAGCGATGTACTTGCCGTCCTGGATCACATAGGCTGTCCATGCCGTCGACACCCATTAGTGTCATGTCGTAGCTCATGTCCTTGGCGTTCTTGAGCAAAACGGACGCTGGGGTGTAATAGATCGGGGCAAAAATAAGCGTGGCTCCGACAAGGAAACTCCTGCGGTTAAGTACGTTGTTGATGCTAAACATGGTGTCCCCCTTTTTTCGCTGGCCGCAGCGCGGCCGTCTTGCGGTACGGAGCAAACCTTATGGCGCAAACGTTGACAGTTTGTTACGGAGTTCCGTTTGTAGCGAGCATGTTTCCAATGTTTCCGCAGCGTTTCGGGGGTGCCGTTTTGTGCGACTCCTGTTGCCTGGCGAGCACGCGCCCTCGGTTCACGCTAGAATGCACTCAACCTTTAAGCGGTTAATCCATCCATAAGATGCACGAAGGAGCTATCTATGAGCGAACCCCTGCGCACCGTGAACGTCGGTCTGATCGGTCTGGGAACCGTCGGCGGCGGCGTGGCCCGTCTGATCAAGAGCCACCACGATGAGTACCTGGCAGCCTACGGCATCGACCTTAAGCTGACCCGCGCCTGCGCGCTTGCTTGGGAGCAGGCCGAGGCGGCAGGCATTGAGCGCGAGGCCTTTACGAGTGACTGGCACGACGTCGTCAGCGACCCCGCCGTCGACATCGTCGTCGAGCTGATCGGCGGTGAGCATCCCGCAACCGAGATCTTCACCACTGCCTTTGAGCACGGCAAGCACGTCGTCTCTGCCAACAAGGCCCTACTGGGCCGTCACGTCGAGACGCTTGCCGAGAAGGCACGCGCGTGCGGCGTGCAGATTAAGTGCGAGGCCAGCTGCGGCGGCGGCATCCCCATCGTGAGCACGCTTGAGCACGACCTGGTGGGCAACAAGATCCTGACCATCGCCGGTATTCTCAACGGTACCACCAACTACATCCTGTCGCGCATGGACGCCGAGGGCGCCGACTACGCCGACGTGCTCGCCGACGCGCAGGCCAAGGGCTATGCCGAGGCCGACCCGTCCGCCGACGTCGACGGCTTCGACGCCGCCAGCAAAACGGCGATCCTCGCCTCCATCGGCTTTGGCACCCGTGTGACCACCGACGACGTATACCAGCAGGGCATCCGTACCATCGGCGCCGAGGACATCGCCCAGGCACGCGAACTCGGCTACACCATTAAGCTGCTCGGCATCGCCCGCAACACCGACGCCGGCGTCGACGTCCGCGTGCATCCCACGCTGATCCCCGCCGACCACATGCTCGCCAAGGTCAACGGCGCCATGAACGCTGTCTTCGTGGTAGGCGACGCCGTGGGCGAGACCATGTTCTACGGTGCCGGAGCTGGCTCCTTCCCCACCGCGAGCGCCGTCGTGGGCGATATCCTGTCGCTCTCCGAGCAGATCAGCCGCGGCGTGGCTCCGCTTCCCGAGATTGAGCCCTATGGTCACAACCTCGCCTTTAAGCCCATGGACGAGCTCCAGACCAAGTACTATGTGCGCCTGAAGGTCGCCGACCGCGTGGGTGCCCTGTCCGAGACGGTCGACATCTTTGCCAGGCACAACATCTCGATCTCGCTCATCAACCAGGTCGAGGACGGCAAGTCGGGCGTCAGCGATGCCTGCTCGGTCATCTTCCTGACGCACCGCGCGCTCGAGAAGGACGTCCAGGCTGCCGCCGCCGAGCTTGCCAGCGTCGACTGCGTGGCCGAGGTCGCCAACGTCCTGCGCATCGAGGACGTCGAGGCCTGGACCGAAGGCGTCATGGCCAACTAGCCCAACACCCGCTTAACAATACGCACCTCGGGGGCTCCCGTCCTATGTGGGACGGGAGCCCTTTTCTATCCGGCTTCCAAGCACAGCGGCAAAGCGGCATTTGCACGAGCCGTTCATCGGCAGCGCGGGTTACCGTTCACCGATATGCGAACGCAGCCGATTCCGGCTCCCGTTACGCTGTGCTGCGTATGTCCGCCCAAAACGAGAGGAAAGCCCATGCTGCTCGAGGGTAAGAAAGCAATCATCACCGGAGGCACACGCGGAATCGGCTATGCGATCGCCTGCCGCTTTATCGAGGAAGGCGCCGCCGTCACCGTCTTTGGCTCGCGCCAGGAGACTGCCGACGCGGCCGTTGAGAAGCTGACAGCCGCCTATCCCGACGCCAAGGTCTGGGGTCGTTCCTGCGATCTCACCTCGCTCGAAGCCGTAACCGAGGCGTTTACCCAGGCTGCCACCGATATGGGCGGCTTGGATGCAGTCGTCAACAATGCCGGCATCTCCCAGCGCTCGCCCCTTTTGGATTATACGGCCGAGGAGTTCGCAAAGGTCATGGATCTCAATGTCGTCGCCGTCTTTAACGGTCACCAGGCGGCCGCCAAGATCATGACCGAGGCCGGCCACGGCGGCACCATCACTACCACGAGCTCGATGGTCGCCAAGTACGGCCAGCCCTCCGGCGTCGGTTACCCCACGTCCAAGTTTGCCGTCAACGGCATGGTCCAGTCGCTCTCGCGCGAGCTCGCCCCCATGGGCATCCGCGTCAACGCCGTTGCCCCTGGCGTAACTAAGACCGACATGGTCGCCAACCTACCCGAAGAGGTCATCAAGCCCATCGTCGCCACTATTCCGCTCGGCCGCATGGGCGAGCCCGAGGATGTCGCCAACGCCTTCGTTTTCCTAGCGAGCGACATGGCCTCCTATGTCACGGGCGCCGTGCTCCCCGTCGACGGAGCCGCCCGCTCCTAAAGGTCGCAAGCCACGACTTCGAACCTCAACGAGGCCCAACGCAAAAGGC
>UREZ01000083.1 GCA_900547025.1 uncultured Collinsella sp.
GTGCGGATTGCGTCCATGCCCGTCTCCCGGATGAATTCCACGGCGGCAAGCAGACCCGCGATGCCGTGACCGTTGAGCGTGCCCGCCTCAAGGCGCGTGGGCCACTCAAGCGGCTGCAGTGCATCGAAGCTGTGCACGCCCGTGCCGCCCATGGCCCAGGGCGCCACATCGACGCCCTCCGCCACGGCCAGGCCGCCGGTCCCCTGCGGACCCATGAGCCCTTTGTGGCCGGTAAAGCACACGGCGTCGAGCCCCATGGCTTGCATATCGATATGCGCCGTACCGGCAGACTGAGAGGCATCGACGATCACCAGCGCGCCGGCCGCATGGGCGATGGCAGCAACACGCGAAACGTCGACCGCGTTGCCAGTCACATTGGAGGCATGCGTCACCACCACAGCACGCGTACCCGGCGTGACCAACCGCCCGAGCTCGTCGTAGTTGAGCACGCCGCTCGCATCGCAACCCGCATGCTCAACCGTCACACTCTGCTCCGTCGCCAGGCGATTGAGCGGACGTAGCACCGAGTTGTGCTCAAGCACCGTCGTGACCACACGGTCGCCGGGGCGCACCACGCCATTGATGACGGTGTTGAGCGCCGCGGTTGAGTTGGGCGTAAAGCACACATGGTCCGCCCTCGGGCAACCCAAAAGGCGCGCGAGCTTGGCACGGCAAGCGTGAATCGTACGCGCCGCATCGAGGGCGCCCGACGTGGCGCCGCGCCCGGCATTGCCGAGCGAGCACATCGCCTGCGTCACGGCATCGATGACCGTCTGCGGCTTGTGCAAGGTCGTCGCCGCGTTATCCAGGTAGATCATCGCACGACCTCCCACATATCAATCACGGTATAGCCCTCGGTGGGAACGCCCGCCGCGGCGAGTTCGCCGCGCAGCAGGTCCTCATCCGAAGGCTGTGCCTTCCACGCCAAACCACAGCCGGCAGCGACCTCCCCGGGCACGGGAATCGTTCGCCCAGGAAGGCCGCGCTCGATGCATAGGGTCTCGCACCCCATGGCGGCCGCCGTGGTAGGAAACGTGATGACAAGCGCCGGGCGCTTCTCCCTCATGGCAACTCCAACCAATACGCTACGGGCGCACGACGCGCACGGCCTGCTCCATCTTCTCCACGATCACGTACATGTTGGTGACCTCGCCCACCGCGAGCTGGTCTTTAATGCCATAGTGGTCCAGGCAGGTACCGCAGGTAAGGATCTCGACACCCTGCTCGGCCAGGCCCTTCAGGTCGTCGAGCACCGGTGAGCCCTCGACGGTGAGCTTGGCGCCGCCGTTGTAGAACAGCATGGTCGCGGGCAGCTCCTCCTGCTGCGTCACGGCAAAGATGAAGGCCTTCATGAGTTTGTGGCCCAGCTCGTCGTCGCCGCGGCCCATGCAGTCGGTGTAGACGGAAATGACGAGTTTGCCCTTGCCGGCGCTGGCATCACAGAAGGCAGCGCCATCCTGCTCGGGATCGGCCACGGCAACGGCGCCAGAGGTTGCCACGGTCACGTGCCACTCGGCGTCAGAAACCTTCTCGACCGAGGCCGTGCAGCCTTTCTCCTGCGCCATCTTGGAAATGTTCTTGACGGCGGTCTCGTTGTCGACCGAGGTCACCACGACACCCTCGCCATCAAGCTGTTTGAGCGCCTTAAGCGTCTTGACGACGGGCAGCGGACAGGCATCGCCCATGGCATTGACTTCAATTTTGGTAGACATAGTAAATTCCTTTCGAAAGAACCGTTCTAGAGAACGGTAAACAGTTACATAAACGTGCGGGTTAGCGAACAACGCGAACAGCAGGACCGCCCGGCACCGGCTCGCACACGCGGCCGATTGTGGCGGCAACGCGCCCCTCAGCGTGCAGACGACGCGCAAGCTCATCCACATCCGCCGCGGGCGCCGCAATTAGCAAACCGCCCGAGGTCTGCGGATCGTACAGCGCATCCAGCATTCCCGGCTCCAAGTCATCGTCAGCTGTCACGCGCGGGCCAAAGAAGTCCTGGTTGCGGTAGGAGCCCGCGGGGATAATGCCCAGACGCGCCATGTCAAGCACCTGATCAAAGAGCGGCACCGCCCCCGACGCAAGCTCAATCTGCACGCCCGAGCCCTCGGCCATCTCGCACGCATGCCCGATCAGGCCAAAGCCCGTAATGTCGGTGCAGCCGTGAAGCTCAAGTCCCTCGGCCAAACGAATCGGAGCCTCGTTGAGGGTGCGCATCGAGTCAAACATGGCCGCGGCCTCATCTTGCTCGATAAGCTCGCCCTTAATGGCCGTGGTGATGATGCCCGAGCCGATCGCCTTGGTCAGCAACAGGACGTCGCCCACGCGCGCGCCGCTGTTGGCGAGCATGCGGTCGAGCGCGACAAAGCCGCTCACGGACAGGCCGTACTTGGGCTCGTCGTCGTTGATGGTGTGGCCGCCCGCGATGGTGCAGCCGGCCTCGACGCACTTGTCGGCGCCGCCCGCCAGAATCTGACCTGCGACCTCGACGCCCAGGCAACTGGGAATGCACAGCAGGTTCATGGCATGGCTCGGCCGCCCGCCCATGGCGTAGATGTCCGACAGCGAGTTGGCGGCGGCGATCTGGCCAAACAGGAACGGGTCGTCGACCATCGGCGGGAAGAAGTCGATAGACTGCACGAGACCCAAATTATCGCCAACGCGAAAGACGCTCGCATCGTCAGAGGTATCGAACCCCACGAGCAAGTTGTCGTTATGCACATTGGGCAAATCGCCCAGGACCTGGGCGAGGGCTCCGGGAGCCAACTTAGCGGCTCAACCGCTCGCGGCCGTCATGGACGTGAGCTTAATCTGATCGTCAGCCATCGATACCTCCTCTCATCGGTCAATCATTTTCTCCCAGTATACGCATGAATGCGAGCCTACGGCGGATGCATTAATTGAGCGCCTGCGCGCGGACGGCAGCACCGATGGCCCCAGCAAAGCGCGCCTGAGGCGAGGTGGTCACGGGTGCGCCCAAAAGTTCGCCCAGACGCTCCACCACATAGGCATTCTCGCACAGGCCACCGGTCAGGTAGTATGGAGCGCCCGCGGCCTGCCCGGCCATGGTCGCCACGCGCGAGACCACGCTGTCGATCACGCCACGTGCAATGTTCTCGCGCGGCTCGCCGCGACCGATCAGGCTGATGACCTCGCTTTCGGCAAACACCGTGCACATGCTGGAAATCTTGGTAGGCTCGCCGGTGCGGGCGAGGTCTGCCATCTGCTGCTGGGTAATGCCCAGGCGGTCGGCCATGATCTCCAAAAAGCGCCCCGTGCCGGCGGCGCACTTGTCGTTCATGGCAAATTTGGCCACGCGGCCGCCTTTAAGCTGGATGACCTTGGTGTCCTGACCACCCACATCGATCACGGTGCCATGGTCACCAAACAGACGCACGGCACCGGTGCCGTGGCAGGTGATCTCGGTCACGACCTTGTGCGCATAGGGCACGGCAACACGGCCGTAGCCAGTCGCGACCACGCGAGCATCTTCGGCCGTCACGTCATAGCCGGCCGCTGCCAGTGCCTCGCGCAGCCGCTCGGAAGCATCGACCGAGGAGAACCCGGTTGGCTGCACGCACGTCCACGCCACCGAACCCTCCCCGTCGACCACAGCAGCCTTAGCCGCCGTAGACCCGATATCGATCCCGATCCCTATCATGGCTCTCTTCCAATCTAAACATCAAAGGTAGCGGCGCGTTCAGGCGCCTTAGCTCTTGGTTTCTCAGGTGCCGGAGATTGCCCCGAAAGAGGAGCGCAGCGTACTTTGGGTACGCAAGCGACGGTTTGAGGAGCAAGATCCGACGCCTGAGGAAGCTAGAGGGTCTCGATAAAGGCGGCGATGCGGGTCTCGATCTGGCCCATGTCGCCGTTGCTGTAATCGGTCTCGATCTTCATGTACGGAATACCCGCACCCTCGACAGCCTCCTGCATGCGCGCACTCTCCACGTTAAAGGTGTGGCACGCCTGGAGCACATTCTCCACCACACCGTCGACGTGGTATTTCTCGCACATGGCCAGGGTGTTGTCCATACGACCGTCGTTGGGCGTCATGACCGAGCAGTTGATATCCAGGTAGCGGTCGGCGATGGCGCGCAGGATGTCGGGAGCCTCCGGGTCGATCATCATGGCCGCCGTACGCTCGCCCGAGCAGTCGTCCATGCAAACGACCACGCCGCCGTTGGACTCGATGGTGCGACCGATCTTGTTGATCACACCGCCCACCGGGCAGCCGGTGATCAGAATGCGCTTGGCATCCGCCGCAACCGGGCGCTCGCCCGCGTCGTAGGCCTCGCGCAGCTTGGCAACCTTTTGCTCCAGCTGCTGCGTATAGGCCTCGATATCAAAACTAAACGTACCGGCAAACATGGTGCTCATCAGGTCGACGCCGCTCATGGCCGCCGGCTGGTTGGCCTGCAGCGCAAACATCTCGAGCTGGGCCGCACGCAAGCGGTTGCGACGACGGACGGCGGCGCGCAGGTCGTCATCAGTAATCGTAATGCCGTAGAAGCCCTCGAGCTCCTCCTTGAGCAGGCGACACTCCTCGTACCAGCCTTCACGCTCGTAGGCGCGATCGCGACCCTGCGGAAGATGCAGAATGTGCGTGCGCTTGAGCTCGTTGAGCAGCTCGTACATCTTCTTCTTGCCGTCGCAGGTGGTCTCACCGATGATCATGTCGCTAAAGTACGTAAACGGACACTTTTGCGAGCAGGCAAAGCCGTACGTCGACTTGATGAGCGGACACAGATTTGCCGGCAGCACCTTCTCGGCCTCGGGAATCACCTCATCGGACGTGCCGCACAGCGCCACGCTCGCAGCCCCCGCGGCATCGATAATCTCGAGCGGCGTATAGCTGCACAAAAAGCCGACCAGGCGATTACCCGCCTGCTTATAATCCTTGACGCGAATAAACGCCGCCTTGCGCTGTTCGTTGAACTCCTCAAACGTGGACGGCAACGGCTGCTCAATATTTTCCGACATATAACTCCTTAACAAACCTTTTAGCCAACCAAGGAAACGGCTTTCCCAGGTGCCCGAGGTTGCCGTGAAAGAGGAGCGCCGCGTATTTTGACACGCAAGCGACGGTTTGAACGGCAAGATCGGGTGTCCGGGAAAGCCGCCGGGACGGATGGCCCTAAATGGTTTCCAAGAAAGCCTCAATCCTGGTTTGTAGCTGGCCTGCATCCTCGCCGGCGTAGTCGGTCGTGATGTGCATAAACGGAATGCCGGCCTCCTCGGCGGCCTTCTCCACGGCAAACGACTCCATCTCGTAGAGCGTGCAGAACTGCAGGGCCACGTCGACGATACCGTCGGCATGCAGGTCCTTGGCCATCTGGACAATGTCCTTCATACGCTGGTCGTTGGGCGTAAAGACAGCGCAGTTGATCTTAAAGTAGCGCTCGGCGATGGCGTCGAGCATCTCGTCGACCGTCTCGCCGGACTCGTCGACCAGATCCTTGTAGTAGCGCGAGCCCGTGCAGGACTCCTCGCCTACCACAACGCCGCCGGCCTTCTCGATGAGGTTGAACAGCTTCCAGTTGGGCACGGCCATGGGCGTACCGGTGTACAGGATGCGCTTGGTCCCCTTGGGCGCCACGCCCTCGCCGGCCTCGACACGCTGCTCGCACTCGGCGGCCATCTCGTTGATGGCTCCGGTCAGACGCGGCGTGTCGTCCATAAAGGCGGCCTGAACGGTCAGTAGGCTGTCGAGACCGCTGATGGGCGCCGGATCGGCAGCGCGCGTGGCAGCCAGACGCTGCAGGGCGCGACGCTTCTCGTTGACGGCGTGGATGGCAGCCTTCAGGCGCTCGGGCGTAATCTTGACGCCGCACTCTTCCTCGATCTTGGCGGCGAGCTTCTTGACCTCGGCCTTCCAGGTCACGAGCGTCGACTCGTCGTGTACGTTGGGAATATCCATGACGTACATGTTCTTTTGCGTGGCAAAGAACTCGTAAGCTTTCTTCTTGCCATCGCAGGTGTTCTCGCCTACCACCAGGTCACTCGACTCAATGTAGGGGCAGACCTCGCCCAGCTTAAAGCCGGCAAAGCTCTTGATAAGCGGGCAGGTGTTGCGCGGCAGGTGCTCCTCGACCTTATCGGTTGCCCAATCGGCACCCGAGCACAGGCCCACGGGGATGCCGTCACAGGCAAGTACGATCTCCTCGGGCACGTACACACAGAACGAACCGACGATCTTGGTGGCCTCGCCGGCCTCCTTCTTGTCGAGCATCTCCTTAATACGGCCGCTGTGGATGTTGGTGGCGACAAAATCCAGGTAGGACGTGGACTTGGGGCGATTGTTCTGCGTCAGGAACATATCGCCGTACATCTGGCCCACGGCGCCCAGCAGCATGTCGTGATCGGCAAGATTCATGCCGAGGCTCTCCCACATCGGATGGAAATCGAATTCTTCAGCCATGACGGTTCCCCTCTCGAACCAAATACGGATAACTACGGTATTGCTGCACGGTGGGTGGCGAAAACCCAGCCGCGCCTAAACCAGGAATTTTAGGGAACCTGCTTTGCGGTCGATTATTTAGTTGTGCGTCGTCTCTCCCGGAGCCGTGAACATACCTGCTCATATGCGGCTCCGAGCCATATACAGGGCGCGCGCGGCAACGCGGCGAATGTATGTCGTCTGCGGCATGTGCGCACCCTCCTTTACAAGTTGAGGTCAACTATATCAACGGTTATCGACCATGCGAACACCGTTGACATTCGTACGACAGAGGCACCCGTTGCCTTTTAATAAATTATTATCTTGCTTGATAATTAATTACCATTCTACATTCGGCGAACGGTAGGGAACGAAACTGTGGGCTGCCGAGAATCCTCGACGGCCCGCCCTCTACCCTACCGACGAACCAGATGAATCCTGCTCGCATCAAAATGCATGCGCAGCGTCTCGCCTGCTTGCGGCAGCGCGTCGACAGGCATGCCCACCTTGTTGACCTTCCACTGCAGACGCGTGGGCGCATCGACGCGCGGCACGTCCAGCAACACCAGCCGCTCAAAGCGCGAATCACTCACGCGGGCCACGTGCAAGTCATAGCTGTTGCGGCCCCGCTCAGCGCGATTGTCAACATGGAAGTAGCTTGCGCGAATGCCCAGGTATGCCACGTCATCGGGAACCTCGCGGCCCACGTTGAAGGTCATGCCCCAGTCGAGGGCCTCAACTTCTTCGTCGCCGATCTTGCGCGCCCGGCTTGTGTTCTTGCAGCCCGTCAGGCGCAGCGCCGCCAGCGTCTGCGGGCGGCGAACCACGTCCTCGACGGAGCCGATCTCCTCCACATGCCCGTCGTGCATCACGCAGATTCGCTGGCACAGGCGGCACGCTTCGTCGATGTCGTGGCTCACGTAGAGTACGGTGCGGTTGCACACATCGAACAGGTCGAGCATGTTCTGCTCGAGGGCGCTCTTAAGATAGGAATCGAGTGCGCTCATGGGCTCGTCGAACATAAAAATGCCCGGATGCGCCGCCACCATGCGGGCAAGCGCCACGCGCTGCTGCTGCCCGCCCGAGAGTCGTGCGGGATAGCGGTCGGCAAAATCGGCCAGACCGAAAATACTCAGATAGCGCTCGGCGAGCTTTTTGCGCGCGGCGGCGTCACCCGCGTCCTTTACACCGGCGCATACGTTATCGGCCACTGTCATGTTAGGAAACAGCTGATAGTTTTGGAACAGCAGAGCGCATTTGCGCGCCTGGGGCGACAGGTTGATGCCCGCCGCCGAGTCAAAAAAGGTCACGCCGTTGACGACAATCTTGCCCTCGTCGGGCGTCTCCACACCGGCGATGCAGCGCAGCGTACAGCTCTTGCCGCAACCCGAGGCGCCCAGCAGGGCCACGCGCTCCTCGCCGGCCTCAAGCTGCATGTCGAGCACAAACCCGGGATAACGTTTCTTAATATCCAAAACGAGCGACATAGCTTATCGACCTCCCCGCGGCGCCGCATCATCACGCATGAGCTCGGCCAGC
>UREZ01000084.1 GCA_900547025.1 uncultured Collinsella sp.
GGAGGCCACTTAATGTGGCCTCCGTCGTGAGCAGGACTGTAGAGCAGGAAACTTAGCCCGTGCCGGGGCCGCTGAGCCCTGACCGGCGGGATACACAGGTTCAGATGGGGCTTTGATGCATGGGTGGTCTGTTGGTGGGCAAATGGGTATCATACTGTGGTTATTGCATCGACTCTGTGATGCTTTGTTGTACGTTCCCGGCGGTCGGTTTGCCAGAAGCGCCCCGTCGGTTGTTCCAGACCCGTTTCGAAGAAAGGAAACCACACGAACCTATGGCAGCTAAAAAATCATCTCCCTTGAAGGTCATTCCGCTCGGCGGCCTTGACGGCATCGGCAAGAACATGACGGTCTTCGAGTGCGGCGACGACATGGTGCTCGTTGACGCCGGCCTCATGTTCCCCGACGACTCTCAGCCCGGTATCGACCTGGTGCTTCCCGACTACACCTATGTCCTGGAGAACGAGGAGAAGCTCCGCGGCATCATCGTCACCCACGGCCACGAGGACCACACTGGTTCGCTTCCGTACCTGCTGCAGGATCTCAACAACAAGGTGCCCATCTTCTCGAGCAAGCTGACGCTCGGTTTTATCGAGGGCAAGCTCTCCGAGTTCCGCATCCGCGCACCTAAGTTCCGCGAGGTCAAGGGCGGAAGCCATGTCAATCTCGGTGGCATCTCGCTCGATTTCTTCTCCATGACGCACTCCATTCCGGGTGCACTGGGCGTGTTCATTCGCACCAACCAGGGCACCGTTATGCACACGGGTGACTTTAAGCTCGATCAGACGCCCATCGACGGCGTCACGCCCGACTATGCCGCCATCAGCCGCTTTGCCAAGCAGGGCATCGACCTGCTGCTTTCCGACTCCACCAACGCCGCGGTTCCGGGCTTTACCAAGTCCGAGGCCGAGGTTGGTCCCAACCTGCTGCATGCCATCAAGAACGCCCCGGGTCGCGTGTTCGTCGCGTCGTTCTCGAGCCACATCCATCGCCTGCAGCAGATCTGCGACGCCGCCCGCAAGTGCGGCCGCAAGGTCGTCGTGACTGGACGTTCCATGCTCACCAACACCCGCGTGGCGCGCGAGTTGGGCTACCTCAACATCGACGATGCCGATATCATCGATGCCTTCGATATCGATAACCTGCCCGACGACAAGATCGTCGTCATGTGCACCGGTTCGCAGGGCGAGCCGCTGTCGGCCCTGTCCCGCATGGCCAACGGCGAGCACAAGACGCTTTCTATCCACGAAGGCGATACCGTCATTCTCTCGGCAACTCCCGTTCCCGGCAACGAGAAGGCCGTTCAGCAGGTCGTCAACAGCCTGGCCAAGCTTGGCTGCGACGTCTGGGATAAGTCCCGCGCCCTCGTTCACGTCTCGGGGCACGGCAGCCAGGAGGAACTCAAGCTCCTCATGGCCATGGCCAAGCCCACCTACTTTATGCCGGTTCACGGCGAGGCCGTGCATCTGCGCGCCCATGCCCAGCTTGCTCGTAAGATGGGCATCAAGGATGATCACATCTTTATCCTCGATAACGGCGACACGCTCGAGATGCGTGGCGGTATCGTCAAGCGCGGTACGCCCGTCGAGTCCGGCGTCGTCTATGTTGACGGTCTGCGCATCGGCGACACCGACCCCATTGTCCTGCGCGATCGCCAAAAGCTCGCCAATGACGGTATGGTCACGGCCGTTGCCATCGTCTCGCTCAAGCATAAGAAGATCGAGGCTATCGAGTTCTCGGGCCGCGGTGTTTCGTTTGCCATCGACGACCAGTTCTCCGAGGATGCCTCAGCAGCCATCATGAAAACGATCGAGAAGGGTAAGTTTACCTTTACCAGCAGCGGCTCCGATGCCATTCGCAAAGCCGTGCGCGATTCGCTCTCCAACTTTATCTGGAGCCGTACGCGCACCCGTCCGATGATTATCCCGGTCGTCATGGAGGTTTAGTTTGGCGCGCGGATCTGCACAAAACGCCAAAGGCAACAAAGCCAACAACCAACCGGCATCTGCTAAGGGTGCCGGTTCCCATCTGCGTGCCAATAAGGGCCACGAGTCCGAGTTCGATGAGTTCGAGTCCCTGGTCGAGCCTTCGGCCAATCGCGATATCGCCGGCGTGGTCATTGCCGTTTTGGCGATTGCGTCCTTTATTGCCGTGATTTCCCCGGCAACGGCGCCCGTGACAGCTGCGGTTGCCGGTTTCTACCACCTTGGCTTTGGCCTGGGCGCCTACGTGCTGCCGATCGTCATCTTGCTGTTTGCCGCCACGCTCTTTTTGGGTGAGGACTCGCCGCTCAACATTCGCTCGGTCGCGGGTGGCGCCGTGGTGTTTGTGGCCATTGTCTCTATCCTGTCGCTGATGGTGCCGGGCACGAGCGATTCGTGCGACCTCATGTTTACGCCGCAAAACCTATCTGCGTCGGGCGGCTACATTGGCGCCTTTATCGCAAGTACCTTGCAAAACGCCCTGGGTAAACCTATTGCCATGGTTGTCTTGCTTGGGCTTGTCGTCGTTGGCCTGGTCATTATCGGCTTTTCGGTGGGCGGCGTTTTGCGCTCCGCACGCGATCGCGCCGCCGATTTTGCCGAGCGCCGTCGTGCCGATGTCAATGTGAGCCCGTGGGGCGACGAAGAGGCCCTGTCGGTTCCCGGCGTCGCCCGTCCGCACCTGAGCATTCTGCGCCAGAAGGGAACTGATGCCGCGGTGACCACGGTCATGGGAGGCGATGCCGACCCGGTTTTGGATGACGACGAGGACGATGACCCGTTTGTCGACGTGTCCGAGGCCGTGGAGGCCGAGCGCGCTAAGACCACGCTGCTGCCGCGTCGTCATGCCAAGAAGGGCAAGGCCGCGCCCAAGCTCAACACGAGCGAGCCCGACCCGTCTTGGTCCGATAGCGAAATCGAACTCACCGAGGGCGATGACGAGGACGACGAGACTCCGCTCGAGACCGCCAAGACAACCTTGCTGCCGCGTCGCCGTGCCAAGGCAGGACAGGTCACCGGACAGTTTTCGATAGAAGACGACCCGGACAATGCTGACGAGTCAGAACCGCCGTTTGCCGTGAATCCCGTTTCGGCAGCTCCGCAGATTCCCGACTTCCTAAAGCATCCCAAGGTTGCCGATGCCTCCAGCTCTACGACTTCAGCTGCTCCTGTTGCAGCCGGTGATGGGGGAGCGGACGGTACTGCTGCCGGTGTCGAGGGCGAACAAGAGGACGGCCTCAAGCTCCCGCCGCTCGAAATCCTGCACGCCAATCCGCAGTCGGCGTCCTCCGCGTCTTCTGATAAGGAACTGGAACAGACTGCCGAGTCGTTGCAGTCTACCCTGCTCGAGTTTGGCCGTAGCGCTCGCGTCGTCGGCTGGATTGCCGGCCCCACGGTCACGACCTTTAAGCTGCAGCCCGGCGAGGGCGAGCGCGTGAGCAAGATCTCGAGCCTCGAGGACGATATCGCGCTTTCGCTTGCCGCCCAGTCGGTGCGCATTTTCGCGCCGATTCCCGGCACCTCGCTCGTGGGCATCGAGATCCCCAATCGCAAGCGTCAGAACGTCAACCTGGGCGACGTGCTTCCCTATGTGAAGGGTGGCCCGCTCGAGCTGGCCATCGGTCGCGATGCCGAGGGCACTCCGGTTGTCGCCGACCTCGCTAAGATGCCCCACTTGCTGATTGCCGGTACCACCGGTTCCGGTAAGTCGGTCATGATCAACTCCATCATCACGACCTTGCTCATGCGCGCTCTTCCCGAGGACGTTCGCCTGATCATGGTCGATCCCAAGCGCGTCGAGCTTGCGGGCTATAACGGCCTGCCGCATCTCTACGTGCCCGTGGTGACCGAGCCCAAGCAGGCTGCCAGTGCACTTCAGTGGGCCGTGTCCGAGATGGAGCGTCGCCTGAAGGTGTTCGAGCGCCTCAACGTTCGCAAGATCTCGACGTATAACGAAAAGCAGGCCGCCGGCGAGTTTGAGCATTACGATAACCCACCGCAAAAGATGCCCTACCTGGTCATCATCATCGACGAGCTTTCGGACCTGATGATGGTCGCCGGCAAGGATGTCGAGGCCTCGATCGTCCGTATCGCCCAGCTGGGCCGCGCCGCCGGTATTCACCTTATCGTGGCTACGCAGCGCCCCAGCTCCAACGTGGTGACGGGCCTTATTAAGGCCAACATCACCAACCGTATTGCTTTTAACGTGGCTACGGGCATCGATTCCCGCGTCATTATCGACCAGATGGGCGCCGAAAAGCTTACTGGTTTGGGCGACATGCTGTTCTCCAAGGTCGACTGGGGCAAGCCCCGCCGTATCCAGGGCTGCTTTGTCTCGGACGATGAGATCAACGAGATCGTCGAGTTCGTTAAGTCGCAAAGCGAGCCCGACTATCACGAGGAGATTCTGTCTGCTGTGGCGCCCGCTTCCATGTCTATGGCTGGTGGCGGCGGCATTGTTCGCACGGGCGTTGCCGAGCCGCAAGATGACGACCCGCTTATCTGGGAGGCCGCCCATATTGTGGTGGAATCGCAGCTTGGCTCCACATCTGGCCTGCAACGCCGCCTTAAGGTTGGTTATGCGCGTGCCGGGCGTATTATGGACATGCTGGAAGAGAAGGGTGTCGTCGGCCCACCCGACGGCTCTAAGCCGCGCGAGGTCCTGCTGGATGAGGAGGGGCTTGCCGCGCTGGAGTCTGTCGACGCCGAGATGGCACGTGAAGATCGTGAGTTTGGAGGATTCTGATGGCTGCACGCTTTGGTGACATGCTGCTCGAGCAGCGTCGCCGGATGGGCCTTTCCATCCAGCAGGTCGCCAACACCATCAAAATCAGGCCGCAGATCATCGAGTTTTTCGAGACCGGTAACTTTGCATCGATGCCCCCGCGTGGCTATGCGCAGGGCATGATTTCGAGCTACGCTCGTTTTTTGGGGCTTAACCCGCGCGAGGTCGTCAACGCTTATTTTGACGACCTCATGGCATATGAACGCGAGACCTCGCAGCAGGGCGGTCGTTTTCAGGATGCTGCCGGCTACGTTAACTCGCGTTCGTCGGTCGATAACGGACGCTTTCTGATGGTTCAGGGAGGACGCTCGACGCGGTACGGCCAGCGTCCTCCGCAGGCTGGTTATATCACCGAGACGGGCTCTAGCGAGGAGATTCGTTCTCAGCGAGATCGCTTTCGCAGTACGCCCATGCCGGATGACCGCGCGCTTCCCGCCGCTCGCGGGTTGAGTCGCGATCCTCGCGCCGGTTACGGCGACGGTGGCTACTCCGGTCGCGGTTATCGCGGAGTTTCTGCCGGGCGTTCCCGCGGTGGATATGCCGACGCCGATACCACGCAGGTGACGCCGCGCCTCCGTTCCCAATCGCAGCCTTACGGGCAGCGCTCTTCGGCGCCTCGCTCTGACCAGCGTGGCTATCAGAACCGTGGTGAGCTTGCGCCGCGTTCGGGCCAGCGTGGCTCACAGCGCCAGGGCGGCTATCGTGGTCGTCCCGATAGCGGTCGCGGCCGTATGCCGCAGGGGAATGGCCGTGGCGGCTCCAATCGCGGACGCGGCGGTGGACGTGCTCCTCAGAACAATGGTCTCGATCCGCGCATCATCTACGCCGGCATCGGTGCCGTGGCACTTTTGCTGATTTTGCTCATCGTGGTCCTCCTGCGTGGCTGCGGCTCTTCTGCACCCGAGCCGACGCCCGAGACGCCCGCGGCCACCAAGACGACGACCAAGAAGTCTTCCAAGAAGACCGAATCCGTTGATGAGGATGAAGGCACCGACGATGCGACGGATTCTGCCGATTCCGATGCCGCCAAGGCGACGGTAAAAAAGGAAGAGGACGAGGTCATCAAGGTCAAGGTTTCCGTTGCCAAGGGCAAGACCGCCTGGATTGAGGTCAAGGTCGACGGCAAATCGGTCTACGGCGCCCAGGCGACCGGTCCCTTTGAGCAGGAGTACACGCCCGAGTCCTCGATCGAGATCACCACGTCCAAGCCCTCCGATGTCACGGTTACCAAGAACGGTGAAAAGGTCCGCTATGACACCAAGACATCGGGCGTGGCGCGCGTGACCATTACCGTTCCCAAGAAGGAGTCCACAGACTCCAAGGACGGCGAGGGTAACGACGGCACCGATACTGCCGACGGCACCGACGCCCAGTCTGCCGACGGCGCCGATGCTCAGTCTGCCGACGGCACCGACACGGCATCCGACGGCCAGGCAGCAAACGATTAGTTGACTATTCGTACGACAGCTACTAAGGCTCCCCGTACCGAAAGGAAGAACCATGGCTAAAGATTCCAGCTTCGACGTTGTGTCCGAGGTCAATATGCAGGAGGTCGATAACGCTTTCCAGCAGACCACGCGCGAGATCTCTCAGCGCTATGACCTCAAGGACTCCGGCGCCTCCATCGAGCTTTCGAAGGGCGACAAGCTCTTTACGATCAATGCCCCGGCCGATTTCGTCTCCAAGCAGATCGTCGACGTGCTGAGCTCTAAGCTCATCAAGCGCGGCATCGACCTCAAGGCTGTCTCCTGGGACGCGCCGCAGGCGGCTTCGGGCGGTACCGTGCGCGTGCTCGGCCATATCGTCGAAGGCATCGACCAAGCGACCGCCAAGAAGATTAATAAGGACATCAAGGATCAAAAGCTCAAGGTCAAGGTGACCATCGAGGCCGATAAGCTGCGCGTTACCTCGGCCTCTAAGGACGCGCTTCAGACGGTGATCCAGTTCCTGCGCGACCAGGACTACGGCCAGCCGCTGCAGTTTACCAACTACCGCTAATTTACTCGAAAGGACCGTTCTCCAACATGGATACTCCGTTGGGTTCCGTACTCTACATCACGCTTGGCTGCGCTAAGAACGAGGTCGATACCGACCGCATGCGTTCGCTGCTGACCGCTGCGGGCTACGAGGAGGCATTCGATCCGCAGGATGCCGATATCGCTATCGTCAACACGTGCTCGTTTCTCGCCTCGGCGACGTCCGAGAGCATCGAGACCACGCTCGAGCTCGCCAACGAGGTGCAGGACGGCGTTCGCGCCTGCCCCATCGTCATGTGCGGTTGCGTGCCGTCTCGTTACGGCGACGACCTGCCCGACGAGCTTCCTGAGGTCGCTGCCTTTGTGAAGGCCGATGAGGAAGACGGTATCGTCTCTGTCATCGATGGCGTACTGGGCGTGGAGCGCGAGATCGCGGCCTATATCCCGCAGGTCAAGCGTACCGTTGAGGGTGCCGTTGCCTACGTCAAGATCTCCGATGGCTGTAATCGTTTTTGCAGCTTCTGCATGATCCCCTACATTCGCGGTCGCTATCATTCGCGAAATGCCGAGAGCATTATCTCCGAGGTTCGCGACCTGGTTGCCGGCGGTGTGCGCGAGATCGTGCTGATCGGCCAGGACACGGGCATTTGGGGTACCGACTTTGCCGACGAGGACGTCGCCGAGGGCTCGCCGCGCAATCTGGCGCAGCTGCTGCGTGCCGTCGCCGAGGCCGTGCGTCCGCACAACGTCTGGATCCGCGTGCTCTATCTGCAGCCCGAGGGTATGACCGACGAGCTTATCGAGACGATTCGCGATACGCCTGAGGTGCTGCCCTATATCGATATCCCCGTGCAGCACTGCGACGCCCGCATCCTCAAGGCCATGCGTCGCTCCGGTTCGCGCCAGGAGCTCGAAGATTTGTTCCGCGACCTTCGCGAGCGCATCCCCGGCATCGTGATTCGCTCTACGGCCATGGTCGGATTCCCGACCGAGACCGACGACGAGTTCCGCGACCTTATTGACTTTATGGACACCGTCGGCTTTGACTACACGAGCGTCTTTGCCTACTCGCGTGAGGAGGGCAGCCTGGCCGCCA
>UREZ01000085.1 GCA_900547025.1 uncultured Collinsella sp.
GTCTGCCGCCGCTTTTTGTACCGGATTTTATAGATATGTGGAGCGTTTATTCCATGCCCAGCAGCTCGCGCATCTGAGTTGCGTAGTTAGATGCCATGTTGCCGTAGACAATCTGCACGCCGCCGTTAACGTGCACGATGCCACGCGCTTCGAGCTTTTCGGTAAACTCGGCGTCATCAACCACCTTGTCACAGTCATTGAGCTGGATGCGCAGACGGGTGAAGCAGGCCTCGACAGACTTAATATTGTTGTCGCCGCCCACTGCCTCAACGATGGCGGGAATGAGGTCGCTGATCACGGTCTTGGGAGCCTTTTCGGCCTCATCGTCAGACTCTTCCTCGCGGCCGGGGGTCTTAAGGCCCTTCTTAAGAATGATGAACTTGAAGACGAAGTAGTACACCACGAAGTAGATGGGGCCGAGGAACAGGATAACCTGCCAGTTGGAGCCCTTGGCTGCACCCATAATGCCGTTAAAAATCAACGACAAGAGCGGGCCGCCAAAGGATGCGGAGCCAGCCACGTTGAACTGCAGGATATAGGTCAGCGCATAGGCAAGACCAGCCATGAGAGCGTGGAACACGTAGAGGATGGGCGCGATAAACAGGAAGGAGTACTCGAGCGGCTCGGTAATGCCGGAGAGGATGCAAGGCACCACGATGGCGATCATGAGCGCTGCGGTCTTCTTCTTGTTCTTGGGAAGCGCCGTCTTGTAGAAGGCGAGTGCAGCGCCGGGCAGGCCGAACATGGCGAAGATAACCTTGCCGTTCATGACAAAACGGCTGACCTCGATGTTAAACGGCGTGCTGGGAGAGCCCAGGATCGCGTTGTAGATATTGATAGCGCCCTGAACGGTCTGGCCGTCGATGGTCTCGACGCCACCGAGCGACGTGAAGAAGAACGGCAAATAGACAAAGTGATGCAGGCCAAAAGGCAGAAGCATGCGCTCGCCGGCGCCGTAGACAAATGCACCAAAGGCACCCGTGGTCTTGATGAACTCGGACAGCGCACCGAGAGCGTTCTGAATAAACGGGAAAACAAAGGACATGGCCAATGCGAGGACACTGCATGAGAGCAGCGTTACCGCCGGGATAAAGCGTGTGCCGTTGAAGATGGAGAACACGGCAGGCAGCTCAATCTTGTAGTAACGGTTATGCAGCCATGCGACGATTGCACCCACCAGAAGACCGCCGATAACGCCAGTGTCGAGCGTGGTGATACCGAGGATCGTGCTCTGGCCCGTCGTAAGATTCGCGGGATCGATAACGCCAGTCGCCGTAAGGAACGTGCCCATCACGGAGTTCATGCACATGTAGCCCAAAAAGCCACAAAGCGCCGCGGTAGCCTTCTCGGACTTGGCGAAGCCATAGGCGAGACAAATCGAGAAGATAACCGGGATGTTGTTCATAACGATGCCGGCTGCGGCCTTAAGAATCGAAAAGAAAATCGCAAAGCCCGGAGCAGCAAGCCAGGGAACAGCTGCCGTAAGGGTGGGGCTGGTAAAGGCATTGCCAAAGCCCTGAAGGATGCCGGCGATTGGCAGGATCAAGACAGGCGTCATGAGGACTTTGCCCAGGCGCTGGAACTTTGCCAGCAGCTCATCTTTGTTCATGGGATACCCCTCTTAAAGAAACGGGGCGTGCAGCTCTACAGCCCACACGCCCCATAACAGTTATCAAGCGCTATGGAACTAGCTACTTAAGCTCCGGCCAGTAATCCTTATTGGCCTCGATGAGCTTGTCGAGCACTTTGCGAGCCTTCTTTGCGTCACCGACCAGACGATTAAGCGTGAGTGCCTGCAGGGCCTTCTCGTAGGAACCCTCCATCCAAGCCTCAACAGTCAGGCGCTCATAGGCGTACTGGTTCTCCATAAGGCCGCGATAGAAGGTGCCGATCTTGCCAACAGCATAGGGCTGCGGGCCATTGGCGCCCACGCTTGCCGCGACCTCGACCATGGCGTCATCGGGCATACCCTCGATAATGCCGTTGTTGGGCACGATGACAATGAAGGTCTTGTTGGTGTTGCGATAAATGGCCGAGGTGATTTCCACGATCATATCGCCATGAGCATCGTTCTGCACAACCGAGGAGTTCTTTGCGGTGCCGACTTTGGCAACACGCTCGCACTCGGCGAACACGCGCTTCTCACGACCGTTGATAACCTCGTCGGAGCGAGTGTAGTCGGGATCGAGGTGAGCAACCTTGTACTCGGGATACAGATAGTACTGCAGATAAGTGTTAGGCAGATAGTCGGGGAAGTCCTCGAGCATGTCCTTGACCATGGCGTAGGTATCAAGCCAGGACTGGTCACGCTGCTCGGCATCGGCAGGAAGGAAGCCGTTCTTCTCCGTGTACTCCTTAATCTGCGGGACGAGGTCATGGCCCTCTTCATCGTAGATGTGCTTGAACCAACCGAAGTGATTGAGGCCAAAGTACACGGGCTCCGTCTTGCTCATATCGCGACCGAGCAGGCGACCGTAAGAACGCATGAGGTTGACGGGCTGATCGCAGATGTTGAGGACGCGATGCTCATCGGGCAGGACGCGCTCGAGACCATATGCCACAATAGCAGCCGGGTTGGTGTAGTTGATAATCCACGCCTCCGGGCTATGAGCGCGAACGTCGTTGACGATCTCAACCATGTCATGCATGGAGCGCATACCGTAAGCCATGCCGCCAGGGCCCACCGTTTCCTGGCCGATGATTCCCATATGCAGCGGAATCTTCTCGTCCTTGCTACGCATCTCGTAGCCGCCGGTACGAATCTGGCAGAGCACAAAGTCGACGTCGGTGTAAGCCTCGTCCTTATCGGTGGTGTAACCAAACTCCACACCGGGCTCCTCCTCGGCGAAGAGGATCTTGCCAAACTCGCCGATCGGACGCTGACGCTCGGCATCGATGTCATAGAGCATCACGCGGTTCAGTGGCAGAATGTCCATGTGCTTGGTCAGGGCTTTAAGAATGCCAGGGCACCACGTGGAGCCGCCGCCAACGATCACAATATTGAGCTTATCCTTCATGTTCCGTCCCTCCAGGGTTGGCTGATCGGTGTTCTCGAAGACCTTGGGCTCCGCGGTTGTCCTCGGCTTGCTTCGTTTCGATTGATATTTTGCGACATGAGGTCATCTGAGAGTCTCCGTGTGGGCCAATGCGAAACGGGGACACATGATTTCGCTCACAACACAGATATGTGTAGGCAGACACGCACGTTTGCCCAGCTCACGGGCAATAGGCAATCTTGACCGATTACCGATTTCTCACCTGGCAACACAAAGCGGTACCATATATACGACGAGGTGCGAGGGGCTGAAACATCTTATGAAAGATCAAGAATCTTTTTATGATCATGTGCGAGCTGGCGAGAGCAAGCTCAACGATCTCGAAAGCGAGATCATGCGCTACATCATCGAGCTGCGTGATGATATTGACGATGTCACGCTTAAGAGCGTTGCTGAACGGTTCTTCGTCGCTCCCAATACAATCGTCAGGCTTGCCCACAAGCTTGGCTTCTCGGGGTTTACGGAGCTCAAACAATCGTATTCCGCCTCGCTCGACCGCAATCGATTCACTATCGAGGCACTTCCTCTTGATACCCAGCTCGTACAGACCAAAGATCTGCTTAACGACCGGGTCATCGATTCGGTCGTGAGTCTTATCCAGGACGCCTCGCATATCGTGTTCTTCTGCTCGGGCTTTTCGAAGTACCCGTGCCTCGAGATGGCTGAAAAGCTCAAAATAATGGGCAAGAATACCGACACGCTCAGTGAACGCCATGTCATGAGGCATTACGCAGAACTCCTCGGCAAAAACGACCTGGTCTTCAGCGTTTCCGTAAGCGGCGAGACGCAGGTGTCTATTGACGCCACATCGATAGCCAAAACGCGCGGATGCAAGGTCGTCACGCTCACCGGCTTTTCTCGAAATTCTCTCTCGAAACTAGCCGACTACCCTATCTACACCGTGCAAAAAGAAATCCGCTTGGGCAGCATGGACCTCGACAGTCGATTGATGTTCTATTACGTTTTCGAATTGATATTTGAGCGCTACTTCAAACTGGCGAAGAAATAAAACTTGGCATGCGCCCGGCTTCGACTCTTTAGCAGCCTTCTATATGAAAGGTATCGTTCTATGCAACGCGTACTGTTTATCTGCCATGGCAACATCTGTCGCTCGACGTTGGCTGAGTCGGTGTTTACCGAGTTGGTGCGCCGCGCCGGGCGCGAGGGCGAATTTGTCATCGATTCCGCTGCGACCTCGACCGAGGAGATTGGCAACCCGCCGCATCATGGCACGGTCGCCAAGCTGCGCGAAGCCGGGATTCCCGTCGTCGCGCACCGTGCCCGCCAGGTGCGTCGCGCGGAGTATGGCGACTGGGACCACATTGTATATATGGATGCTGAGAACGCGCGCGGCCTGCGTCGCATTTTTGGCGACGACCCCGACGTCAAGATTACGCGCTTGCTCGATTGGACCGATCGCCCCGGCGACGTGGCCGATCCCTGGTACACCGGCAATTTCGATGCCACCTACCGCGATGTGCTCGCCGGTTGCACCGCCATGCTCGAGCAGCTGTAGGTTCGTGGGCGCACGAACCATGCTAACCGCGCCCTCGGCATAAATTGAGCGTGGACAATCTCCCACTTTGAGCGCGAAACGGCGCTCTAAACGGGAGATTGCCCACGCTCATGAATGTGACAAAGGGACTGGCCCTAGACCGGCTTGACCTCCAGCTTTATCCCCTCGGCACAGGAGTCGCCCAAAACATCCGTAAGGGCCCAAGTCGCATATAGCGGCAAATAGAGAACCGCTCCGTTGCGCTCAACGTTGCCTCTCGAGAAAACAATCCCGAGCCTTACGCCATATTCAGCCGTATCAAGCACATGACCGAGCGCAGCGTGCGCGTGGTAATAGGAGCCCGATTTAACCTCGATCGGAACAGCCGTCCCATCCGGTCCATCGACCACAAAGTCCACTTCACCGCGCTTTTTTGTCTGATAGTAGTAAAGCTGGTGATTTTGGGCAGCCAGCTGCTGGGCCACCACGTTTTCGTAAATGCCGCCCAGATTGGGCTCCTTGCTATCAAGATACGCCGCTTGGGCGACTCCAACGGGGTAGCGCGCCATCAACATGCCCGTATCCGATTGATATAGCTTGAACTGCGATGGCCGCGCCGTCTTGAGCAGGGGCGATTTTGGCTCGGTTACGATATCGGCTTTGAGAGCAACGCCGGCATCGACAAGCCATACAAAATCTCGCTGATACTTCTCGTAGTGAGCCTTGGGGTCAATGGAATTGAGCACGAAGCGCTTGTTTTCGCCCTCGAGCATAATAGGGAGCTGATCGTAGATGCTCTGCACCTGAAGGGCTCGCCCGCTCGCATACTTGGAGATATCCCGCCGGTACTGTTCGTTGAGCTCTGACTGTAGCTGACGAACAGAAGCAAGGTCGCCCCGCGTGTCAAGGAAACGCTGCACGACCTCAGGCATTCCGCCGACAACGGTATAGGTCCTGAAGTTTGCCATCATCGCGTCATGAATGTAATCAGGAATGGGCCTCTCGCTGATACACGCGTCACGTATCGTTTGGCGAGCCCCCTCGCTCACCCCGATTGCCCAGCAAAACTCCTCAAAATCGAGCGGGAACATCCTAAGCTCGTGAACATACCCCACGGGATAGGACCTGACGCCCTTGAACTGAGTCCCGAGCATTGACCCCGAAAACGCCCAACGGCACCTCCCGTCCTCAACAAGGAACTTTGCCATCGTCATGATGTCGGGGGCCTCTTGGACCTCATCGATAAACACGAGCGTTTTGCCTGGCGCAATCGACTTTCCCGAAAGAAGCGTCACCCTGCTGATGAAATCATCGGCATCCCGCGCCTCGAGAAGAGCATCTTTTGCCTGGCGGTTTTCCATGAGGTTAAGCTCGATGTAGGTTGCATGGTTGGCTTTGCCAAATGCGCGAATCGAATAGCTTTTGCCGATCTGGCGAGAACCCGTAATGAACAAGGCCTTTTGCTCGGAAGACTTCAGCCAACGCTCCAGCTCTGCCGCTATTTTCCTACGCAGCATAGGCTCTCCCCTCGGTGTCATCGAATGAAATGCAAAGTTTTATATGCTTGATTATCGATGAAACACAGAATTTTTAGAACCTAAAATCGGATGAAATGCAGAGATTTGAGATTATAAGTAAAAGAAGGGGCACCACCGGCGAATGTGGCAAAGGGGCTGTCCCTTTGTCACATTGCGCCCGACTACTCGTCTACGATCTCGGCAAGCCAGACGTTCAACGTATCGACCTCGGGGCAACAGAACTTTGCCGTGCCGGGCTCGTTGCCGGGCACGGTGCCGCCGTAGCGCAGGATGTCGATATAGGGAAAGCCCACATGGCAGGCCATGGTGCACATCTTGCCGCGATCGCGGTCGAAGTCAAAGACGTCGCCCGGCTTGTGGCCATGATGGCAGCGGCACGTCCCCAGCTGGTCCACGCAGCTAATGCGGATACGCGGACGCTTGCCGCGCGGAGCGCCGAGCGGTTTGCTCTCGCCCGCTGCCTCGGTACCGCTCTCGTCGGCGCTACTCATGGTCAATCACATCCAGGCAGGCCTCGATGGGCAGGCCGGCGGACTTGTCCTCCTGGTCGGCATTGCGCTCGATAAGCTCAGCCACCACACGCATGGCATCGGCCGTTGCGCGCTGCAGGCTCCAACCGGCCATCACGCGGCCGACGAGCACCGCCGAGAACGTGTCGCCCGTGCCCGGGAAATAGACCGGAATGAGCTCAAAGGGAATCGTAAAGTACTCCCCCGCCACATGGTCGTAACCGATAACCGCGTTCGTGCCATTGACTACGGCGCTCGTAATGACCACAGACTTGGCACCCAGCTCACGCACGGCGTCCACAAGAGCGCGGGCCTCATCGGGCGTAATCTGCTCGGCGATAGGCCTATCGGCAAGCAGGCACGCCTCGGTATAGTTGGGCACCGCGTAGTCTGCGCACTCCAGTAGATGCCGCATAAGGCCAATCGTGGACTCGGGCACGCCGGCGTAGAGCTTACCGTTGTCGCCCATGATGGGGTCGACGAACACCTTGGTGCCCTTTTGCGCGCGGCGGTGACAGAAGTCCGAAATGATACGCGTCTCTTCCTCGGTCACGATAAAGCCGGTCGAGATGGCGTCGAACTCAAAGCCGAGTTCCTCCCAGATGGCGAGACTCTGACGCACGTACTCGGTGGTGTCGTGGATGTAGAACTTGGGATAGTTGAGCGTATCGGACACCAGCGCCGTCGGCAGGTTGTGGATGCGGTAGCCCATATGCGACAGCACCGGAAGCATGGCGGAAAGCGCGACCTTGCCATAGCCGCACATATCGTTGATCAGCAGCAGCTGAGTGTTCTTCATGAATGTCCCCCTTGGGTCGGGCGAGGCGCGGCGGCGCCACAGTGCGACTAAGTGTAGCGCAGGGAACGCTGCGGACGAAAGCTTGCACCGTGGAGGACAGTTTGTTGCGAAAAGGTTTCGGAAACGAGGGGCCCAGCCTGCTTCATTGCGGCTCATTCGCCGCCACTCATTCAGCGCCATTTCAAAACTACACCGGATTACGGGGCTGAACCTGAATGAGTCAACCACACCCTCTATTTTCAAATCATAGCAAGCCTTCTACCTGCACTGATAATTGTTCTCGGGGGAAGCGGGCACTGCGGGGCGCG
>UREZ01000086.1 GCA_900547025.1 uncultured Collinsella sp.
CTTTTCTTGTTGGTGGCTATCTGCGCAGTGGTGCCAATAGTATTTTGCGGAAGATCTACCTCTCGCTTGGCATGGAAGTAGGGTGGCCGGGCTGGTCGTCGTAGGCGTATTTGCTGTACACGTTGACCTCCCACTGCTTTTTTTCGACCTTTGCTACAGAATCTAGGATGAAGCCGGTCGCAAGGCTCAGGCCGCACAGGAACATAAACGAGGCGGCGAGCATAGCGGTGGGGAAGCGCGGGACGAGGCCGGTCTGGAAATATTCGACAACGATGGGCATGCCCAGGGCGAGGCCGAATACCGCGAACAGAAGCGCAACGAGGCTGAAGAACTTCAGCGGGCGGTAGTCCTTGAACAGCGTGCCGATCATCGCAACGACTTTAATGCCGTCGCTCACGGTGTTGAGTTTGGACTCGGAACCCTCGGGACGGTCGCGGTACTCGATGGGCACATCTTTGATGCGCCAGCGGTGGTCGACGGCGTGGATCGAGAGCTCGGTTTCGATCTGAAAGCCCTCGGAAAGCACTGGGAAGGTTTTAACGAACGGGCGGCTCATGGCGCGGTAGCCTGTCATGACGTCATCGAAGCTGTAGCCATAGATCCACTTGATCATGGCGCGGACCAGATTATTGCCAAAGCCGTGGAAGGCACGCTTGTTCTCCTCGGCGTAGGTGCCGTTGGAAAGGCGATCGCCTACGGTCATGTCGGCCGTGCCGTTAAGGATGGGCTCGCAGAGGGCCTTGGCCGCCTCGGCGGGGTAGGTGTCGTCTCCGTCGACCATCAGGTAGCAATCGGCGTCGATATCGCGAAACATCTGGCGGCACACGTTGCCCTTTCCCTGACGGGGCTCAAAGCGGACTGTGGCGCCGTGCTCGGTGGCAATGCGTGAGGTATCGTCCGACGAGTTGTTGTCATAGACATAGACCGTCGCCTGCGGAAGCTCGCGGTGAAAGTCGTCGATGACTTTGCCGATCGTGAGCGCTTCGTTGTAGCAAGGGATGATGACGGCGATGGATTCAGAATTCACTTAATGCTCCTTATACATTCAATCCTAGAAAGTATAGCCGTTTGGGCCTGGCATCCTAAGATGTGGGTTAGTTCTCCAGTTTTGTTGCGCGAATCGTTTGCATGGCCGTCGGGTCTATACTGTTCGTTTGTCAACGATTACGAGTAAAGGAGTTGCATCCGTGTCGGATCAGACAAAGCAACAAGAAACTCGCAGTCTGCCTGCGACGTTTGCTAAGAACGAATTTGAGAAGGACGCGTTTATCCTTCGTCAGCTGGTTACCAAGGATTTTAAGATCAAGTATCGCCGTAGCGTTCTGGGCGTCGCATGGTCGGTGCTCAACCCGCTGCTGATGATGATCGTCATGGCCATCGTGTTCTCGACGATTTTTGGCCAGGGCCGCAATGGCTCAATGACGCCCGAGATGTACCCGCTGTACTTGATCGTGGGTAACATCACCTTTGCCGTCATGTCTGAGTCTACTAACCAGGCCCTGACGTCGATCGTGGGCGCTGCCCCTCTGCTCAAGAAGGTTAAGGTGCACCGCTGGGTTTTCCCGGTGCAGAAGGTGCTCTTCTCGCTGGTCAACTTTGCCTTCTCGCTGGTCGCCGTCGCCATCGTCATGCTGTGGTTCCGCGTTATGCCTTCTTGGCACCTGATTCTGTTGCCGGTTTGCCTGCTGCTGCTTATGTGCTTCTGCATGGGCCTGGGCATGATGCTCTCTGCCCTTACGGTCTTCTTCCGCGACGTTATGCATCTGTGGAGCGTCGTCATTACGGCGTGGACTTACATTACGCCCATCTTCTGGACGACTGACTATATTGCGCAAATGCCGCATCTCGTGCGTATCTTGATGTATGCGAACCCCATGTTCAACTACCTGCAGTTTATGCGCGATATCTTCCTGTTCCAGACTACGCCCTCGCTTATGACGTTTGGTATGTGCGTTGCTTGGGCGGTTCTTGCGCTTGTTATTGGCTACACCGTGTTCCATAAGTCCGAGCGCAAGTTCATCCTCTACATCTAAGGAGTGCTGTGATGACTGAATCTGTTGTTGATTACAGCGAGCAGCCTCTGGCTGTCGAGGTCGACGACGTCACCATGATCTTTAACATGGCGTCCGAGTCGCTGACCAACCTCAAGGAGTACTTCATCAAGCTTGCCAAGCACGAGTTGTTCTTTGAGGAGTTTAGGGCGCTCAAGCATATCTCGTTTGATATTCATCGTGGCGAGGTCGTGGGTCTGGTTGGCACCAATGGTTCCGGTAAGTCTACGATGCTCAAGATTATCGCCGGTGTGCTTGAGCCTAGCGAGGGCAGCGTTAAGGTGCACGGTAACATTGCGCCGCTGATTGAGCTTGGTGCCGGCTTTGACCCCGAGCTGACCGCCCGCGAGAACATCTATCTGAACGGCGCCCTGCTCGGCTATACCAAGGAGTTCATCGACGCCAACTTTGACGGCATTATTGAGTTCGCTGAGCTTCAGAACTTTGTCGATATGCCGCTTAAGAACTTCTCCTCGGGCATGGTGGCGCGTATCGCCTTTGCAATCGCGACGATTACCGAGCCCGATATTCTGATCGTTGACGAGACGCTGTCCGTCGGTGATGTGTTCTTCCAGCAGAAGTGCGAGGCCCGCATCCAGCACTTTATCCAGAGCGGCGACGTGACGGTTCTGTTCGTTTCGCACTCCATGGAGCAGGTTGAGCGCATCTGCCAGCGTGCCGTTTGGATTGAGAAGGGTGACCTTCGCATGGACGGCCCGGTCAGTGAGGTCTGCAAGGCGTATCGCGAGCAGTTCAACTAGGTTATAATTACTTGCGCTTGGCCGAATTGTTTGGCTGGGCGTGCGGTTATTTGCTCCATTAGCTCAGTTGGATAGAGCAGGGGACTTCTAATCCCAAGGTCGACGGTTCGAATCCGCCATGGAGCACCATCGTTTATTAAGCCCGGACCGCTTGGTGGTCCGGGCTTTTTTCGTCTTGCTGATGTGGATTGGCCTTTCAGCGACTCCAACGCATGGGCGTAGCCTTGGTTTTAAACGTTTTGCTTGGCTTACTGCTCTGCCCTCGAACACTCCGATAAGTCTTTCGCAACCGCATTCCGCGATTACGGCAATAGAACTTAGTGCGGCATTCTAGTCGCATCTTCAACATCCAGAAAAACATTCGTGGCGCCAACAAACTCCTGCATGTTCCTGACGATGCGGCCATCGTTATCGATGCGAATCTCAAAACGCTTCCAGGGGAACTTCATGATGTGGTAAAGGGTTACCAGCACATCCTGTTCTTTGCCAATTTTGAGCAGCCAACGGGCGCAGTTATCGCCGCAGGTGGAAGCATTAAAGACCATGTTGGGGAGATTGCGGACAAGCAGGAGCGTCTTTACTCCGCCGGATAACTCGAGCGGGCTGATCGAGCCCAGCTGCTTGCTTATGATGTTGTGAGAGCCGATGAGCTCCGATCCGTCAACGCCTTTAATAATTTGCGCAACCATGGGGTCTTCGAACCATGAATCCAAGTACGAGTTCTTAAAGTAGGTCTTGGTATCGTAGATGGAGCCGGGGTAATCTCCCAGATGAATGCTCAGCATGCGGGTCTCCAGACATTGTGTGACTGCAACGATTATATGCCAGTAATAAAATGCCGGCAGCAGCGAGATTGCTGCTGCCGGCACTGGCGTTGTAGTCACGCGAATCAGCGTTCGTGAATTGTCACCGTTTGCTTACTTTTCGAGACGTTCCCTCAGCAGCTCCAGCGCGTGGGCGTAGCCCTGGAGGCCTTCGCCGGTGATGGTGGCGAAGCAGGCTAGGCGTGCATAGCTCACCTGGCGGAAGTCCTCGCGGGTCTCGACGGCGCTGATATGGACCTCGACGGCCGGGATGGCGACGGCCTTGAGTGCGTCGAGGATCGCGACGCTCGTGTGCGTGTAGGCCGCCGGGTTGATGACGATACCGTCGACCTTGCCGTAGGCCTCCTGGATCTTGTCGACGATGCTGCCCTCGTGGTTGGACTGGAAAACCTCGACTTCGTCGAAGCCCTGTGCAGCGCCCGCTTCCTGGCAGATCTGCACTAAGCGGTCGTAGTTGTCGCGGCCATAGATGCCCGGCTCGCGAATGCCGAGCATGTTGAGGTTGGGGCCGTTGATGACGAGTGCTTTCATGGTTGCTTCCTTTGCGATTGGAAAACCACCACAAAGGTGCCTGTCCCCTTTGTGGTGGTTTTGATTAGAGAGCGGATGGGAGGGTGTCGAGGAGGGCTTGGGCGGTGTTGGCGGCGCAGTCGCGTGAGTCGATGATGTAGTCGGCCCAGGCGCGGTAGCGCGGCATGCGCTGCTCGGCCAGCTTGTCGATACCGTCGCGGGCGGTGATGGGGCGGCCCTTGTGGGCGAGCTCGTCGAGCTTGCGGTTGAGCATCACAATCTGGCTGTTCTGGTGCAGCAGCGGGTAGTTTTCGTCACGCGTGACCACGCCGCCGCCGGTGGAAAGCACCAGGCCGCTGCGCTTGGAGATGTCGGCCAGCGCCGCCGTCTCCTGCTCGCGGAAGGCCGCCTCGCCGCGCTCGACGATAAAGTCGGCGCAGGGCATGCCTAAGCGCTCCTCGAGGGCGCGGTCCAGGTCAATGTGCTCTCGCCCCGTGAGCAGGGCGATCTGCTCGCCCACGCGGGTCTTGCCCGAGCCCGGCATGCCGATCAGCGCGATGTTCTGTTCGCGGCGTGACAAGCGCTCCGTTACGTCCAGGATGCGCTCACGCGGGGTGACCTGGCCGGTATAGCGCTCGACGGCCTGTGCCGCCTGGGCCACGAGCATCAGCAGGCCGCCGATGCAGGGGATGCCACGGCGCTCGGCCTCGAGCATGAGTCCCGTGCGTGCAGGGTTGTAGACAATGTCGATGACGCCTTCGAGCGCATCGAGCCCCTCGAGCGTGCAAGGCGCGTCGGGGCAGTGGGGGAACATACCGGCAGGCGTACAGTTGACGAGCAACGCGGCGTCGGACTGCTGCGCGATGTTGTCGTAGTTGACTTCGCTCGTGCGGCCGACCGGCACGACGATGGCGCCCATGTCGCCGAGCACCATGCTGGCAGTGGTGCCGGCGCCACCGGTGGCACCGAGCACGAGGGCCTTCTTGCCGGCGACCTCAACGTCCAACTCCTCGACCAGGCACTGAAAGCCGAAGTAGTCGGTGTTGTCGCCGCGCAGGCGGCCGTCGGGCAGGCGCGTGATGGTGTTGACGTTTCCCATACGCTCGGCGAGTGGACTCAGCTCGTCCAGGTATTCCATGACGGCGCGCTTGTAGGGGATGGTCACGTTGGTGCCCTCCCATTCGTCACCTGTCATAAAAGCCTGGAGGTCCTCGGGCTCGCGCTCAAAACGCACATACTCTAGCCCCGCGAGCTCCTTGTAGATGGTCGGGGTGTAGCTGTGGCCCAGCACGCGGCCCAGCACGCCGTAGGGGCGGGTTGCGGCGACATCGGTCATCTAGAGCACCTCCGTGTAACTGCCAAAGTAGGTGAAGCTCTCGCAAACGTCGTCGATGGAATCGAGCAGGTCATCGAGGGCCCTGCTGCCAAAGGGGCAGTCCAGGTCAAAGTAGAACATAAACTCAAAGTCGCGCCCGGGGATGGGGCGGCTCTCGAGCTTGATGAGGTTGATGTTGAGCGCGTAGAAGCGCTCGAGTACGCGATAGAGGGCGCCCGGCTCGTTGGCCGTGGTGATCATGAGCGAGGTGCGGTTGGCGCCGGGATAGACGCGCGGCTCGCGGCTGATGACGACAAAGCGCGTGTAGTTGTTGTCCGAGTCCTGGATGTTGGGCTCCAGCACCTCCAGGCCATAGAGTGCCGCGCAGCTGCGCGATGCGATGGCGGCAACATCGGTGCGCTCAGAGCTGGCGACCATCTCGGCCGACATGGCCGTGTTGGGGTATTTGGTGGCGTGTAGGTCGTGGGCTTCGATAAAGCCGGCGCACTGGGCGATAGCCTGGCCGTGGCTGTAGACCTCGCGCACGTCGGCGAGCTTGGTGCCGGGCTTGACGAGCAAGTTGTGGTCGATTTTGAGGCGAAGCGAGCGCACGATGTGGAAGTCGAACTGGGCGAGCAGGTCGTAGACAGCGTTGACCGAGCCGGCGGTGGAGTTCTCGATGGGCAGCACGCCAAACTCGCAGAAGCCGTCGCGCACGGCGCACATAACGCCTTCGAAGGTCTCAAAAAACGCGATGTCGGGCACGTCGAAGAGCTTGCACGCGGCGATTTGACTGTAAGCGCCCTCAACGCCCTGACAGGCGACGGTGGCCGTCTGGGGGAAGGGTGTGTCAAAGGCCACGGCCGTGGCGTGGGCCTTTTGCGAGACGGTGATGCCCTTGAGCTCGTTGATGTAGCGCTGCTGCTCGGCCTTGCTCATGCTCATGAGGAGACGGAACAGGGTGATGGTCTGCGCCTCGTAGCGCTCGGGCGCGCGGCTGGCGAGGTTGTTGAGCTTGGAGCGCTCACGGGCGGGGTCGAAGACGGCCTTGCCCATCTCGATTTTTGACTTGGCGACCTCGGTGGCAATGTCCATGCGTTCGACAAAGCTGTTGAGGAGCGTGGTGTCGATGCCATCGATGGCCTGGCGGATGTCAGCAAGGTCCATGGAGACCCCTTTCACGTATCGGGGGATGTTGAGGGGTGGGTAGTTAGCGCTGGGCGGCGTCTTCGAGGAGGGCGTCCCAGATGGCAAGGGCGGCGGCTGCCTCGGCTACGGGGACAGCTCGGGGGACGATGCAGGGATCGTGGCGGCCGTGGACCGAGAGCTCGGCATTTTCCATAGCGTCCATGTCCACCGTCTGCTGCTCACGGCCAATGGAGGGCGTCGGCTTTACGGCCATGCGCCACATGACGGGCGCGCCGGTCGAAATACCGCCCAGGATGCCGCCGGCGTTGTTGGACTCGACCTCGATCTCGCCGGTTTCGGCATCGATGCGATACGGATCATTGTTCTCGCTGCCGCGCATGGCGGCCACGGCAAAGCCCATGCCAAACTCCACGCCCTTTACGGCTGGAATGCCAAACGCGATTTGCGCGATGCGGTTCTCGATGCCGTCGAACATGGGGTCGCCGATGCCCGCGGGAAGTCCGTAGATGCCGCACTCCACGATGCCGCCGATGCTGTCAAGCTCGTCGCGCGCGGCTAGGATCTCCTCGCGCATGCGGCCGGCTGCGGCGGCGTCAATGCACGGCAGATCGTTCGTAAGGATCGCCTTGCGGTCGGCCTCGCGATAGACTATGTCGTCCAGCGGCAGGTCGGAGATGCCGCCGATCTGCGCCACATGCGCCATCACTTTAATGCCGCGGGCCTCGAGTGCCTGCAGCGCAATGCCGCCGGCGATGCACAGGGGTGCCGTTAGGCGGCCGGAGAAGTGTCCGCCGCCGGCGACATCGTGCATGTTGTGATACTTCACGCGCGCAGGGAAGTCCGCATGTCCGGGACGGGGCTTGCGGCGCAGCTCGGAGTAATCCTTGGAGCGCGTGTTGGTGTTCTCGATAATCGCGGCGATGGGCGCGCCGGTGGTATGTCCATCGACAACACCGGCGATGATGTGCGCGGCGTCGGCCTCGCGGCGTTTGGTTGCGGTC